>JAICQQ010000395.1 GCA_025937785.1 Polyangiaceae bacterium
GAAAATGACGACGACGTACGCCAGCGCCGGCAACACGTTGCGGGTGAAGCCGTGCGCGCGGGATCCGTTCATGCTCTCGCCTGGGTCTCTTCGCAGCCTGACCGCTATTCGATGAGCCCGGTTTCCGGACTGGAGGCGCTGGCGTACAGGCGCTTGGGCATCCGGCCCGCCAGGAACGCACGGCGACCGGCGCTCACCGCCTCTTTCATGGCTGTGGCCATCAGTACGGGATCACGCGCCTGGGCGATCGCGGTGTTCATCAGCACCCCCTGACACCCAAGTTCCATCGCCACCGCGGCATCGCTCGCGGTGCCCACGCCCGCGTCCACGATCACGGGCACCTTCGCCTGCTCGAGAATGATGCGCAGGTTGTAGGGGTTGCGGATGCCGAGACCGGAACCGATGGGGGCCGCCAACGGCATCACCGCCGCGCAGCCGAGGTCTTCGAGCTTGCGGCACACGATGGGATCGTCCATGCAGTACGGGAGCACGGTGAAACCCTCTTTGATCAGCTCTTTGGCTGCGATCAGCGTCTGCTCGTTGTCGGGGTAGAGCGTCTTTGGATCACCGATCACCTCGAGTTTGACCAGGTCGGCGATGCCGAGCTCGCGCGCAAGCCGGAGGGTGCGGACGGCCTCTTCCGCGGTGTAGCAACCTGCCGTGTTGGGTAGCACCGTCCAGCGCTTGGTGAGGAGCAGGCTCATCAACGAGCCCGCTGCCTTGTCGCCGAGATCGATGCGGCGCAGCGCCACCGTGACCAGTTGCGCCCCGGAGGCATCGAGGGCGGCCCGTGTTTCGTCGACATCCTTGTACTTGCCCGTTCCGACGATCAGCCGGGAGTGGAAGCGGTGTGCGCCGATAACGAGTGCATCGTCCTCTGTCATGACGCCGACTTAGCGCCAGGCCGCGGACGCTGCAAGCGAGACGGGCACTCAGCGGTCTTTTCGAGCGACGCTCATGGTGCCTGGACCAGGCTGACACCCGGCGCGAGCGAGACGACCGGGAGCTCCAGCGCCTTGGCCTTGGGGAGCTCGGCGCGCGCCACCAACAAGAAGCCTTTCGGAGCCAGCGCAGCAAACAAAGCCTTCAGAACGCGCAAAGCGGCGTCTTGATTCAAGTAGATGAGCAAGTTCTTGCACACGATCAGGTTGTAGTTCCCGGGGGGGGGACCCGAGAGCAGGTCACGCTGCGCGAAGCTGACGCATGCCCGCAGCGCCTGCGACACCTGCAGTGATTCAGCCTCGAGCCGCAGGTGCCGCGCGTAGGCTGCGGGCACGTGCGCTTGGCACTCGAGCTCGTAGCGGCCCGAACGCGCCTGATCGAGCGCGAGCGAGCTGCGATCGACGCCCACGACGCGAAACGGCCCGAGCTCGACGTTGGCGAGCACCATGGCTAGAGTCCACGCCTCCTCCCCCGTGGAGCAGCCCGCGGACAAGCCGAACAGCTTTCCACCAGGAGCGGGCCGCTGCCGGAGCGCCGTCGCGAGCGCTTCCCACTGCTCCGGATCGCGGAAGAAGCGCGTCTCACCGACGCGCACGAGCTCGGCCAGGCGCTCGAGTTCTGCCGCGTGCGCTCCGAAATAGCCGACGACGTCGCGCGGCGCGACGCCTGCATCGCTGGCGAGCTCCCGAGCGGCTCGCTCGAGACGCGACGCCAGCCAGCCTGGAGTGCGCCCGGGCGCCGCCGCGATGCCGAACCTCCGCTCGATCAATTCCAAGAGCTGCGCGCTCAGTTCACGCTCGCTCATGGCTCACGAGGCGGGTCCGGCGGCCAACGCCAAGAGCTCGGGGGTCTGAAACAGCGCGGCAACGTCGATCACCCCGCAGGGGGGTGTGCTCGGAATCACGCCCGCCACGAGCCGCGCTACCGAAGGGCTCAGCGTCGTGGGGACCGCAGCCAGCCCTTCGGGCGGCATCTCGCGGAGCGCGCCGAGCCGATCCACGAGCACGCCCGCCAAGCGTCGCGCTTCGCCAGAGTCGCGCAGCACCACGATGCGCGCGCTGGCCGCCGCGGACGCCAAGCTCTTGCCGAGCAGGACCGCGAGATCGATCACGGTCAGGACCTCCCCCCGCAGGCTCACGACACCCGCGATCACCGGCGGCGCGTGGAACACGCGACTGAGCGGTCTGAGCGCGATCACCTCTTTGACGTGCTCGACATCCAACCCGAACAGCCCACCTGCCAGCTCGATCTCCATGCAGCGCGGCTTGCTCGATGCCTGCATCAGCTCGGCGACGCTGTCGGACGGCTGCGCGGGGGGTGGGCGACCGTTCACGCGGGCAACTGTAACACGGTTCGCTCGCGCCCGTCGGAGCCCCCCGCGCGCTTCCAACGTCGATGCATCCAGAGCCACTGCTCCGGGTGACGCCGCACGAACTGTTCCAGCAATCTCGTGGCTTCCCGCATGGCGCCGAGGGCCCAGGCTCGCCCGGCCCCTGCCGGTGGCTCGAGCACCGCGCAGAGCTCGACCGCGTGGCCGTCGGCCGTGCGCTTCGGGAACGCCACCACCAGCGGGCAGCGCGCGCGGAGCGCCAGCAGAGCAGGCGCCAGATCAACGTCTGCCACGGCGCCCAGAAAGCCGACCGGAACGCTGCCGCGCGTGCGCTCGGGCGCTTGGTCGATCATCGAGGCCACCCAGCCCCCGCCCCGCAGCGCAGCAAGCGAAAGGCGCGCCGCCGAGCCTGCCTGCACGAGCTGGACGCCTCGCGCCCTGCGGAGCCCCTGCCACCAGCGGTCGAGCCACGACACGCTCAGGCGTTTGGTGATCACGGTCAAATCCACGTGCCGCGCGAGCGCACACGCGGTGTAGTCCCAGTTACCGGTGTGGGCGGTCGCCACGACCACGCCCGTCGCCGCGGTCTGGCTCCGCACCGCCGCCACCACGCCTTCGAGTCCATGCACGCGCGCCGCGCTTCGCGGGCGCAGCGCCAGCGCGACCAATTCGAACACGCCGGTGCCCAACGACCGATACATCAGGCGCGCCACGCGCGCTCCGTCAGCAATGCCGGCCCGCTCCAGACTCGCGAGCACGTGCGCAGTGCGCACGCGCAGCACGCTACCCACGAACCAGGCGAGGATCCCTCCGAGGCAGCCGAGCCAGGCGCTCGGACTCGTTGCGCCCCGGGCGTCCCTCAGCGAAACCCCGCTTGGCGGGTCTTTGCCTTCGGCGCTTCGACCGAGGCCGCGAACAAATCGCGCAGCGCCACGACGAACTGGTCACCTTTGTCGGTGCGCGCCAGCACGAGCTCGCCTTGGAGCCGAGTCGCTACGATGCGGTTGATGACCAAGCCCACGCCTTGATTGCTCGCGTGCAAGGTGACCAGCCTCTCGTCCTCGGATTTGGACCATCCCTCGGCGTCCGGCTTCGCCCCGGCGATCGAGAGCAGCGCTTGAAAGTGCTCGTTCGTCATAGCAGGCACACCCTTTACGGGATGGACGGCCGCCGTCAAGCTCCACCCTGCACTCTCCCGACTGGGTCGCTGGCCGGCCCTGCCCGAGCCGAGCGACGTGGTCGGCGGCGGCGTCGTGCTAGGAATGGTGGGGCGATGGCAGACGGGTCACCAAGCCGGGAATTCTCGCGCGACGAACACATCGTCGTCGAGAACATGGAAAAGCGCTTCGGTGACTACGTTGCCTTGCGCGACATCAACATGACGATCAAGCGCGGTCAGATCGTCGTGATCATCGGTGGGTCGGGCGCCGGCAAGACCACGCTGCTCAAAATCCTCATCGGCCTGGACCGACCGACCTCGGGCAACATCTACGTCGATGGCCAAGACATCGCCCGCATGAACGAGCGCGCCATGAACAAAGTGCGGCGCAAGTTCGGCATGGTGTTTCAGTACTCGGCCTTGCTCGATTCGATGAACGTGCTCGACAACATCGCGTTTCCCCTGCGTGAGCACACGAAGCTGCGCGAAAAGGAGATCCGTCGGCGCGTGCGCGAAAAGCTCGACGTCTTGAGCCTCGGCGCCATCGAACAGCGGATGCCCAGCGAACTGTCGGGCGGCATGAAGAAGCGCGTAGGCCTCGCGCGCGCGCTGATGCTCGAGCCGTCAGTGCTCATGTACGACGAACCCACCAGCGGGCTCGATCCCCTCTCGTGCCGACTCGTTGACGACCTGATCGTCGAAACGCGCGATCGCTTCGGGGTCACCAGCATCGTGATTTCGCACGACATGGCTGGCGCGCTGCGCATCGCCGACCACATCTACTTGCTCGCCAAAGGCAAGATCGAAGCCTCCGGGAAGCCGGCAGAGCTGGTCCAGGGCGACAGTCAGCTGGCCCACGAGTTCTTCGAATCGAGCGGCATCGACGCGGCGCGGCTGCTGCGCCCGGAACCCGCGTAAACGTGGGTGAATGGTCAGACTTTTCCAGCTAAGGCCTCGGGCCGAAATTAGGGTTGTCAACTTACGCTCGTTTCCGCGCCATGGTAGTGCTCACCGCAAGAGGACGCGGAGGCCGCAGAGGATGGGAGTAAACGACCTCACGGAGAAGATTATCGGGGCCGCAATGGCCGTGCATCGAGAACTTGGTCCAGGCTTGCTGGAGTCCACGTACGAGGCGTGCATGGCCTTCGAGCTGGCCGAGCGCGGCCTCAGCGTCGACCGTCAAAAGCCTCTTCCCGTTGTTTATCGCGATGTCCGGATCGACTGCGGTTACCGGATTGATCTGCTCGTCGAAGATTTGGTCATCGTTGAACTCAAAGCTGTAGCCGAACTGCGGCCCATTCACGAGGC
>JAICQQ010000176.1 GCA_025937785.1 Polyangiaceae bacterium
CGCCTCGTGAGTCGCCCCACGCTGCGTAAGGAATGGACTTCCCGGGGGTGGACTCCTCCCGGGGTAGGTCTTGCGTTAGTTGCTGATGTATCTTCCTATTGCTCACCTACCGTCTCCTGCCGGTTTTGACCGGCGATTACCTGAGCGAGGATCCCGCCCCAAGACAAGCCGACCACGTGCGCGCTGGCAACGCCGACTGCATCGAGAAAGCCCGCCAGACACCGCGCATAGTCCGCGGTCGTGAACGGGTCGGACGGGTCCCATGACGACCCCGCGCCGGGAGCATCCCAGGCCACCACTCTGAACTGATCCGAGAGGCCTGAGAGCTGGCGCCTCCAACAGCGAGAATCGCAGAGAAATCCGTGCAGGAGCACGAGCCCTGCGCCCTGTCCAGCTTCTCTGTAGGCTATCGAGTGGCCGTTCACCGCTGCGAAGCTCAGCATGCTGTTGGTCCTCTCCGTTGCGTCACTGTGAGCCCGTCAGGTCCGACGCACAAGGGAGAAACAGCCGTATACCATCCAGCGCCGAAACCTTCGTGGACGAGCCGCAGCGGCGGCGCGTCGAACCCTTGTCAACTCCGGGGTGTGGCGGCGTAGCTCTGCAGGATCTCGGCGAGCTCTTTCGGTCGACTCAACGCGACACAGTGACCCGCCGCGATCTCATCCGGGACGATGCCCAGACGCTCAGCGACCACCCGGCGAAGAAAGGCAGCCGGGAAGAAGCGGTCCTCCGTGCATAGCACGAACTTCGTGGGCACCTCCGGCAGAGCCTCGAGCGGGTATGGCGAGGCCATGGATGCCTCCGACGGGTGCGCGCGTTCCCTGCTCATCGCCTGCTCGGCCAGCGCGCGCGGGACGTCGTGGTAATAGGCCACGAACGGATCCGCGTTGCCCGTCAGCCCGCCATCGCGCTCGGCCTGCTCCCGCACTGCTTCTCCGTAGCCGGTGTTGGTCCACCAGTCCCCCGGCGGCTCGTGGGGAGACGGCACCATGCCGGCGACGAACACGAGCGCGTCCACCGGGAGCCGGCTCGCGACGAGCGATGCGGTGAACCCACCGAATGACTGACCGACGACCACGAGATGCTTCCTGTCACCGACGGCCTCGACCACGGCGTCGGCGTAGTCGCTGAGCTCCGCGCCCTCGTCATTCGCCGGTAAGTCCGGAGCCAACACGTCATGCCCGCATGCGCGGAGCTCCGCTGCCACCAAGTGCCAGTACCAGCCGACGTCGCCGGCGCCGTGAATCAAGACGAAGGTGCTCATACGCGATCACTCATCAGGGTCAGACCGTGCCCCCCTCCCGACCTACTCCGCGTCCCCGAGCGTGAAGTTCTCGACCAGCCTGTCGAGCGCAAGAGCGAGCGGCGGGCGCAAGGCAGTCCCTGCGAACGAGTCCGCCAGCATGCGTGCTACGACGCTCGTGCGTCGATAGTTCCTCCCACCGCCGAGCGAGAACAATTCGGCGCACAACTTGGTTGCCTCCTGGGTCACGTAGGTTTTGGTCCGCAGCACGCGCGCAGCATAGGCGGCCCCCGCGCTGGGGCGAAACCCTGCCGCCGTCTGCAGCAGGTAGGCGCGCATCGCCTCGTATCTCATCGTCGCCTCTGCGAGGCGCAGCCTCAGTGCCGGCGATTGCGGTGCCGGCGACGCTGTCGCACGCAGAATCGCCTTCGCACACCCGAGCGGGATCGCTGCGAAGAGGCAGAAAAAATACTCGAGGGGCTGGACCAGGTTCACGAAGTCGGGAAACGCCACTATCTCCCGCGCGCGCGCCGCATTGTAGCGCACCGTATGACTCTCGGTCGACCGCATGCCGAAGCCGTCCCAGTCGTTCGAGATCTCGACGCCCTCAGAAGCGACGTCGACCAGGAAAAACTCGACGACGCCGGCACCCGGTAGGTCGTCGGCGCTCACCTTCGCGGTGGAGAAGAACGTCGCTGCATTCAGCCCCCCGGACGCCAGAATCTTCTCGCCCGAGAGCGCGAATACCCCGTCGGGCTGCCGCGCTGCCATCGTCTTCGTTGCCGCCAGCGACCCTCCAGCCCCTTTCTCGCTGTTGCACGCCGCATAGAGGCGCCCCGCGCGGTAGTCCGCCGCCACCCGCGCCGACTGCTCTGCGAAAGCGCTTCGGTGTGTTTCGGGCGCGACAGCGTTGTCTAGCCCATAAATGCCCGCGAGCCCCAGGGGCATGCTCGCAATCAGCGCCACCGATGGCGATGCGGAGGCGATCGTTTCGATGACGTCTACCGCCTCGACTAGCTTCATTCCCCGCCCTCCGAGCTCCGCGGCAAATGGGCCCGCGATGATCCCCGCATCGTACAGAGCACGGATGCTTTCTGCTGGATAAGCGTCGGGCTGGTTGCACTCGTGGTCCGCAATGAGCGGCAACAAGTCTTCGAGGGCGCGACCTAGGGGCGTAGGCATCGCTCTATTGAAAGCCGCCAGCACGCCCTGTCAAGCAATGATCAGCGAGCGCGCGGTGCGCTGCCCAGATCGGTTCGAACCACGCCGGCGCCGCCGTCGGGGGTGAGCCGCCCGGGCTCGCAGAACAGATGCTGGACGCACTCGACCATCTTGCGCTCCATGAGCGCGGGGAACCACGCCGCCAGCCGCAGCAGCAGCCGGTACACGGGGCTGGCGGCGTAGCGGTGGGGGCCGGTGTCGATGGCATGTACCAGCTCGCGCGCCACGTATTCGACCGGCAAACTGGTGACACCGCGGAACTCGGTGCGCGTGCCCAGCTCGGTCCGGGTGTGCGGTGCCACGAACACGGTGACGCGGATGCCGAAGCGCGCCAGCTCGCCACGCAGCGCCTGGGAAAACGCTTCGAGCGCTGCCTTGCTCGCCGAGTAGTTGGCTGTGGTGGGCGCGGCACTGCTGCCGAGCAGCGACGAGACGTTGATGATCCTTCCCGTGCGTTGCCGGACGAACGCTGGCAGCAGCGCGCGGATCATGCGTTGAGCGCCGAAGTAGTTCAAATCCATCTCATGCTGCAGCTCGCCCTCAGAGCACCGTAGAAACTCTCGCTGACAGCAGTTGCCGGCGTTGTTGACGAGTACATCCAGCGGTCCCGCGGCGAGAACTTCGCTCACGCCGCGGTGGACGCTGTCGCTGTCGGTCACATCGAGCACGACTGTCTGCGCGCGCCCGCCGGCACGGCGGATCTGCTCGGCAGTTGCATGCAAAGCGTCGGCGTTTCTCGCGGCCAGGACCAGCGAGTGGGCCTGTTCCGCTAGAGCCAGCGCCGTGGCGCGCCCAATGCCCTGGGAAGCGCCGGTGATGAGGATGCGTCGGGGAGTAGAGAGGAATTGCATGCTGGGGAACTTGCCTGCTCCGCGGGCGCCTCGCTTCTCCCGCCCAGGCAAACACTTCTCCCAGGCTGCTGTTTACTCTCGCGGCCGAAGCCGGAACCACATTTCCATGTCCGTCAGCCCTCCCTGCGGCTCGTCCGTCACGTAGTGCTCCACGGGCTCGAAGTCCTCCGGCATGACGCTGCTGCTGCGAAACCAGCAGGAGTAGATGCTGCGGTAGGCCGCGCTGACGCCTGCCACGGGCCCCGCATAGCGGAAGACCGCGTAGCGACCCGGCTTGAGCCGGCCAGGGAACAGCGGCGCCGGCAAGCGAGTGCCCGGAGGGCACGGGACGCAGGCATGGTAGCGGCAACGATCCGGCGCCGACAGGTCGGGGCTGTCCAGCGGCATGCCCCAGGCGTCCACATCGTCCTGACACAGCCCGAGCTGCCGGGCGCGCGCAATCAGCTCGCCCCACGTCTGCTCCAGCACCGCCAGATCGTAGCCTTCCGGGCTGGCAAGACACGCGAAATCCAGCCCGGGGCTCTGCTCGAAGCGCACTCGCGCTTGCCAGTGACTGGCTTCGGTGCGCCAGGCCTGCTCGGTGCTTTCCTCGGCGGTGCTGTATAGATCCTCGGGACGAAAACGCTTGCCGTAGCGTGCGATCACCTTACTGACGGTGGCGGGGACCTTGCCCGCGGGGCTGCGCACGTCCGTCGGGCTGCAGCCGAAGAAGGCGCTGAACGCCTTCGAGAAATTGGAGCTCGACGAGTAGCCGCTGGACAGCGCGATGCTGGTGACGGGCGTATCGGGCTCGTAGGCCAGCCGCAGCGCGGCCGTCTCCAGGCGCTTGCGGGTCACGAATTGTCCGACTGACTCCGACAACGCTTCGTGAAAGACGCGCTGGAAGTGAAACTCGCTCATGCCCGCCGCGCGCGCGACGTCAGCCACCGCGAGCGGCTGGTCCAAGCGCTCGGCGATGAAGGCAAGCGCTCGTTCGATTTCCGGACGGACGCGGGGCACAAAGGCAGCATACGCGGAGCGACGCGGAACTTCGAGCTGAACGTGTGAGAAAGCGCCGAGAGGTTCCGCCCGCCTTCGCGTTGGGGGGACCGAGGAGTACGGAGACCTTCAACGCAGAGACCGCTGTCTGCACGAGCGGAGGTGGTACGATCGCATGGCAAATGCCCATCAGGGTGTCGTCCGACGAAGCACCGGAAATGCAACTCCGCCTCCTGGGCGGCGCAATCGGGCCCGGGTACCCCTTGGGAGCTGATGATGACTGAAAGAAGCTCGAGATGGCGCGCGCTCGATAGACCATGAAACAGTGTCGGCCCGCGGCCACTGATGACGGGATGAATGACGATACGGTACTCGTCGATGAGCCCCAACTCCTCGAGTTTCGCCTGTTCGTGAAGAACAAGGTGTTCGACGCGGAGAACTTGGCAACCGTTCGCTATACGCTTCCCTCGATCTATGACCCGTTCGACGGGGCGTCCGAGAATGTGTATGCGATCGACCTCGACCACGAGTTGATGGCGACGAAGAACTACGTCTACCACCTCGACCGCTACGACGTCGTCGCTCCCACCTTGCGACTAGACCCTGACCAAGTTTTCTTCGACGTCGACGGTGCACTGTGGCTCCTATCCGCTTCACGACACAAGCTCGAAAAGCAAGAGGTGCGACGCTAGCCATGAAGACATGCCCAGCCATGAGCGAGAGCAATGTCGTGCTGAAGCCAGGGTCCTACAGGGCGAAGATTCCGATCCTCGTGAAGATGACGTGCGTTCAGGAACGATCAAACGCCAGGCTGAATCCAGCTTCGGGTCCAGGATGGAAGTGCGGCGAAACGATGATGCTCCGTGGGTCGGCGTCGGCACGACCGGCGGTGACGACAAGAGGCGCCCACTTTCGGCGAGTTCGAAGTCCTCGCGGAAGCCTGGGTTTGCCAAGGACGGATAGGTCAACGGCGGCTCACGAGAGCGATTTCGACGGCGTAGTCCCCTGAGCTGAATGCGTGCACGGTGACTGTGGGAGTGGCCCTCCACGAACGATGCCCGCGGCGGCGCGCCATCAGCCACACGCGCTATTCCGGCAGCGTGTCGCCGGAGCCGCCCATGTCTTTGGGGAGATCGCGGAACTTCGGCAACCCGTCGCGCAAGGGCAGTACCGCCTCCTGATAGTGAACGTGCAATGCAGGCGCGAACGCGAGCGCCGGCAACGTGGCGGCATACACGTCGACGAGGCCGACGAGCGGATGCGCCGTCATCAAGTGGCCGCCGCAGCTGAGGCAGAACTGGCGATGGCTCTGCTCGGTCTTGTGGTAGACGCCGACGTCGCCGCGCACCACCTGGACGCTGTCGGTTCTCCACAATGTGAAGGCGTTGACTGGCGCGGCTCCCCACGAGCGACAGGACGCGCAGTGGCAGAACCCCATGCCCACGGGGCGGCCGATCGCGATGAGCTCCACGGCGCCACAAAAGCAGCGCCCCTCGTACGTTGTCCGTTCCATTCCCGTCTGTTCCATTGCGGTGGCTCCTTCCGAAATTCGTCGTCGATGATGTTCGGCGGCGTTACACGTATTATCATTCTGGCTCATACTCCTGCCATCTCATAGATTTCATGCACTATGAACGACTTCGATTTGACCCGGCTCGACCTGAACCTCCTGGTCACCTTCGAAGTGCTGATGACCGAGCGAAGCGTGAGCCGCGCCGCCGTCAGGCTTGCGCGCACGCAGTCTGCGGTCAGTCATTCACTCGCGCGGCTCCGCGACCAGCTCGGCGATCCTTTACTCGTAAAGGTGGGGGGCGGGATGGCGCCCAGCCCTTATGCTCAGAGGCTGATCGAGGACGTGCGCCCCTTGCTGCGCAGCATCCAGCGCATCATCGCCCCGCCCGAACCTTTCGAGCCCTCGACGAGCCGCCGCATCTTCCGCGTTGCCATCGCAGACTTCGTCCCCACGCTGCTACCTCGAGTCATCAAGGAAGTGCAGCGGCGGGCGCCCGGCGTTTCGGTGCAATGGCTGGCGCCGAACCCGCAGACGCCGCTGGCCGTCGCGGAGGCCCAGCTCGATCTCGCGCTCATGACGTCTGCGGTCGCGCTGCCGGAGGGCGTCCAGCGGCAGTCCGCTGGCGAGCTGCACTCGGTCACCTTCGCGCGCAGAGATCATCCGGCGATTGCGAGCTGGAGTGCGGAGGCCTGGACGCGCTGGCCGCATGTCGTGGTCCAGCTCGGCGAGCGAGAGAGAGGGGCGGTAGACGAAGCCGCCAAGGAGCAGGGCCTGAAGCGCAGCGTCGGGGCTTCAGTGCCGAACTTCTCGCAGGTCCCCGCGTTGCTGGCGCAGACAGATCTGCTCGCGACCATGACTCCGCTGGTGATGGACGGCGCCATGACTCGGTTGGGCCTGCGCGCGCTCGAGCCGCCGCTGACCATCAGACCGACATCGTTCTCGTTCATCTGGAGTTTCCGTCTCACTAGCGATCCCGCCAGTCGCTGGTTTCGCACTCTAGTCATGGATGCCTACGAGACACTGCAACGGAAGGTGGCGGTGCTCACCAGCGGGCAGAACTTGGTGAAAGCTCACAGATCGCAACACCGCACGCGCGATCGCTGACCGTCGTCGCGATCGCTGCGAGGAGTCATTGTTATGCAGATCATCTTTCTCCACGGAATGGCGCTCGACGGTTCGATCTGGCGACGGCAGCTCGACGCCTTTCCCCGTGCGCTCGCCCCCGACATACCGGGCTTCGGCTCGCGCCAGCTCGAAGGCCAGGCGGATCTCGGCGAACTCGAGCCCTTGGTCAATGGCGCCCACGTGGTGGGGCATTCGTTCGGAGCTGCCGTCGCGATCGATCTAGCGTTGCGGCACCGTTCCTCGATCCGTTCGCTCGTCCTGGTCAACCCGCTGTTGCTCCGGCGCGCGACTAACCTCGCCGCCTGGGCGACGTGCGTCGAGCGAGCGCGGGCCGGCGACCTCGAAGGCGCTCGCGCGGCATGGCTCGCCTGTCCCCTCTTTGCCGGAGCTCGGGCGCAGGCCCGTGAGGCCATGGCTGCCTATCGCGGGGGGCATTGGACGGGAGCTGTCCAGACTGCGTTTAGCACGCCGGATCCCGCGCCGGAGCTCGAACGGTTGACGCTGCCCGTCCTCGTGATCACCGCGACGCGCGATCAGCCGGCGTTCCAGGCCATGGCCCGCGAGTACCACCAGGCGCTTCAGGGCAGTCGACTGGTCGAGCTCGACGCTGGCCACATGTCCCCCTGCGAATGCCCCGCGGAATTCAATGCCGCATTGCGGACATTCTTCGAAGAACAGGGTCTTTCGAGCGCTTCCTCATGACGTCCTAGTAACAGTAGTCAGATGCAATGAAGCCTGGGCTGATGAGAAGTAGGATGATCTCGGAGCGGTGCAGACGTTCGTGGATGTCGTCCGTCCAGTCGGCGCCGGGCAGTATCTTCCGATCGTGCCAGACAGATATCAGCCCGCCGCGGATCAGGCTCGCCAGGTGGGTGTGCAGTTCACCCGAAGGGCATCGTCCTTTGTGTGCGTGGGCACGGAATAGCTCGATGGGCGTATCTGGCGCGGGCATGAAGATCGCTGTCCGCCCATCGAGAAGGGTGCGAAGAAAGTCCTCGAGAGCTGCGTGCAGAAAGACGACAGCGGAGCGCAGGACGTCGGCGGTTTCTACCGCCCGACGTGCTACTCCAATGCCTGCACTTTGATAGATCTCCCCGAGGTGCTGGACGCGACCAAGGTTCGCTGCAAAACGGCGCTCGACATCTACTTTGATGCTGCGCGCGGACGCTGCGGAAACCTTGTCGTTCGCGCTTGTTGTCACGCGGCGGGTATCGGATAGCGCTGTCTTGCTAGGTGGAATATCACGAGGTCTCGTTCAGTCGACAATGCGAGCGGCCATCGAGCCCCGCGTCAGTCGAGAGGGCTCCGTACGCCGAGCGGGCCGGGGTTGATGACATGGGTGTAGACCATGGTCGTTGCGACGTCGGCGTGACCGAGCAGCTCTTGGATGGTGCGGATGTCGTGGCCGGCTTCGAGCAGGTGGGTCGCGAAGGAGTGGCGAAGGGTGTGGCAGGTGGCTGGCTTGGTTACGCGGGCAGCCTGGACTGCGGCACGGAGGCTGCGTTGGACCACGGTCTGGTGCAGGTGGTGGCGCCGGAGCTGACCCGTGGTTGGGTCGAGGTAGCGGCGAGTGGCTGGGAACACCCACTGCCAGGGCCACTCGCGATGGGCACTCGGGTACTGGGTGGCGAGCGCACCGGGCAGTGCGACGTAGCCGGCGCCAGCGATGAGATCCGCGTGGTGTTGGACCTTGACGCAGCGAATATGGTGTTCGAGGGGCACTCGCAAGCGGTTGGCGAGCAGGGTCAGACGATCCTTTCTGCCTTTTCCGCGCCGCACGGTGACTTGGCCGGTGGCGAAGTCGATGTCCTGGATGCGCAGTTGAGCGCATTCGAGCAGTCGAAGACCGGAGCCATACATGAGCGTTGCCATGAGCTGCGGCACGCCGTGCATCTGATTCAGAATGGATTGGACCTCGTCTCGCGTGAGTACGACAGGAAGGGTGGGAGTTCTGCGAGGTCGCGCCAGTTGGTCTATCCATGGCGCAGCGGCTCGAAGGACCGTGCGGTAGAGAAAGACCAGGGCACAGAGCGCCTGTTGCTGCGTACTCGGGCTGGCACCGCGCGAGGCTAGGTCGTCGAGAAAGGCCCGCAGCTGTTCCGCGCCGAGGTCGCGTGGGTGGCGGCGCCGATGAAAGTGTATGAAGCGACGGACCCAGTATTCGTAGGCACGCTGGGTGCGCGGGCTGTAGTTTCGTTGGCGAAGCTCCGCATGTAGCTGTTCGATCAGGGTCGGACCGCCGCTCGGCGAGCTGTTGGAAGGCGCCACACAGCCCCATCGGCACTGCCGCCGGAGAGTTGCTAAGAAACCGTGCTGCCAGCCTACGAGGACTCGTCTTCGGCGAGGTCCTTGGTCATCAAGATTCGGGGCGAGGCCTTGAAGCCGTGGTTTTCGTACACGGTACGCACGCGTGGATTGTCGGGGCGAACGACGAGGTGGGCAGCGTTCACGTTGCGCTGCCGCAGGTGGCGCGTCGTGGCGGCCAGCAGTCGGCGGCCCAGGCCGCGACCGCGCGCCGCGGGTTCTACGAAGAGCTCGGTAATGAAAGCGTCACGTCCGGCAAACTCGAGGTCGTAGCCGAAGCTGGCGAGGCTGTATCCGACGAGCTGGGCGTCGACGCGGGCGACCAGGACCAACCCAGGGCGGCGGAGGGCCGGAGGCTCGACGCGGGACGGCTGGCGTGGATTCGAGACCGGTCGCTCAATCCCACTCGGTTCAATCCCACCAAAAGAACAACGACCGGTCTTTGGCGAAGTGTCGCACGATCGTCGGCTGCGGCGGGTTCGCGACCTCTCCGGCGTCGAGAGCGTCAAGTTCGACGGCCAGCCTGCGGCGCTCATGCAAGAGAGCGTCCATATTGCATATACGCGGAGTTGCCTATGGGCGCTACCGCGCCACGTGGCGCTCAAACGGACGTTCACTCAACCCGAGACCTTGCCCTTCTCAGCGCGGAACTCTCCGACCAGGCGCCAAACCTCCTCATCGTCGGCCGACATCGCGAGGCTCTGATCGATGCCAGTCAGATTGTCTGCACCCGAGCGACTTCGGAGAAATTCCTCAAGCCCTCCCAAGTCGGCGAGATCATCCTGACCCATACCGTGCTGCTGAAGCGCCAAGGAGTACCCCGTCAACACTGCCTGTAAGGCATGGAGCTGATTTCTCCGGGAGGAAGCGTCCCCCCCTAGGTACATGGATGGTCGCTGCTCGATCAGCCCGAGCAACACTGGGACCGACGGTGAAGGCATCTTTGTCCGCATAACGTATCAGCGTTCAGCTGCGAAGCCGAGCGCCAGCGAGGGCCTCGTCCGTTGCAAACCGGTGTTGTGCGCCGACTCGTCACGTGGTTTTCCGGGGTGCTCTCGATGGCTTGGACCAGTCCATCAAGCGCAGGCTGAGACCGGCACTTCGGATCAACACCTCGAAGTCGCGGCGATTTCTGGTGATGAGCGGGACTTGCCTGGTGACGGCAGTGGCGGCAATCAGGATATCGCCGATGTTCTGGCGCTGCGATCGAGTGCACGCGGACCAGATGGAGGCGGCTACGTCGGCTGCATCGGCGTCGAAAGGCAGGACTACACAGGTTCCGACAAGCGCCTCGAAAGCTTGGAGCTGTCGGTGAAAGGGTTTGCCTTGACGGAGGGCTAGGCGGTAGCCGCGCAGACGCTCGAAGACAGTAATGGCACTGATCGTGAGCGCGCCGAACGCACCTAGGTACGTCTTCGCGCGAGTATTGACATGAACATTACCCCGGCTCAGTTCCGATAGGGTATCAGTGTCCAGCAAGACGGGTTCGGCAGGCATGAAGCCTACCGTTCTCGATCACGAAGCTTGCGAGTGATGAGGCGAGCATCAGCGTCCGGAACGTCTGCCAGGCTTGCCAGAGCCAGAGCCAGAATTTCCGGAGCGCTCGGCGCAATGTCAACGTCGGCGCCGTAATGACGACGAAGAAGCGCGAGCACTTGTGACTCAAAACTTCGACCGCACCGGTCCGCATCGGCCGCGATCTTGTCGCGAAGGGAAGCCGGGAATCTGATGGTGCGAGCGACGGTGACTTCTTGCGCCAAGGCTGAGCGACTCACACCGAAAACGTACCAGATTGGTGTATCGATGCAAGCCAGCCTAGTTTCCAACCGGCGAAGCCCGTTGTCTGGGGCGGTCGTACCCCGGTGCGTGAGAAAGCAATGTGCCAGTCGTCGAGCGCAGCCTGATTGAGCGCCGGGCCGAGCAGGTGTCCATAGTGAAAGGTACGTCGCTCAAGGTGTCGGTCGGGATGGTCGAGGTACTCCGAAAGAGGCATTGCGACTCGCCCCGAAGCGAGCAGCGCCAGCGCCTCCGGACCGGGAACGCTAACGTCGCGTCCAAGGGTGACGACTGCTTCGGCCCAGACCTTCTCCAAAAAATTCGTCAACCCGCATGCTTCGCCACTCCCACGTCCGCCCACCGTATCAGGTTTCCGCGGCGAGAGCCGAGCGAAGCGAGGGGCTCGTCAGCTGCAAACCGTTGTTGGGCGGCGCTCACAGATCGGTCGGTTCGAGACCGGTATTTCGGGCAATGCGCGCGAGCATCCTGGGTCCAATCTCCTCGCGATCGTGGAAAGCGAAGACTACGTTAGACCAACCTGGACGAACAAGCACACGGTGCGATCCTCACTGGCGAGCAACGGTCCACCCGATACGCAGCAACGCCGCAAGCACGATGCTTGCTTTGGAGGACGGCCAACCAGGCATCGAGAGACCTAAGCTGCAAACGATATCGTTGCTGTGGAGCTCGCGTCGAGTTCACCGGATTCGATCTGATCGGCAAGAACCCTGAAAGCCAGGGCACGCGCGAGCTGCGCCGCTTTGTCCTGCGTATCACCGTAGGTGAGCACACCTGGTAACTGGGGAACTTCGGCGATCCATCTCCCGTCGTCCTCCTGCTCGAACTCGATGGTCAGGGTCATGTGAACGAAGGAGAATATGCCATGGCTTTGGCATTCTCGCAAAGGTTGGCGAAGCGCCGCCTCGCGGCATCAGCTTCAACCAGCGAGCGGTCTGACCCACGGATGATTTGAGTCACGAGGGACTTATCGATGGCTACGACAAGAGAGACGTTCGCCACGGAGTCCTTCGAGAGTCCTGTAGCCCGTCGAGATAGGACGACGTTACCGAGCGCTCCTGACCACTTGAGATTGCTCGTCAGAGGAACACAGATGGTCGTCGCGATAGCGCTGCGGTTGAGCGCATCTGCCTGAACGATCACGGCAGGCCTTCGAAAACCCGGACCGGACCCTGTCGGGGGTGCGAAGTCTAACCACACTACGTCGCCCTGAGAAACTACCACTCGACTTGCTCGAACAACGCTCGCGCCGACCCCGCATGGACAGGTTCGTCCTGGCCAACGTCACCAACGAACGGAGTTCCAAGGGTCGGTAATCTCATCAGGAGAGTGACGCGCCAAATACTCTGCCAGAGCACGACTGTACAACTCGCTACGCGTCAACTTCAGGCGCTTTGCGAGGGTCTCCGCAGAGGCAAAAACCTCGTCGGGAAGTGAGACTGCAGTCTTCGTACCGAGAGTATAACCGCGTCGCGAAATAGCACAAACCACAGGGCATTGAGCGGTAAGGTATTGCCCAAGCTCTGCGAGTTTCGCCCAGCTCACCGACCCGATCCCGAACGCCGGAACGCCGCACGCCTCCGCCATGCGCTGCGCTCGGTGGCCTCGCCTGCCGTTCCCCGCTTGCGCTCCCCTCGGGTCCTCCCAAGGTTTGCCGCGCGAGCCCAGCCATCGAACCAGTAGCTGCCAGTTCGTGGTCTGCGCATACACCCGACCGCACCTCGAAATCGGGCTAGAACCCTGCGCTGCCGGTGCTGAGGAAGATCCTGTCAAAGAAACCGACGCCGACACTGGTCTGGCAGGTGAGCCACGCCGTGTTGGCATTGGGCCCGGTCGAGAGCGTCGTGGAGATCGTAGTCCAATCCTTGGGCCCATCGTCCTCGTCACTCTGCAGCGTGGCGCTCCCCTCCGATGTGCCTCCACTTGAGCAGTTGGCGGTGGAGCCAACCAAGACTTGACAGACGAGACGGGTTCCGTTGTCGCGCTTGTACGAGTAGCCCAACCGATACGTCGTATTGGGATCCACACGCACGCATTGATTGAAGATGCCCCAGAAAAAGTCCGGAGTGATCTCGACGCGCATGCTGCCCGACTCCTCGCAATCATCCGCATCTTCGGCGGACCAGGAGCAGCCGAATTCGCTCAACGTCCAGTCCGTTGTTCGCCCGGGCAGATCGAAGCCGGGGTTGTGGAGCAGATTGTTGGGGCTCGGGTCGTGACAGTTGCACCCCTCGTCCACGACTCCGTCGCAGTCCTCGTCCCGGCCCGAGGCATTGCACACTTCGGCGCTGGTGGGCGCGCAACTCGACGCGGCAGGCCAGGTACCTGACGCACGGCAGCTCAAGCTCGTTTGCGCGCACACTCCGAGTGAGCCGTAGATGGTCCCGCAGAACTCGCTCTCGCCGAGGACGCAGTCGCAGCTGTCATTGGGTGCGTCGTTGCAGTTCGAGTCGTCGCCGTCGACCGTGCACAGATCGGAGGCTGCCGGCGCGACCGCTCCCTGACACGAAGACCAGGCGCTGGTACGGTTGCCCGCGCCGGCCAGGCAGGTTCTAACGCCCGCCTTGCAGGGGCCAAAGCCGTCGCGGCCTGGGTGCGTGTCGCACGGCTCAGTGGTCCCCGGAGTGCAGGTGCAGGTGCCGTCGAGATTGTTGTCTGGCACGCCATCACAATCGTTGTCCGCGGCCGACGTGCAGTCGCGCCCCTTCGGCAGGACGGCACCTTCGCATTCCTGCCACTCGGCGTCAACGCAGCGGCTGACTCCGAATTCACAGATGCCCTGCTCGTTGGCGGGGCCACAATCGCGTTCTTCGCCCGTGGTGCAAGTGCAGCCGCCGTTGGGCTGTTGGTCGCAGTTGGCGTCATCGCCGGGCACGTTGCACGAGTCCACTTCTGCGGGTTGAATGCTGCACGGTCCAAACTCCCCGTCCACGCACGTCTGAACGCCCGCCGCGCAGTTGCCCAAAAGGCCCGCGTCGGAGCATGGCCGCGTCTCTTCCCCTTGGCACTCGCAGACGCCATCGCAAAGGGGCGGATTGCCACCGACGCCGGTGCCGGCAGTGCCACCGCCGGCAGTGCCACCGCCGGCAGTGCTACCCGCGCCGATGCCACCTTCGCCACCGCTGGCAGTGCCACCCGCGCCCCCGGCTCCACCACTCATGCCGGCGCTACCGCCGGCGGTCGTCGCGCTGTTCGCGCTGGCGGTAGCCTGTTCACCGGTTCCACCCATGCCCCCCGTCAGGGTGTTCACGCTGCTGCCGTCGCTCGTGCCCCCACTAACCCCGCTGCTGCTGATGCCTTGATAAGTGCCACCCACCGAGGACGCGGTCGTGTCCCCGCTCACCCCACCGCTGCTGGAACTGGGACTTTCGCCCCCTGCCCCGTCTACCTGAACCTCGTTGGTTTTGTTCTTGACCGTACTAGAGCAACCTAGCCCGAGCCCTAGCGAGGCGCAGATCAAGACAGAGACTTGGTCAATGAAAGACGTGCGCAGGCGTCGAGCCCCTCGCGATCGGTAAGCCATACATGGACCGGCGTACGCCGAACGCTCCGGTCTGGCAAGTGAAGGGAGCGTTAGCAATCGCGCGGATCCCGCGAAGCTGGAAGCAGGGTAACCGCTGCGGTACGGAAGAGAACCAGCGACCTAGCCGTCGGAGCGCACTGGAACGCTTTCCAGGTTCCTCTCCATCTCGTCATGAGCATGGGTTGGACCCGATCGCGTTAGTCGGTCGCCAAAGAGGCTGAACCAAGGCTCCGTTCCCGACCCCTCCGCGACACCGCCACCATCGGTTCGCGCTATGCGGTCGAACCTCCCCCAAGGTCGCACAACGGAGGGGGATCGTTTGGTCCGGCTAACTGTGAGCGTTTCGCGGCCGACCTACAAGAGGGAGAGCGAGCGTCCCCGTCCGGCCGCCAAACGCGTCGTTCGACAAGCCCGAAGCGGCGGCGCGATAACTGTGAGCGTTTCGCAACGTCCTGGCGTTCACCTGCGGACGGGCGAGCGAACGCGAGTTCGGCCGCCAGGTGCAACGCCTTGTTGGGCGGCGCGCACCACGGACGGACCAGAGCCGACGCGGCGGCTTCGTGCTGTTCGAGACCTAGCGGCTGCCGGTTTGCGAGGTTCGGAAATCAAGATGTCGGCTGGGATAGCCATTGCTCCGTGAATGCTCCGGATCATCGGCAGGGTCAGTGCTCGCTTTCCGGTCAAAACTTCGGAGACGCGAGCGCGAGAACCGATCAATGGCTCGAGTTCCTTTCTCGACCAGCCGAGCTGCTCACACCGGACCTTGATTGCCTCGATGGGCGAAAGCGGGTCGATGACGTAAGTTCGGCGTTCGTACGCCTCAACTAGGGTGGCGAGGGCGTCAAGCTCACGCTCTTCGCGTGAACCAGGCTTGGCATCCCAAAGCTTCTCAATGCGCCGAAGAGCTTTTCGATGTGCCGCTGAGTCAGAGATGGGCTCGATCATATCGTCTCAAATCTTGTTGGCGTCGATGCGGTCATACTCCGCGTGGGTCCCGACGAAACGGATAAACACTAGGAAGAGGGGGGCGTATTTGATCTGGGCGACGAGTCGATAGGTATTCCCCTTAATGTCGAAGACCACGCGGTTGTTGGCAAGGAAATCAGCGGAGCCAAACATCCTTCGCGGCTCTGCGGGCCCAGACCACGCTGAACGTTCGACCATTGAAAACCAAAGGCGGAGGGGCTGCTCAGCATCAGGGTGCTTTCTCCAGAATTCGACAAGCGTGTTCCTGCTGAAGATGCGCAACCGGGGGCTAGGCTATCATGCTCCCACAGCGGGAGCAAGACCGAGCCGCCGTGCAACCCGTGTGTCCTTTTCTATCAATCTGTGCGAGAAGCCTCGGATCGCTCGGTTAATGCATCGGAATTGCAATGAGAGCTGCCTTTAGGGCATCCCTCCGCACGCCGTACCGCCGTTCGCCTTCGGCCGCAGCAGAAAACACGGACTGTTCAGTACGACGGGGTGAGCCATCCACGACTGGACGAGGTGCAGACACGACGAGGTATGGCTAACTGCTGCGACATCCGCTGGGGCATCCGCCTGGCTTTACACGGGCCACTAGCGCCGAGACTGTAACCAACGGCGGCCCTCGTCGGTCATTAGCCACAGAGGATCGCGCGTTACTCGCCTGAGCCAGTGGTCGACGGAATCCACAAGGAAGCCACTAGCAAGATAGACGGGGAAGGAAAGCGGGAGCAACGAGGCCCACACGGCCCAACGCCATGGCGCCGAAGCGCATCCGACACCGACGACAGAGCCGAATCCCATCAACGCACCCGCTATCGCACTCTGCAACAAAGTCCGCCAAGGCTTGCCAATTCGCATCGCACCTCGAACCGACCGCTACCGGACGCGAAACGCCATCCGTGCAGCTCGTATTCCCACGCCCGCCCAACGTCCTCGCGTTCAGCTGCGTGGGATGAGCGTAAGCGATGCCCACGTCAGGTGCAATGCGTAGTTAGCCAGGCTCGTCGCGTGCTGCGCGGTGCTTCCAAACACCTGGGCTTTGCTTTGCGTGCATGATCGCG
>JAICQQ010000186.1 GCA_025937785.1 Polyangiaceae bacterium
CACGCGAGAACACGGAACGCTCACCATCGATTCTGGTTGATCAAACTGTTTACCTAGCCTACACAGAAAGAAGGCGGGCCTGCGCTTCATCGAGCGCGTCATCATGCTATCCAACATCACTAACTAACTAATAGACGGAGGGTCCAGACATGTTCTCAACAAGAACCTTAACGCTAGGCCTGTGTTGTGCCGCCATGGGCACAGCCGCAGTCGCCAGCGCCGACGAAAAGATAATCAGCGGCGCCGCTTGTTCAGCGCGCAATCCCGAGACGGACAATGTTATCCTTTCTTCCAATGGAATTGAGGCTCAAGCCACAACCGTGGATGTCTACTGTCCGTTGGTGCGCGACACGACTAACGAGCTATCCTTGGTCGAAGTAGGCTTCAGCGAACTCGTTGTTGGCCCCGGCTTCAATGGCTCGGTAAGTTGTGACCTAATCGCCAGAACTCTCGACAACACCGGATCGGATATCATCACTGTGAACGGAACCTTGCTAAACCTGACCGGCGCAAAGGTGTCCTTTGCCAGCCAGCTGGCTAACCTCACTGAGGGAACTAATCGAATGTACATTGTGAAGTGTACACTCGATGACGAAGAGATCCTCTCCGGCATCCGTTGGGACGAGTAAGAGGTCAGTTCTAGTGACGATCTATGCCAAAGCGAGCATGGTCGTGGTCCTCGGCGTGGTGGTGGCGATTTCCGTCACCATCAGCCGTCACCTCAGCGGCAACCGGCGAACCGAGGCGCGCCCAGAAGCTTCGGCGGACGCGAACGCCGCCACACTCAAGCGAATGCAGGCCGAAATCAACCGGTTGAGCGTTGCGGTTCGGCGTCAGAGCACGCAGATCCAAAGCCGCTCGCCCAGCGACGCGAGCGCCGGCACGGGGAAAGAAGCTTCAGCCGACCAGCGAGAGGACACGCCTGTGCCCACATTCGAAGAGCGTCAGGCGGCGCAGCACGAACGCTTGAAACGGCGCGAACAAAGCCTGCTCACGACGATGCGAACTCAACAACGCGACGAAGTCTGGGCGACCGAAACCGAACAAGCCATTCAGTCCCGAGTTGGCGCGTTGGATCCTCAGACTTTCACGACGACTCGGCTCCGCAGCGTCACTTGCCGGGAGTCAATCTGTGAGGCGAGGATTTCCCACGAGTCTAGTGAAGAGGCTCGAGAGATTGCGGAAGGGATGTCCCGGATCCCGAGTATCGGATCACTGTTCTCGATGCGCGAAGACGGTGCTGTCGAGGGCAGCTACGAAACAGCCATCTTTTTCGGAAGAGACGGTCATATATTGCCTCAGTAGCTAGAGCGTGCCCGCCTCTGACATGTCCGAGGTTCGCGAAGACACGGTCCTGGACGCACGCGTGCTCCACGCGTGTATTTGGGCTGACGGAGGCAGAGTTGCCAAAGTAGGCGAAGGGGGAAAAGGAAACTCGCAGCGGGGCCGGTGGCACATGGATCGGCTGGGCGGACCCCGGGCTGATTGAGAGGCAAAGGGCTTCGACGGGTACTGCACGGCGGAATAGGCACCAGGGGTGCAGTTGCGCTAGCCTCCCGGGGCATCGCAATTGCGGCAATGAACCGGGACGGCGTCTTTCAACAAACCCTGCAGCGCTACTTCGCATCGGTAGCGGAAGAGTTCGGGATTTGGTTGCTTGCGACGACCATTCTCCTCGCTTTGGCCGTTCCCGTGGCGCTGAAACCCAGGCGCACACTGCCGACTTGGGTGCTCGACGTGAGCTTGATGCCGGTGGTGATACTGGCGGTCGCGTATGCCTGGCACTTGCGCTGGATAGGCGACGACGCGTTCATCTCGTTTCGGTATGCGCGAAACTTCGTCGAAGGTCTCGGTCTCGTCTACAACGAAGGCGCGCGGGTCGAGGGCTACACCAACTTCCTGTGGACAATGCTCATCGCCGGCTTCATTGCTGCCGGCTTCGATGCCGGGCAGGTGTCGATCGTTCTCAGCCTGGCATGCCTTTCCCTGACGTGTATCGTCGCTGCGTTGCTCGTACGGCGCTTGTTGGCCGGCCGCCAGTCGATGCTTGCGTCGTTCGCAGCGCTCTTGCTGGCTTCCAACTACGTCTTTGCATCGTTCGGGACCGGGGGACTCGAGACGATGTTTGCCTCGCTCTTGGTGCTCGTGGCGGTCGAACGCGCGCAAAGCGCTGCGCTGCTGTCGTCCGGAGCGGCGGGAATCGCTGCGACGATGGCGCACCCGGACCATTCGATTTTCTACGCCGTCTTGGGTGTCGTGCTGTTGTCGCGCGACCTGTATCTCACGAGGCACGACCACCACGCGACCCAGGAAAGCTCACCTAGGTGGCGAGCGCTTCTCGTCTGGGCGGGGCGAGGCGTGTGGAACTTGCGCCGCTACGCCGCGCCCTTCGCGTTGGTCTATCTCCCGTATTTCGTCTGGCGAACTGCGTACTACGGTGACGTGTTCCCCAACACCTACTACACCAAAAGCGGCGGCATACCCTACTTCGAACAAGGTTTCCGTTACCTGGGCATCAGTGCCGTCGGCGGCGGAGTCTGGGCCGCGGTGCCCCTCACCCTCGTGGGGATCTTCGCCTATCGACGCACACTGACCGGACAGTTCACGCTGCTCGCCGCTCTTACCTACCTGTTTTACGTGGCCAAGATAGGCGGCGACTTCATGCTCGGTCGTCTCTTGTGCCCAATGTTGCCCCTGCTCTTCGTGATGGCCGAGCTCGGCCTGCGCAGTCTGCTTGGGGCAGAGCGGGCTGCGCGTCGCGTGCTCGGCTTGACCGCAGTTCCGCTGCTTGCGCTGGTCGCGGTGCCTGCCCTCGTGATCAAGGGTGAAGAGAAGTATTTCCACGTCGCTGACGAAGGGAACTTCTATCGCTTGAGAAGCTTCAGCCCGATAGCCATCGAGGCTAGGTACACCGAGATGGCTGCGGAGCTCGAGCGGGCGTTCGCGTCGGCCGTGCGCCCACCGGTGGTCGGTTTAGAGTGTGTCGGCATCGTGGGCTATGAGACCGGGCTACCGACGTTCGACTACTGGGGACTCACCGAACCTAGCGTTGCAAGGATCGAGATCAAGAGGCGCGGGCGTCCCGGTCACGAGAAGAAGGCCTCGCTGGGGCACGCGGTCGAGGGGAACGCCGATTTCGCAGATGTGGAAACCTTTCTCGAGCCCTACCGAAAACATACGCTGCTGCGGATCGAAACGAACAAATTCTACTTGCTGAAGTACGACGCAGCGCTCTGGAAACCGCTTCGCGAGGCGAAGGCGGTTCATGTGCCGGATTTCGAGCAATGGCTCAAACGCTGGAAGCCACCGGGCGACAAATCGAGGCTCGCCTGCGATGCCTGGTTCATGAGTCAGTTCTACTTCACACAGAACGCTCGCGAGCGCGTAGAGCGCATAGAGCGGCGGGCGCTCGCGTCCCTGGCCGATCACTTGCCTTCAGGGATGGTGAATTGGGTGGCGTTCGGGGAATCTCCGGAGCGAGCGGGATACCGGGCTCTGCGGCGCCACTCTTTCGACGCACCACTCGCCCCGACTTGGACGCCAACTGGAAGCGCATTCACGAACGCCCCCAGCGCGGATACGCCCTCGGGGCAAGCCAAAGTAGTGGGTTACGAAGGGTCTTACGTGAACTCGTACTCGCCAGTGGATGGCGATGTGCCGGTGGGCGAACTTCGGTCTTCGGAATTTACGCTGCAGGGTGACGCCATCACACTGAAAGTCGGCGGAGGCCTCAACAGCGAGCGCTTGACCGTAGCGCTCGTCGTGGAGGGCGAGGTTGTCGCTTCGCAGACCGGCTGCACCTCGACGCTGATGTATCGCTGGGCTTGGGACACGCGCGCACACCGCGGCCGGCGCGCACGCCTTCGCATCGTGGACCAGGAAACGGGCGGCTGGGGACACATCATCGTGGACGAAATCGTCGAGTGGAAGCGCTGACCCCGGCGCTTCACGGCGAAGCCGAGTAAACCTCCCCCGGATAACTGCGCAGAAACTCGCGAGAGTCAGTGCCTCTCGTGCACGACGGGGCCGGGAGCTTGCAAACCCCGGTAGAAATGTGAAAACCAAGGGCAGGATGGCGCTATCGAGATACCCTGGGCCGCTGACGCTGAGCTTGTCGTTGGCCCTTTCCGCTTTCGGCTGCGGCAAGGATGAATCGGCGAAGTCCACCGACACCTCTGCTGGCGGAGGCCCCTTCGGCACCGGTGGCTCCGACGGGAGCGGGGGCTCGGGCGCGCAAAGCGGCGCAGGCGGCTATGGTGGCTCGGGTGGCACGACCGACGGCACGGCTGGCGCTCCGCCGCTGCCGGAGGTTCCCGAACTCTCGTTTGCCTCCGTGGCGCTGCCAGGCGCCACCAACGCGACGGACTTCGCCTTCATCCCCGGCAAGACGGATGAGTTTTTGGTCACCGCGCAGCCGGGTGTCTTGTTTCACTACCGGTTCACGAGCACCGGCGTCACCGAGGTCGGGCGCGCCACGATCGACGACACGTTTTACTTGGATGGTTGCGGGCTGCTCAACGTGCTCTTCGATCCGGACTTCGAAGAGAACCGCTTCATCTATTTGAGCCGCTGCGTCGAGCTGCAGGTGACGCGATTGTCTCGCTTTCGCTTCGACGACATTGCGACGCTAGCGAGCACCGAGGCGGAAATCATGACGCTCGACGAACCTCTGGTCGAGCACCCCTGGCACCGGTTCGGCTCGATGGGCTTCGAGGAAGACGGCGAAACCCTGTGGGTGCTGCACGGGGACATGGTCGTCGACGGGCTCGCGCAAGATCGCCATCACCAGGCCGGCTCGCTCTTGCGCATCTTGCCAGACCGCAGCGACCGGGGTTCGGGCTACGAGCCCGCTGAGGGCAATGCTTTCACCGGCGACGACGGCGATGAGGCCGTCTACGCCTATGGCCTCCGGTCCCCCTGGCGCGGTACCCGGGATCGGTTGGGGCGTATCTGGATCGGTGACGTGGGCGGTAACCGGGTCGAGGAGGTCAACCTGGTGACCGAAGCCGGCCAGAACTTCGGCTGGGACGTGCATGAAGGCCCCTGCATTTCGGACTGCGAGGGCGTCACGAACCCGATCGCCGCCTTCGGTCGCGCCAGCGACGAACCCTACGTGCTGCAAGATCCGCTGACCGAGCCGGCGACGAAACGCGCCATCTGGGTGGGGGAGTTTTACGATCACCCGCAGGATCGCTACTTCGGGCTGTTCACCAACGCAGTGCTGTTCGGGGACTTCTTCACGGGTTGGGTGCGCCGCATCGAAGCCGACGCCGACGGGGCGGTAGTTTCCGACGAGTCCGTGGGGCACCTGCCGCGTGTCACGTCATGGAAGACCGGCAACGATGGCTACATGTACGCGCTGACGCTGGACTCGCGCCTGCACCGAGCTACCCAGGTCGTTCCTTGATCCACGGCGTTCGCTGATGCTGGCCTCGACGACGGCCGGGGACGCACAGAAGCAGACAGCCCCGCCCCAGCGATTCGCTGCGACCACGCTCAGCTGGTTGCGCGCGGCGCTCCCCGTGTTGAGCGTGGTCGCGCTCGGCGCCGCCGTACTGGTGGTGCACAGCCAGCGCTACATGCCGTTCTTCGCCGACGACAGCTTCATCTCCATGCGTTATGCGGAGCGGCTGCTCGAAGGCAAGGGGCTCACCTGGAATGACGGCGAGCGCGTGGAGGGCTACTCGAACCTGTTGTGGGTGCTCGCTCTGGCGTTCGTCAGCGCCTTCGGCATCGACATGCTCACGGCCGCTCGCGCCCTCGGCGTTGCCTGCTTCGTCGTGTGCATGGGCGCCATCGCCTTCAGCTGCGCCCCGACGAGTTTTCGGGATCGCAGGCTGGCAGCGGCAGCCGTGGGTGTGCTCGGCATCGCACTCACGGGGATCGTCGGAGTCTGGTCGATCGGGGGCCTCGAACATCCGCTCCTGGCAGCGCTCGTCAGCGCCGGTTCTGCCTGGACCCTGCACAACTTGAGGAGCCGACCTGAAGCGGCGCTCACGGCGCGCGCCTGGGTCGGCCCCGGCGTCCTCTTCGGCCTGGCGGGCTGGACGCGCCCGGACGGCGCGCTGTTCGCCGCTACCGTTGCAACAACGCTCGTCTGCGTGCCATCGATGTTCCGCCGGCCTGCGCGCGCCGTCGCCGTGCTGCTGGGCATCACCGCAGCATTCGGTCTCGCGCAGCTCGCCTTCCGGCTCGGCTACTACGGTGAGTGGGTCCCCAACACCGCACGGGCGAAGCTCGCGTGGACACCACAGCGCCTGAAGGAGGGTTGGGAGCATGTGCTTCAGGGCTACGCCGGCTTGTGGCCACTCGTGCTCATAGCCACGAGCGGGCTCTGGCCCGTACTGCGAGATGCCGGAGCACGCCTCAGGGTGCTCGTCCCGCTGGGCGGGGCCGTCGCCTGGACGATGTACCTAGTCGTGATTGGCGGCGACTTTTTCCCGGCCTGGCGTCATTTCGTGCCCGTTGTCGTACTGCTCGCCTTCGCCAGCGCCGAAGCCCTCAGCTGGTGGGAGCAGCGATTGAAAGCCTGGTTCTGGGGCGCCGTCGCGCTGACGGCTGCGTGCCTGGCAACGTTGCTCGGTCTGCAACTCGCCGACCCGAGCGTGAAGCAAGGCATCCATGAACGTTGGGAGTGGCAAGCACCGCCGATCGGCGCACTGCTGCGCCGGCAGTTTGGTGAAAAGGCGCCGCTGTTTGCCGTCGACTCGGCGGGCTGTTTGCCCTGGTTCTCGAAGCTTCCCGCGCTGGACATGCTCGGGCTGAACGACCATTACCTCGCCCATCACCCCCCACCTGACCTGGGCACTCGTGACCTCGGGCACGAGCTCGGGGACGGGGCCTACGTACTCAGCCGGCAGCCGGATCTGGTGTTGTTCGGCATTCCGTCGGACCACGGTCGCCCCAAGTTTCGCGGCGGCTTCGAGATGTTCAACACGCGTACCTTCCGCGACGCTTATGACAAGGTCGTCTTCCGAGCCGGTTCCGAGGGATTGCTCTATCGCACCTGGATGCGCAGGCCGAGCCCCAAAGTCGGCATCTCGCACAGCGAATCTCGGGTCAGCGTGCCCGGCTACTTCTTTGCAGCGTCCGACGACACGCCGGCCATCGAGGGCGCAGATGGTCGCCTCGGCGTGTATGTGGCGCAAAACCGCTCCGTCACGCAGCGTGTGTGGCTAAACCGGGGCATTTGGCACGCCGAACTCGAAGCCTCTGGTGCGAAGGTACGCCTGCGCCTGCAAGGCTCCGGTGTCAGTGGGCGGCGCTCGGAGTGGCAGATTGAAGCGCCGACCGAAGTGCGGATCAAAATCACCGGCCCAGAGCGTGGCAGCGCCATCGTGCATCGGCTCGTCCTCGAGCGAATGAAGACCAACGTCTCGCGCCTGCCGCAGCATTCGGGCAAGTCCCTCAGACCAACCAAAGGCCGGGGCTTCGACCTGTGAGCCTTGGCCCCGGACCGAGTCCTCGCGTGGCCGAACACGCGGGCGCGTGGTACGTCGAAGCCATGCTTCCTTGGTCGAGAGCAAGCCTGCTGTGTGTTCCCGTAGCGCTCGCAGCATGTGGTAGCAACGAAGGCGCAGAAGTAGATACGAGTCTGGGGCTCGACGAACGGCCAGCAAACTCTAGCTGCATCGGAAGCGGCGAGTTTCCAACGAAGCTCTCCAACCACGCGTGTTTCGAGGGCGATTTGCCCAGAGTCGGCGCCGCGCTCGTGCCCTACTCCGTCAATGCGCCCTTGTGGTCCGATGGGGCTGACAAGCAGCGTTACCTGGCGCTGCCGGACGACAGCGCTTTGAGCGTCGCGCGGTCTGGCGATTTCGAGCTGCCCCCTGGCGGCGTGCTGGTGAAGGAGTTCTCGCTGGGCGATACGCGCCTCGAAACTCGACTCATCACGCGCGATACCGACGGCGACTGGCACGCTGCGACCTACGTTTGGGATACGAATCAAAGGGACGCCACACACACCACCGACGGCGCCAGCATCGAACTCGACGACGCCGTTTGGCTCGTCCCGACCAACGATCAGTGCTTCGCCTGCCACACCGAGCGGGCCGGGATCGCCCTCGGCCTCGAGCAACGCCAGATGGCGCTCGAGTTCGAGTACCCGGCGACCGGGCGCACGGCCGATCAGATCCACACGCTCAGCGAACTCGGCTTGCTCGAGGGTGAGAGCGACGACGACCCGTTGGTGCCCCCCGGCGACGAGGACGCGGACCTCGAGGCGCGCGCCCGTGCCTACTTACATGCCAACTGCGCTCACTGTCACAGCCCCGGCGGCGAGGGGCAAGGTGAGCTCGACCTCCGGGCTTCGACGCCGACGCGCCTGACCAAGACGTGCAACGAGCTGCCCCAACAAGGCGACCCCGTCGAGAGCGGCGGCGTGCTGCTCGCGCCCGGTGACCCGGCGAGCTCGATCCTGTACGTGCGCATGACCAGTGAGGAAGACAGCTGGCGCATGCCCCCCGTGGGCTCCGTGGTCGTCGATGACCTCGGTAGCGCGCTGATCGCGGATTGGATCGAATCGTTCGAGAGCTGCCCCGAGTAACTCGCCCGCTCACCCCAGCCAGGCGAGCATGCACAGGTCGACTTCGGTGTGCGACAAGGTCCACCCGACCACGTCGACCAGCTGCAGCTCCACGAAATCATCGAGCACGCGCTGGTCGAGCGCGGTGAGCGCGTGCTCGATGTCGACGCTCGCATCGATCAGCGCGCGAGTTGCGGCGGTCGCATCGAATGCTTGCGTCGGACTCAGCCGTTGAAACTGCGCGTGGTGGTTGCCGATGGCCTCCGCGTCGCTAAGCCCTTGCTCTTCGAAGTACTCTCGGAGCAGATCTTGGTAGTCGATCCCCCCGGGTGGCGTTTCGGTAGGCTCGCTGACTGTGATTGGTTCGTCGTTGCAACTAGCAGCCGCGAGCGGAAGGCTCGCGCTCACCCAACCCAAAAAGCGTCGCCTGGCTAGGCCACCCGCTCCCCGTGTTACCGCACGACTCATCTCAGTTCCTCCCCGAGGTGCTGGGCGAGCCGTTCCGCCAGCGCCACGATGGTCAAGGTCGGGTTCGAAGCCGCGCCCGTCGCAAACACGGCGCTGCCAGCAACGTAGAGATTCTCGACATCGTGGCAGCGACAGTGCTTGTCGACGACCCCCTCTTTGGGGTCTTCGCTCATGCGAGCCGTTCCCATGTGGTGCCCCCCCGGGTTCGTCACCCAACTCAGTTCGTCACCTTGGGTTGACGTCCACAGGCGGCCGAGACCCGCAGCCGCGAGCTCAGCACCGACCAGCTCCAACGCGCGGCGCATGCCTCGATTGTCGTCCGGGTGCAGCCGCCAATTCAGATCCACGCGCGGCATGCCGAGGCTGTCCTTGTCGCCAGTCCGCAGGGTGACACGACTATCGCGAAACGGTCGTTGCTCCGCTCGGACGTACAGTTGGTAGACTCGTTCGGCGTCGCGATCCCTGATCAGACTCCGCACCTGCTCGGCATCGATCGGACCGGTATCGCCAGGCACGATGGCCGCCTCGCTGACGCTGGCGGTGAAGTCGACGAGCCCCTCGCCTTCGAGCACGTCCTGCGCCAACGTCAACACTCCCTGAACGCGTACACGCCCCTGCGGCAAGTCGATCTCGTGCAATTTGTAGAAGGAAAGATCCGTCGGGCGGCTCAACACCCAAACACTCACGCCCTTGTAGTGCGGGTGCTCCATGAAGTAGCAGCCGACGTTACCGCTCGAATTGGCGACCCCGTCGGGCAGCTGCGCATTCGAGGCGAGCAGTAGCCGCGCGTTCTCGACACCGCCGAGCGCCAGCACGAAGCTCCTAGCTTCGACGTCGAAACGAACGCCCTGAAGCGTCATGCACTCGAAACGACGCACTTCTGCGTGGTTCGACGTGAGATCGATGTTACCCACGTTGGCGTGCAGATAAACGCGGACGTTCTCGGCTGCTTGCAAATCCGCGCGATACTTCTGACCGAACCGCGTGGGCGGACTGTATTGAAAGACTTCGGTCCGCAACCGTCCCCCCGGGCTCTCCAGCACCGGACGCCCGCTGGCCGCCTGTATCCTATCGACATCATAGATGAAATCGGCAAGCTCCACGCGGGCGTGCGCGCGCTCGTAGAAGGGGACGAGGTCGTCGTAGCTGATCGGCCAACCGCTTTTGTCGATGTACGCGCGGCGTTCGAAGTCGAACGGATGCATCGGCCGGCACCAGCCCGCCCAGCGACTGGTGGAACCGCCGAACAACCGCCACCTGTGGCCGTCGAGCTGCCAGGTGTCGATGCCGCTCATGGTGCCGCGGTACAAAGCCTGTGTGTTCGCGTCGTCCTCGAAGTCGCCGCTCTCGAGCAGGATCACTTCGAGACCAGCGTCTCTGAGTGCCAGCGCCAGCGTGATGCCGGCTGCCCCGGCCCCGGCGATACAGACGTCTGCGCTGAGTGTCTCGCCCGTGGGGACGTCGTTGGCATCGAGCAGCATGGAGGCGCAGACAAATCTGCACCAGGCTGGCCTGATTGCAAGTCCTCTCAGAAGAGTACGATATCGCCCTCGCTGCGGTGCGCCGCCGGCGTTTCGGCCCGGTCCATGACGAACGCGGGCGCCGACTCGACCTCGACCCACACCACCACGTCGCCACCGTGGGCTTGGTAGCTGGCCGGCTCGAGATCGTGGCGCGGCAAGGGGCGCAGCGCGACTCCGCTGAGTCCAACGGGAGTCGACAATTGCACCTCGACACCGTAGGCGAGGAACTTGGCTTTCATCCGTCCCGCCAATTGGTTGGTCAGCTCCCCGATCCAATCCCGGCAGCCTCCACCTTCCGGACACGACGCCAGAATCGGCGCGTCGTGCCCTAGCAGAGTGCAACTGCCGCGGATGCCCGTCCCCACGAAGCCGATGACCCCGCACAGCATGTGCTGGCGAGAACCCCGCTGTGGCTTCGACGCGGGTGTGAGTGACACACCATAAGCCTCGAAGAGCTCTTCGCAGGCGTCCCGCGCCATCGCCGCTACGCAGCGAGTGACCTCGAATCCTTCGATCATGGCAGGGGCCTCGCAACTTTCTTGATGGCCTCGACCAAGAGCTGCATCTTCACGGGCTTGATGATCCAACCCGCCGCGCCTGCGCGCTTGGCTCGCCGGATCATCAGCTCTTGCATTTCGGTGGTCAGCATCAACACTGGAACGTCCTTCGTCTTCGGCTCCTGGCGCAAGCGATCCAAGAGCTCCATGCCACCCATGCGCGGCATGCTGACGTCCAGCAGAATCAAGGCAAACTCCCCGTGCAGTGCTTCGCGCAACCCCTCGATGCCATCACTGGCCCCAACGACGGCGAAACCAGCTTCCTTAAGGGCACGCCCCACCTGATTTCGCACCGTGTCCGAGTCGTCGACGATGAGTATCGTCCTCACCTTTTCGTTTTCGGCGCCTTCAGCGCCCGCGGGGACTTCGTTGGTCATCGACTCAGCCATTGCCAGCCCTCGAGATCGGTGCTTCCACGACGGCAGGAACGTCGACGAGCACGTCGCCACGATGTGCCAGCGGGAAGCTCAGGCTGATCGTGGTGCCCACGCCTGCGGTCGAGGTAGCCTCGAGTCGACCGTGGCGCTCGAGCACTTGCGTCTTCAGCGCGGCCATGCCGACGCCACGACCCGAAATCTGGGTAGCTGCGTCGCGGGTGCTGAGACCGTCGTAGCACAGAGCGTCTACCAAGTCGGCGTGACTCGTGTGCGGCAATCCGAGTTGTTTGGCCTTCTCGCGAACGGCGTCCCACGCGATACCGCGCCCGTCGTCTTTGATTTCGAACACTAGCCGGTCGCCCCGGGTGAAGGCCTTGAAGATCAGGGTTCCGTGGCGGGGCTTTCCCGCAGCTTTGCGATCACCGGGCTCTTCGAGCCCGTGGTCGACCGCGTTGCGCACGACGTGGGTGAGCTCCGAGAACAGTGACGCCCAGCGCTCGCCGTCGAGTCGAATGTTGCCCCCGTCGAGGTGCACGGTGACGGCGCCCTTGCCCAGACGCATCGCCAAGGCGCGTGCTTGCTCCGCCATGCGGTCGAAGTAGCGCGAGACTGGCTCGAGCTGCCACTTGAGCAGCTGATGCAGCAAGGCCTTGTCGGCGTTGTGGGTCAACTTCGCGATCAGCATCGAGTACTCGGCAGCTGGGATTTCGACCATGCGCTGGCTGGCGTCCCCGACGAAGTTCGAGATATGTCCGCGGATGATGCTCCAGCGCTCGTCCAGTTGTTCGAGCAGCTGCGGCGAGAGCTCTCCGGAGTATTCGAGGTGGTCTTCGAGGTTGTGGCAAATCTTGGCTACGAAGCCCAAGCCCATGAGCGCGGTGTTCCCCTTCAAGGTGTGCAGCGTGCGCTTCATCTCGACGCTGTCGGGCGCCCCCTCGGCCGAGCGGATCTTGTTGACCATCTCGGTGCCTTCGTTCAAGAACGCGGTGAAGCCGCTGCGATCGAGCATCAACCGCTTGAAGCTGTGCATCAACTCTTGCTGCGCCGCTTCTTCGCGCTCATGCGCGAGCTTCTCGGTGATGTCGGCGATCACGACCAACATGCCTTCGAAGGCGTCTTCCGTGCCGAACGGCAGGTACGTCATGCTCCAGGTCCGCCCGTCCTTGCTGAGTCGATCGGGCAGCTGGCTCAAGCACAGCGACAACGGCAGCATGCCGTCCTTCAGCTGTTCCCAGGCCAGCCGAAATTCGACCGCGAAGGGACGCGACACCCTGCCCCAGAACGCCCACAGCGTGTCGCCGGCGACACCCGGGCCGAACCACTCGTCCACTACGCGCGAGCGCTCGCTGGCCATCACGCCTTCGGCCGAGAGCGTGATGAAACCTTCGTTCACGTTGTCGAGCACCAGGCGCATGTCCCGGTTCTTGGCGGCCAGTTCGCTGGTGCGATCTTGCACGCGCTGCTCCAGCGTGCGGTTCATCTCTTGCAGTTCGCCGTAAGAGGCTTGCAGCTGGTCGACCATGATGTTGAAGGACAGGCCCAGCTGCTGCAGCTCGTCGCCCGAGTCGATGTCTACCTTCGCGCTCTTGTTGCCCTTGGCGAGCTGCATCGCAGCGTGAGTCAGCTCCTGCACCGGGCGCGTGATCTTCACTGCCTGCTTTCGGCTCAGAAACAGGCCGACCACCGTGGCCGCAGCGATGCACGAGATCAGCAGCGTCAGCGAGCGCTTCAGCGCCTGCTCTGATTCGAGCTTCGCGCTTTGAATCGCCTGCGTCATGCGACGCGTGGAGAGGCCGTAGCGAATCGTCCCGATCGGCGGGTCGCTGGGCGTTTCACCGGCCACCGGAACGGAGACCTCGAGCACGTCCTCGCCCAGCGCGACAGCGCGGCGAACCGCTTCTTTCTCGACCATCAGGTTGGCTCGGCTCAGCCCCAAGCGTCCCCAGGTGTTCTTCTCTGGCGTCTGGTCCGCGCCGCACTTCTGACCTTGCTGACAGAACGCCAGCGTCGCGCCCTCGGAGTCGACGTAGATGCCGTAGATCAGGTCCGGGTCTTCGTTCACCGCGCGCCCGACCAGGCTCTGCATGTCGGTGAAAGCGTTGTCGAGGGTCAACCCGCGCAGCGCGAGCGCGTGGTTGCGTGTCAGCACGGTACCCTTACTCAAGATGCCGCGTTCGATGTGCTTCTCGGTCGCGGTCAGGTGGTTCGCAGAGCTCTGCACGCTCATCGTCGTCACCACGGCGAGGGTGGGAATCGTGATGAGGACGGAGACCAGGAGCAGCGTCTGAACGAACTTGCGCCGCAGACTCTTGATCCGAGTCATCGATGAACTGGGTGGTTCGGCGCGGGCGGAGTCGCTCATTTCAACTCGAGACGGCACCGCGGCCGTCAAAGCTTAGTGGAAACTTCGAGCAGGACGCGAACTGCGGCAGGGGTAGGCTGCTGACGCTCGGGGTTGACATGACTCTCAGGCGACTCGTCCTCTCTTGAAGTCTTGAATAGAAAAGGCGGGCTCGTTCGAAGACCCACCGCACACACTGTCCCACTCATTGCCGCGAAAAGAAGTCACACGCGGAACGGGCTCGGGATCGACCGACGCCGAATTCCCGAGCTGCTCCGCGCGTGTGCGAGCGGGCCCATCCCCTCGAAGCGGGCCCGTTCGGTGCGCTCGTTATCCGCCGATCCCCAGCGAATCCAGAAAGTCGCCGAACTCGTCCATCTGGTCGGCCTTCACGACGTCGATCCCGGTGTCGAACTTGTTCGGGCCGATCATTTGATCCTTCAGGATGTCGGTGGTGGCGTCGAAGCCCAGCACTTTGATCGAGTACATCGCGTAAGGCAACAGGTAGCCCATGTAGTACTGGCGCTGCGCGTGCGTCGCTTGAATGTAACCGCTTTCCATGTACTTGAGCGTATCCGGCTCGAAGTCGAACGCCGCGATCTTGATGTCGCCGGGCTCGAGCCCGAACTGCTCTGCGACCTCGGCAGCACGGAACGCGTTCGAGAACATACCGACCATGCCCACCACAGGAGGGTCGGCACTTTCGAGCGCTTCGGTCAGCACGGTGAAGTCGTTCTCGATGGTCTCTGGACCCCAACCGATGGTGTGCATGATAGCGGTGAACCCAGCTTCCTCGAGGGCTTCGGCAGCACCGGCGGTGCGCTCGTAACCATCGACCCAGCTCGGGTCAGCGGTGCCCAAGCAGTAGACCGTGCCGCGGGACTCCGTGATCAGCGAGGCGAGCGTCTGGCCCGCGGTGTAGCCCGCCTGCCGGTTGTTGGTACCGACATAGAGTTGGCGAGCGCTGTCGGGCAGGTCGCTGTCGAGCGTGACGGTGACCACGTCCTGATCGACGGCAGTGTTGATCTCTTCGGTGAGGCTATCGTCCATGGGCGCGATCGCGATCCCGTTGTAGCCGTCTTCGCGGCGTTGCTTGAACAGATCGGATTGGCGCCCAGCAACGACTTCCTGCGAGTCGTCGTCCTCACTCACGACTGGCGCTTCGACCTGCCCTACCAACTCGAGTTCGCCCATCGCACGGTTTGCTCCGACGCGCACGGGCTCCCAGTAGCCGCTGTTGAGCGGCTTCGTGATCACCGTAACTTCCATCTCCGCAGCGGAGCTACTACCGAGCGCGTCGACGAGGTTGTCGATGGTCTTCTCGAGGTCGTCCGGTCTGAAGGGGCTGTCCGCCACTTCGACGCGGGTAATCTCCTTGTTGCCGCTCTCGTCCTTGTTTTCGCCGCAAGCAACCATACCGAGCGCGAGCAAGATCGTAGTACTGACTGCAATAGTCCCTCTGTTCATAGTAGTTCCCTTCTGGTGTAGAGTGAGTAGCCGAAGCGCGGACCGCGGGTGCTACCGTGCCTGTCCCACGCAACGAACCTGCAGCGTCTCTTCGGCTACGTAGTCCACGTCCTTGACGCGCCAGGTATCGAACAACTTGTGTACGGCGGCGCCGTACTGATCGAATTCATACTCGGCCGCCGCTCCCACGTAGCCGACCGCAGTACCCTTCGATAGCATCTGAAATACGTTTTCCAGATCACTCCACCGCCCCCGCACCGAAGCCTGGTTGCTCAGCTCTACGATCATCGCTTGCAGCTCACGCGGCTTCGGCTCGAGGTTGTCGCGTGCCGCGGCATACTCGAGACCCATCGCGAGCAGCACGACGGCGTCGTAGTAGTAGTAGGCCGCCGGAAACGGCTCCTCGCCGTCCCAGCGGGCTTTGAAGTGGTCTCGGAAAGCGTCGGCGTTCGTGCGCCGGCAGTCGACGGGACCGTGGTACTTCACGTTCTTCTCTTGGCACTCGGTCACGAGCGAGAGCGAGGGAGAAATTGCGTAGGCGCCGTCGAGCGAGCCGCGCGGCACGTTCTGCAAGAAGCCGGGCGTGTGCA
>JAICQQ010000076.1 GCA_025937785.1 Polyangiaceae bacterium
CTGCCGTGCGTTTCGGTCGCCGTGTCCGAGCACACCGCCGCGCCCGGGTACACCGCCGCGCCCGGGTACACCGCCGCGCCCGGGTACACCGCCGCGCCCGGGTACACCGCCGCGCCCGAGCCCCCCGGCCACGATTGCGCCAGCCTGGCATGGATGCTGCTCAGTGACGGTTGAACCTCGAGGAGAACAAACGTCATGAAGAAGACCAAGTACGACAAAGCCCACGTCTCCGAACTGCTCTACCAGGCGCTCGAAACCGAGCTCGGGGGCGAGAAAATCTATGAGCGCGCCATCACCGCCGCCGTGAACGAGGATCTCGAAAAAGAATGGAAAAAGTACCTGGACGAGACCCGCACTCACCAGAAGGTGTTGCTCGACGTCTTCGAAAAATGCGGACTCGATCCCAGTACAGAGACGCCCGGGCGGGGCATCGTGCGCCACCACGGTAAGTCCCTGGTCGAAGCCATTGAGAAGGCACTCTCGAAGGGAGAGCCCGAAGCCGCGCAGCTAGTGGCAGCTGAATGCGTCGTGCTGGCGGAGACGAAAGACCACTTGAACTGGGAGCTGATCGGTCACTTGACCGAACACAGCGAAGGGCCGTGGATGGAGCCTTTGCAGCAAGCCTTCGAGGAGGTCGAGAGCGAAGAAGATCACCACCTGTATCACACGAAAGGCTGGCTGCGAGAGCTGTGGATTCGCGAGCTCGGGCTACCCGCAGCGCTGCCTCCCCCGGAGGAAGTCAAGAAGGTCGAGACCGCCATCGGCGCTGCGCGTGCCGAGAAGGCGCGCGACCAGATGCTCGGCAGGCACTGATCGATGGGTTCAGCGTCGAGGCGCCTCAGTCGCCCGTATGCGAGTGAGGCGCCTGCACCTCTTTGGATTGCGCTGAATCCTTTTCACGCAGATAGATCGAAAGCAGCACCAGCACGCTGATCGAGAAAAACTCGCTCTGCCAGTTCTGGAACGACTCGAACCAAAATTCGCTGTCGAGCCAATGCTGCCAGAGGCCGTGGTCGACGCGCTCGCCCGTACGCGCCGCTTTCTCGACGTAGCTGTCGTAGCTGCTGCGCCAATGGCCGAACATCGACATCACGAACAGGCCCAGGAGCGCGAGTGACAGCGAATGCTCGTAAAGCTTGAGCCAGGTACCACCGCGCCGAACAGGCCAAGGAGCGTCGCGGAGCGGAAACGCTTGAGGTGCCGGGGGCTCCCCGAGCGGCTTCGACTCCGATGAACCTTTCTGCCTCAGCGCGACGGTGAGCAGGACAAAAAGCATCATCTGTAGAAACTCGCTCTCCCAATTCTCGAACAGGCTCGACCGAAAGCCGCCCGACTGCACGTAGTCCAGCGCACCGAGCTCCTTGAGGCCATGGGCCAACCGCTCGGCATTTTCGGCGGCGCGGCCGCTGAGTACGTGACCGAGCAAGGATCCCAGCGTGAGGCCCCCGAAGGCTAAGCTGAGGGAATTCCTTCGCCAGAACGACGGTGGTTGCTGGGGCACGGGGTCAGGAAAGCAGGACATGTGCCACGGACGCCAAGATGTCGGGCCTGCACTAAAGCGTTCGCGACCCCACGTTAACATTCACGACCAACGTTAACGATGCGCCGGGCCCCTTGTCGCGCAACCCCACCCCGATCCGTACGGCGCGAGAAGTCGTCAGCACCGGGACGTCCGTTCGACGTCCCGGTGCCTTCGAGGTCGCTATCGCAACCACCCCCCACCGACCGGCCAAGGCCCCCACCCGGTCCCGACCACCTCTCCCTTTGTCCCGCTATCGATCCACTCCGTGCTTCCTATCCCCTTAGGACCCGAACTTTGCTCGTTGGGCAGTGGAGTGAGCTACTTTTTTTCTAACGCGGCTGGGAGAGCCCCCAAAGCTAGCCGAACTGAGCCATGCTTCCGTTCGGCGGCGATGCTCGGGTACCGGCGACTTTCGGTCGCTGCGCTGTTGGCAGGACCGAAGCGGCTGTTGCAATTTTCGCTTGGCCTCGCAATTCCCCTTTCCAACTCCTGACTCCACTCACTAATGCCCGCCGGAACAGAAACCGGATCGCGCCTCGAAAGCTTTTGGTGCGACTCGCCCCTACGCGGGGTCCCCGGCAGCGCCCCGACCTGTCAACACCGGTGGCAACCTGCCGGACGTCGCTGCGCACGCCGGCGAGGACCCAGCGACTTCTCAGCGACGAGCGCGTCGTTCAGAGGCCCATGCGTTCCACGATGGGAGCGAACGCTTGGCGCCACGAGTCACGCGCCTCGAGCCGGTGGATCCAGGCGCTGACCGCCGGTAGCTGCGCGAGCGAAATATCCGCCGGTTTTCTGTAGATGAAGGTGCTCGCCAGCGCGAAGTCGGCCACGCTCAGCTCGTCCGCGATCCATGGACGCTTGCCCAAGGCTTGCTCGAATACCTGTAAGAACTTCTGAGCGTCTTTCAACTTGGCCTCGACCAGCGCCGTGTCCGGTGGCCCCAACTCGAACCGCGCCTTCACGAAGCGCTCGAAGGCGACGGTCTGCATGGCGGGCCCCAGGTGAATGGCCTGCCAGTACAACCACTGCTCCACCAGCGCACGTGCACGCGGCTCGACCGGCAACAAGTTTCGATCGGGGCGCTTGCTGCACAAGTAGTTGTTGATGGCGCGAGATTCCCAGAGCACGAAGTCTTCGTCCACCAGCACCGGCACCTTGCTGTTGGGATTGACGGCCCGCAGCAGCTCGTTGCTGCCTGCACTGGCGAGGCCCACTCCAATCATTTCGAGTTCGATGCCGAGTTCGAAGGCGACGGCGCGCACGCGCAAACAGTTGGGGGAAAGATCTGAGTTGTAGAGTTTCATGGGTCCTCGAAGCTTCGGAGGTGAAACATAGTGCGCACGAGCGCAAACGGGAGTCCCCAGCGAAGGATGCTAGATTCGACGACTTGGCTGATGTTCTCGTACGAGGGGGTGAGGTGACGCGCATGATCTGGCATGAGTACCTCGACGCTGCGGACATTCACCTGTTCGATTGCTCGGGCAAAGTCGACCTCGCGACGGGCCTAGCGCGGCTCACTGCGGTCGCACGCGTGTTCGAGACGCAGCCGGCGCGGGCAGGCCTGCGCCGGCTACTGATCGACTTCCGAGGAACGGAATGGGACAGCGAAGAAACTCATCGAACGCTGTCGAGCGCCACGCGCGCGCAGTTCGATCGGATGCGCGAGAGTGCACGCCTGCGCGTCGCCATCGTCAACGCGCTTTGGGAAGGCTGCCACTCGACCGACGAGCGTTGGTTCCTCGAGAAGCAGGCCGCGCTGCGCTGGCTCAGCGCGGAGGACGGACACGCCGCCTGAGCGGAGCGTTACGCTGCCCCGTCGTTCTTCCGGCGCCCGGCGCTGCGCTGCACGAGCAGATCGGCGAACAGCCGGACGGCGAGCGCTGCGTTGCGCCCCGGCGGCTGCAGCAGCGAAACGGCGCGCTACGCCCTTGCAAAGGGCCGCAGTACCTCGACCAGACGCCCCTGCTCGACGTCGCCGACGAGCTCCCGGCAGCTCATCCAAATTGCGCCGCGGAGATGGCCTTGCCCAGCACCTTGCCACTGTACGGCACGCGGCCGGTGTCGTCGCCCGCCGCGCCAGCCACCACCATCAGCGGCAGCAAGTGCTCCTCACGCGGGTGGACGCGGCGTGCGCTGGGCGCCCCCTCCCACGCGGTGAGACGGGCGTCGCGCTCCGCGCGGGGCAAGCCAATCGTCTCTTGGAGCCAGGCGTCGAACGCTTGGGCCTCGGCATCGGACTGTGGGGAGCCGAAGCCGCGCATGTTGTGGTAGCTCATCCCGCTGCCGATGATGAACACGCCTTCGGCGCGCAGCGGCGCGAGCGCGCGACCGATCGCAAGGTGCAGCTTCGGATCGAGCCCGCGTTGCAAGGACAGCTGCAGCGTCGGGATCTCGGCGTCGGGGAAGATGCGCCCGAGCGGGACGAAGGTGCCGTGGTCGAAGCCGCGCGCGTCGTCGACTGCACTCGGGATGTCGGCTTGGGCCAAGAGCTCGCGCACGCGCGGCGCGAGCCAGGGCGCGCCCGGCGCCGCCCAGCGGATCTCGTAGGCAGCGGGTGGGAAGCCGTAGTAGTCGAAGAGCATCGGCGGGTTCGGCGACGTCATCAGCGTCGGCACTTCGGCTTCCCAGTGGGCCGAGACCACGAGCAGCGCGCGTGGGGCCTCGGTCGGAACCTGGCCGACGCTGCGCCAGTAGCCGGCAAGCGCGTCGACCTCCGCCTTGGGGGCACCGAAGTCGACGTAGGACATGGGCCCACCACCATGGGGCACGAACACGACCGGGATTTTCTGGCTCATGAGGAGTCTGCTTTCGGAAAAACCATGGCGCGCGGCGCGCGCGACGGCAAGGTCAGATGCGGCGGAACGTTCCCGCCTGATAGCGCTCGAACGATCGCGCGATGTCCGCGCGGGTGTCGCCGATGAAGGGGCCGTACCACGCGATGGGGGTGTTCTGGCGCTCACCCGCGTAGAACAGCACTCGCAGCGGCACCGCCGCACGATTGGTCAGGCGCAGCGTGGTGTCGCTGCCCTCTGAAACACGATTCAGCCACCCTATTTGCCCGGGCACCAGGCGCTGCTGGTCCGGGCCCACGCTCACCTCGCCTTCGATCACGTACAGGAAGCCGTTGTACGCAGCAGGCACGACTTCGGTCACCTCGGCACCGGGCTCGAGGCGCACGTCGACCAGGTTCACGGGCACGCGGTTACGTGTGGGCGAGGTCACAGCGCCACTCGTGCCGCTGTACACGCGCACCTCGGCGCCAGGTTCGCGCCGGACCAGCGCGCTGCCGCCCGGAACCAGTTGGTGGTCGGGCTCGGTCCAGCGCTCGTGCTTGGGCAGCGTCAGCCACAGCTGCAGCAGCCGAAAGCTGCCGTCGATCGGGCGATCGGGGCCATGGACGATGCCACTGCCGGCGGTCGTCCACTCGACGTCGCCCGGTGATAGCGTCCCCCCGGCCTGATTTTCGGCGCCGAGCTCCCCATGAACCAGGAAGCTCACGGTTTCGAAGCCGGCGTGTGGGTGAGGCCCCGCCCGCAGCCGTCCCTCGACCCGGTCATCCATGAGGAGGATGAAAGGGTCGGCATCGCGCCACTCGGCGGGGGTGATGACCTCGACGACGGTGTGATCAGGACCGAACTGGCCGACGGAAGGCGAGGGCAGCGTGCGGATGCGACCGAGCGTTCGCTCCAAAACGAACTGGGACATGACTGAGCTCCTTGCTCTTGAAAGGCCGTTAGTTACTGTTTGTACCTTAGTTAAGAATCGGAAGCCGTAGGCGCAAGGAGGCACACCCATGTCACCAAGGAACAACCGCCATCCAGGAAATACCGAGCATTCCGCCGGCGAGTGCCTGGCGGTGCGCGAGGTGCTGAGCCGGGTCGGCGACAAGTGGAGCGTCCAGGTAGTTTCGCTGCTGGGCGAGGGTCCGCTCCGCTTCAGCGAGCTTCGCCGCAGCATCGAAGGGATCTCGCAGCGCATGCTGACGCTCACCCTGCGCGGCCTCGAGCGCGACGGTCTCGTGACCCGAACGGTACACCCCACGCTGCCCCCGAGCGTGGAGTACGCGCTGACCCCCTTGGGCAAAACGTTGCTCGAGCCCGTACACGCGCTGGCGACGTGGGCGCGCAAGAACCGCACGAGCATTCAAGCCGCACGCGGGCGCTTCGACGCAGCCCGCGAGCCTGACCGGCCCCGAGACTAGCGCCGAAGGGCGCGGCGCGGCGCGAGAGCTCAGAGATCGACGACGCTCTTGAACCCACCAAAGATCATGCGCTTGCCATCGAAGGGCATGTCCTTGCTCTCGGAAACGCGCGGATCGTTCATCACCTTGGCGTTGACCTGGTCGCGGTGTTCGCGCGACTCGTACACGATCCACGAGAAGAACACGGTCTCGCCCGGCTTCATATCCACACTCTGTGGGAAAGATGTGAGCTCACCCGGCTTCACATCGTCGGCCTGGCACTCGTGAAACTCGAGCGCGCCGTGCTCTTTCCAGATTTTGCCCGCTTTCGTGGCAAATTCTCGATAAGCCGCGATGTTGGTCTTGGGAACCGGAACCACGAATCCATCGACGTAGGCCATGACCAGCCTCCTTTCATTTCACTCTTTCATTCACTCCGGGAACGCCTCGTGGGCGGACCTGCCTGCACGCGGCGTGCCCCGAACTTCGGCGTGCCCGAAGCCGTCCGAGCGCCACTTTCGCCCCGGGTCTCACGATCGCTACGGTGCAGACGGCCTCGGCGCCTCAAGCTCGCCGCTTGGACAAAAACGACCCGCGATCGTCGAGGTCGACGGCGACCGTCTGGCTACCGTCGAGCGAGACCCGCGACCGCCGCGCGCGCAGTGACTCCGCGTGGGTGTCGAACCAATCGCGCGCGTCGTCTTCTGCCCACGAGGGCACGTCGCATGCGCGCAGCGCCCGCTGGAGATCGCGAGCACTCGCTGGGCGATCATCGGGCGGCTTTCGCAGGCAGGCCAGGATGAGTTGCTCCAGATCCTCGGGCATGGGCCGGCCCAACCGCTCGGACGGCGGCACCGGTGCCGTGTGCAGGTGTTGGCTCAAGATCTCGATCAGCGAGTGCCCGCTAAAAACGTGCTCGCCCGTGAGCAGGTAATAGCCGACGGCCCCGAGCGCGTACAAATCGGCGCGCGCGTCGACGCCGTCGGGTGACGTGATCGCCTCCGGCGCCATGTACTGAGGCGTGCCGGTGACGCTGTTGTCTCGCGTGAGCGGCTGGTGCTGAGTGCCCTCGAGTTCGGCCTGGTTCAGCTGTTTCACCAGGCCGAAGTCGAGCACCTTGGCGACATCGGGCACGCCTCCTTGCCAGCTGAGAAAGATGTTCGCCGGCTTGATGTCGCGATGGATGAGGCCGATGCCGTGCGCTTCGATCAACGCGCCGGCGACCTGATCGAGCACGTGGATCACGCGACCAGCCGGCAGCGGGCCAGCTTCTGCGACGATGCTGTCGAGCGCTGCCCCTTCCAGATGCTCCATCACGTAGTAGAAGACGCCGTCGGGGGTGCGACCGTAGTCGAACACCCGGATCGTGTTGGGGTGTGTGAGCTCGGCCGTCAGCTGCACCTCGCGTTCGAAGCGAGCCACGCTTTCGGGCCCGAACTTGTCGGGCGGCAGCAGCTTGATGGCGCAAGGCCGGCGCAACAGCGCGTGGCGCGCCCGGTAGACGGCGCCCATGCCGCCCTGCCCGAGCTTCTCGGTCAAGGTGTATTGGCCGAGGCGCCGTGCATCCCGCACCTCCTTTCGCAGCCCGTAGATGACGTTCGACGTCGCGGTCTGGATGATGAGCGCCGCGAGCCACCAGAGTCCTCCGATGACCGTCCAACGAGGAGCCAGCGTGGCTGCAGCGAGCCGCAGCCGCGAATCAGCCACGGCGGTGTAGATCGAGGGGTCGTGATTGAGGCGGTGGATGAAGTAGACGCTGATCAGGAACGGCACGGCGAAGAAGAGGCCGTAGCCGAAGGTGCGTCGCCCGCTGCTCGGAACCATGATGGCTCGCGCGATCAGCACGTAGGTCAAGCACAAGAGCAAGATCACGTCGGGCCGGGCGGCGTACGAGACGCGGAGACACATCATGGTTGCCGAGGCGCCAGCCACACACAGGCAGCCGAATTCCATCACCTGGAGGAAGACTTCCGAACGCTGCCGCCCGCGGCACACCCACCACAGCCCGAAGAAGGTGAAGACAGCGAGCGCTTGCCAGGGCAGGAAGGCTTGGCTCGGACTGTCGTCTCCGGACAGGGCGCTCCCGAGGCGCCAGATGAAGAAGATGCCGAAGATCCCGGCGAACATCAGCCCGAAGCTTCCGAGGCGCTTCTGGAAAAGCGCGCGCATCTCGTCGCGCGTCTCGGTGTCGACGGATCGACCGGCATCGCTGGACGCGGCGCGTCGCCGCTCAGCGCTCGGTAACAGGGAGTTTGCTGCCGTGTCGGGTGGACCAGTCACGCGGGGCCCGTCATTCGAGTGCACCCCCTCTCCCAGCGTCAAGGGGCAGCTATTTTCGTTGTGTGCATCGGTGAGCACGGCGCGCATGGGCATGACTCTTGCTTTGCTCGAGCTCGCATGACTCAACGAGCCGCGGCGGTGCGCGACACGGTCAGGATCGGCGCTTCGGCCGACGCAGCCGACGGAACGCAGGCGCGCCTCGGATGTGTCGACTTGGCCCTGCTGGATCGATATCTCGAGGTCTCGAACAGCCACGCATCGCTGAGCGGCCCTCCAACCCCGACCGAGGGCGCTTTGGGCGCGGAAGAATACTGCCGGCGATGACCCACGCACGGCTTCATCAACTCGCTGGGCTTGCGCTCGTGGTGGGCGCAGTCGGATTCACGGCGCACGTCGCGCTGCGGTCCTGGGCGACCGCCGGCGTGGAACCCACCATCTTCGCGCGGCAGATCGAGTGGCTCTCGATCAACGCCCTGGGGACGCTGGGCGCGATCGCGGTGCTGTTCGCGCTGCCCGTCCTCTATGCCCGCTTCGCCAAGCCGAGCGGCCGCTTCGGCTTGGCGGGCGTCGTGCTGCTCGCCGTTGCGTGGTTGTTCTTCGGCGTCTTCTTGAGCCTTTACGGCTTGCTGATCCTGCCGTGGCTGGCCGAGCACGCGCCGGCGCTCGTCGCGGGCTCGCCTCCACCGACGGGCTTCGCCGTGGCCTTCCTCGCGGCCTTGCTCGCGTGGTGCGTCGGAACGGTGCTGCTCGGCGTGCCGTTCATGCGCGGCCGGGTTCGGCCGCGCTGGGTCGGCTACGTGTTGGTGGTCTCGGGGCTGTGGATGGTACTCGGCAACCTGGTCATTGCGCCCCGTGGCCCCGCTGCGAACATCGCCATCAACCTGTTGTCGAATTTGGGTCCGGTGCTGCTTCTGGTCGCGCTCGCTCGCCTCGGCACCAGGATCTGGCGCGAAGCCAGCTGATCGGCAGCCGGCTCACAGGCATTTGCGCATGTCGCAGGCGCTTTCGGCGCCGCAGTCATCATCGGCCAGGCACTCGACACATTCGAGTTTTTCTAGATCGCAATGGGGCTTGGCCGCGTCGCACTCGTCGTCGCTCCGGCACGCCACACACTTGTTCGAGTCGCAGTGCGGCCGATCCATCGGGCAGTCGGCGTCGCCAGCGCACGCGGCGCAAACTGCGAGCTCGGGCAAACACACGGGGTTCGGACCCGAGCAGTCTTCATCGGAAGCGCACGCGGGCACACACTTGCCCTCGCGTGTGTCGCACGACAACAGCGGGTCGCCACAATTCTCTGCCACCAGACACTGCCGGCACTGATTGGATTGGCAATAGGGCTTGTCGTTCTTGCAGTCGCCGTTGGTCACGCACTCGACGCAGGTGTGCGACGACGGCTCGCAAAACTTGTTGCCACAGTTGGTGTCGGTCAGGCAGGCAACGCACAGGCTCTCGTAACAGTAAGGCGTGGGGACGGCGCAAACGACACCCGGGTTGCACGTGATACCCGGGCTCGAGATTTCCGATTCGAACAGCTCGATGCGATTCGGATCGCCGTTGCCGCAGGCCGCGACGCCGAGCAGTGTAAGCAAGCAGCAACGAGCGAGCGTCTTCACTTGTCGAGATCGCGCGCTTCGTCGCGCGCGAAGCCGTCGGGGTCGCCTTTCAGGTACTTGCTGGCGGCACGCGCGGCCTCCCGATCGCGTCCGAGGCGGCGCAGCGTCCGGAAGCGTTCGACGCGTGCGTTGTCAGCGACCGGAGACTCCGGGTAACGGCGCAAGAGCTCGTCGAGCCGAGCGAGCGCCAACGTGTCGTTGCCGCTACGCGTCGCCTCGAGCGCCGACGCCAGCAGCGCGTTCGCCTGCGCCAAGGTCCCGCGCTGAGCGGGAGCGGCAGGGGTCGCCGCCGGCGACGCGGAGTCCCTGGCCTCGGGCTTCACTGCGCTCGTGGCGACGCCGGCTGGATTCTCGCGCGACGACCAGGCCGCGCCCGCTCCCAAAAACTCGACGCCCTGCTGCTTGCGCACCTCGACGCGGCCGCTGATGACCTCGACGGCGGTGTTGGTGCTACCGTCGGCCTCTTTGCGGACGCTGACGCTGAACTCGGTGCCGTGCACGATGACCAAGGTATCGGGCGTGCTCACGCGGAACTGACGCTGGGGACCGAGCTTGGGCACCTTCACCCGGATCGATCCGAGCGCCAGATCGACCCGCTCGATGGCGCCCGAGGCTTCGCTGCCCGCGAGCCTGAGCTCGCTCGAGCCAGCCACCGCGATCTTGGCGCCGAGGGCCGTCTTCAGCTGCACTGTCGACCCCGCTTCGGTCTTGACCTCGGAGCCCGTCGCGATCGCCTTCTCCGCCGAAGCCAGCGTCGCCGGAGCCAGCGTCGCCGGAGCCAGCGTCGCCGGCGGCTGCACCGACCGTGACGCGCTCTCTGAGGGGCCTTGCGGCGTTCTGCTGACCAGAACGGCGGCAGCTGCCGCGAGCGCGGTCAGCGCTACCGCGGCCACGCTGAGCCGCCACAGGCGCTTCTGGAACGCGGGGCGCGTGCCTGCTGGCGGCCGCCGTTCGAGCTGCTCGATGATCTGGCGGCGTTGGCGTGCTTCGGCCTGAGGCGAGACCTCGGGGACCGGGAGCGCTGCGAGCGCCCGCAGGGCGAGATCGGCGCGGTGCTCGTGGCTCATGCTTCCCCCCCCGTGAACGGCTCTGCTGCATCGAAGCGCCGCTTCAATTCGGTGCGGCCCCGCGTCAGCCTGGACTGGAGCGCCGCCGCTGAAACCCCCTCTGCGGACGCTGCCTCTTCGAGCGTGTGCCCCAGCACGTCGCAGAGGATCACGGGCACGGCGCGCTCTTGCCGCATCTCGCTCAAGTACACACGCAAGCGTTCGAGCTCGCGCCGCGCGGCCACCTGCGCGAGCGGATCGGCACCGGCCGCTGCTTCGCGATCGACACCTTCGGGAGCGAGCTGCACGGTGCGAGCCCGCTCGCTCTGCGCGCGACGGATGGCATTCAGCGCGACGTGACTGGCGATGGCGCCTCCCCAAGACGTGAGGCGGCACTCTTGCCCAAAAGTGCGGCGGCGCAACGTCGACACCACTTGTTCGAAACTGGTCTGCACCAGGTCGTCGAAGTCGGACGTCGCTCTTCCGAGCATGCGATAGAGCGTGCCACGGATGACGCCGGCCAGACGATCGTAGAGCTCGGCCGCCGCCCCTGGCTCCGAGCGATCGAACGCTTCGATCAGCGCCCGGTCGGAGGCGTGGGCGAACGGCTTGGTTCCTTGAACCAAACGCAGAGGGCTAGCGCCCCCGTTCGTCGCCGAGGCCTTCATGGAATCCATAGGTACCGTGACCCGACGATTCTAGGCGGGCCGCCTGTCACTTTGGGTCAAAAACGGCCTTCGAGCCCCAAACTGGCCCCGAAATTCGTGCGCGAGGTCTCGACGACCACGCTGCCCTCGGAGCTGACCTCGGTGGCGCGCGCCAGTTGCAATACATGCGCCCCCAGGGTGACCCCTACCGGACCCCGCCGGGGCCAGGCGCAGCCGAGCGAGCCCAAGATGCCGGACGTCGTGCTGCTGCCGCTCTCGGTAACCCCCGCTTCCGTCGCGGAAGCATCGAGCCGTTGCCCCAAGACCAGTCCCGAAAGCGCCAGACGCACCGGACCGAACCCCGCTTGGGCGCCGAGTCCGACGCCGGCCTCCCACCAGTGACCCGCAATGCCCTGCTCGGTCGCCGTGCGCCAGCTGCCCAAAACCACTGGGAACAGCGGGAGCGCCGGTAGATCGTACGCCAGACTCACCCCGAGCCCGAGCGCCAGCCCCGTGCGAAAGCCGGAACCCGCTTGGGCCCAAACACTCGCCCGCCAGGGCCGAGCCTCGGGCGGTGCGGCGGCAACCGGCGGCGCGGTGACGCTCGGCTCGACGGGCACCTCCAAGCTGCCGGGGGGCGCCTCGGCGCCCACCAGGGTGGCGACAGTGAGTCCGATCGCCTCCCAGCGTTCCGACGGCTGATCCGCGGCGCTGAACCTGAGCCGCCGGAACTCGAAGCTTCCGCGCACCGCTTCGTGCGGACCCACCTCGACGAGCGCGTGCTGGCGTGCCTCGTCGAGCCAAGACACGTAGGCCAAGTAGCGAGCCGCGTCCGCGCTGGGATCCGCCGACGGCACGCAGGCGCCCGAGCCCGCGCCGGCGTTGCAAGCAGCGAGCAATTGCTGCAGATCCGGCGCCTGCGCGGGGAACTCTAGGTGAATGGCGACGACCGGAACGGGCATCACGGGGAGCGTAGCGAACCTCGCTGGCTCCCGGTGAATTTTTTCTTCGAAGCCCTCACGGGCGTGATCGCATTATTCGATTTTCGGGACGCAAGACTCGCCCTCGCTCGTGAGGTCGATGACGTAACCGTCCGGGCAGTCGCCGCTCGGCACGCACACCGATTCACCCTCGCTGGTCAGGTACAGCTCGTAGTTCGGCGGGCAGGGCGGCGGCGGGCAGTCGCCGGGCTCCACCAACACCGTATTATCCTCGGCCTTGGAGGGTGAGGCGTGCACCGCGTCGATGTCGACGTCGCAGAACCCAGCGTTACCGAAGGCCGCGGTGTCGATCCAAACCTCGTAGACCACCCGGTAGTCCCATTCGGGGGCGTCCGGATCGCCAGCGTAGTCCTCGCCCGGACACGGCGAGTTCTCGAGCTCGCAGTAGCCGCAGCCGTTCATGTTGCGGTCGTGCGAGCTCGACGCCGCCAAGACGTGCTCGGCGGATCCGACGATCATCTTGCCTTCACCCGAGGTCACGCCGCCCGAGGCGTAGCCACAGGCGCTCGAGGAGGACTCGCTGATGAAGTCGAGCTTGAAGTGCATGGCGAGCTCACCGTCGCAGTCGTTCAACATCAGCTCGACATGGTCGCTCCCGACCAGATCGTTGAAGGTGTGTCCGCCCTTGCCCGGCTTCGGCTTCATCGGCTTGGGCTCTCCGGGCTTGGGCTCCCCGGGCTCGGGCTCGGGCTCGGGCTCGGGCTCGGTCGTCTCGTCGCCGCCCCAGCCGCTCTGGTAGGCGCACTCGCCATACACGGTGTCGACGAATGACGGATGGAACGTGACGCGCAGATGCACGTACTCCTTGCCGTTCTGGACCTCCGTCACGTACTCGGCGACGGCAGCTGGTTCTTCGGCTTCGGGCTCGTAAAAGCAGGTACTGTCTGCCTCGATCACCTTGCCTGGGCCGGCACTGCCCGGGTTGCAGTCGCCGCCCACGGGATGGCACTGGCCGGCGGTCTCGGGACCGCAGCCTACGCCCAGCGGCGCACTGTTCGATCCGCCGCCAATCAGCGGGGGCGGCGCGTCCGGATCTGCGCCTAGCGGCGCGCCGCCGTCCGGCTTTTCGTCGACGATCGTCACCCCCCCCGACGAGCTGCTGTTCGAGCCAGAGGCGGAGTCGGAGTCGTCTCCATGGCCGTCGCCTTCGCTGCTGCCGCCGCAGCAGACGAACAACGGCACGCCTGTCAGAGACAATAGTCCTAGGAATCGGCCCAATCTAAACATGGTTCTTCCTCACGAGGTTCCGCGCTATTTGATGACTTCGATGCCACAACCGATGGCATACAAGAGCTTCGTGCCGGGCTGCTTCACGTTGCCACACGTGCTCTCACACAGAAGAATGGTCGACGGGCTCTCGGGGTCGTCGAAGTAGAATCCCCCGCCGTCGCAGCTCGCCGCCGATTCCACGCGCTGGAGTCGGGTCAGATCGCAGGCCTGGTCGAGCGTGACGACGCTGGTCTCGTCGAAATGGAGGTTGGGTGCCGAGGCATCGATCGGCATCTCGCACGGGATGGTGGCCGAGGCGCGCACGCGGTTCAGCGCCTCGAGCACTCCGCTGCTGCTGTCATCGGCCACCAGGTACGCCCGCTCGGTACCGCCAGCGGCCGCGATCTGATCGAGATTATCGAGCGAAGGTCCTACGCCAAGCACATAAGTCGGGATGCCGTCCCCATCGTCGCGACACGCTCGTGCCGCCGCCACGGCCTCGGCGAGCGTGGGGTTGCAGTCGGTGGATTTGCTCGTGACCGGGGCTTTGGGCTCGCCGTCGGTGACCAGCAGGTTCACGACGGCGCGCCCGGGGTTCTCGCTGCGATGTGCTGTCGACAGCCGGCAACCGCCCTCGATCGCCGAAGCCGTCGGCGTTTCGCCCGTGGGTTCGACGGCGCCGAGCGAGCCGAGCAGCGCCTCGGAGTTTTCCGGCAACGTCGCGATCCTCACCGCGGCCGAGTCGTAGTCGTCCGGATCGCACGAGGTCGCGCCGATCGGCTGGTATCCGAACAGCGACAGGCCCACCCCGAGCCCGACGCTAGCGCTGTCCGAGACGAACGCTTCGACCGCGCGAAACACCGCGTCCATCCGCGTCTCGCCCGTCGACTCGTCGACCACCGTCGCCATCGATCCCGACTGGTCGAAGATGATCTGAATGTCGAGCGGTATCCCTTCGCCTTCGAACACCTCGCCGACACAACCGTCGCTCACCTGCAGCGAGCCGCAGGCGTTCGAGCCACCTGCGACGCCGACGTTGGGGCCACCGCCGCTACCGGACCCGCCCGTTCCGCTCGAGCTGGGGGTGAGGTCGATGCCTCCGGTCGTCATTGCATAGTCGACACCCGAATCACCGCCTTCATCCGAAGCACCCTCCGGGTCCGCCGAGCAAGCAAGCGAGCAAGAGAGAGCTCCGAAGACGGTGATGGAAAATAGTCTCATAGCGACTCCAAGGCGCGACAACCCTGCGGCGTGGGCATCCCTTAGCGGCTAACAGGTGTCGATTTCGGCGATCGGGGCGGTAGGTACCGTCACCGTCGGCTTTCATTCAGCCCGATGTCGTTTTTCGGATCACTGCGGGAATCACCGAGGAAATCGCCCCGAAGCTTTTCACGATCCTTTGACGCTGCGTCGGCCGGAACGTGAACGGAAAGCCCCTAGCTTGACGTCATGGGCGTCGGCCCGTCCAAGCCCACGACCCAACGAGAAAGGTGACCACGATGTCGAAGTTCAGAAAGTCCAGGGAATCGGCGCATTGGATGCGCGGGATCGGTGTGCTCGGAGTGCTGAGCCTGTTGGCCGGTTGCGAGCGAGCACAGCCCGATGCTGCGGAGCACGACACGCCGAGCGACGTGGCACCCTCCGGCGCGGACGGCAAGCTAGTGCTCCAGTGGAACACGATCGCCTCCGAAGTCGCGCTGGCAGCCGATGCGAAGTACCAAGATCCCTTCGTGCACCTGCGAGCGCTGACGATGATGCACTTGGCGATGCACGACGCCGCCAACGGCGTGCTCCAGAAGTACGACCGCTTCGCGCTAGCGAAGACCGACGGCGGCGCCGATCCCTCGGTCGCCGCTGCAGCCGCGGCGCATGGCGTGCTGCGCGCCCTCTACCCGAACCAGCGTGGGCTCCTCGACAAGCGCCTCTCCGAGTCCATCACCCACTTGCCCCTGGGGTCCGCCAACTTTCGCGGCCTCGCGCTTGGCAGGGAAGCCGCGGCGGCCGTACTCGCCCAGCGCGAGGCGGATCGCTCCGACGCCACCGAGTCGTACACGCCGCGGAGCGAGCCAGGCAACTACCGCTTCGTGCCGCCTCTGGAGCTCGTGTATCGCCCGGCGTGGCGCAACGTGGAGCCCTTCGCGCTCGAAACGGGCGACCAATTCCGAAGCCAGCCGCCCCCGCGCCTCGACAGCGCAGAGTACGCGGCAGCCTACGAAGAGGTACGCAGCTACGGGCGAGCCACCGACTCCACCCGCAGCGAGGAGCAGACGCTCTACGCCGATTGGTGGTACGAGCTGTCCGAGATCGGGTGGAATCGCATCACGCGGGTCACCTGGGAGAAGCAGTCGCAGCAGGACCTGTGGTTCACCGCGCGGCTCTTTGCACTGGTGAATGTCGGCATGATGGATGCGTACATCGCGGGTTGGGACAGTAAGGTCCACTACGACTTCTGGCGACCGTACACCGCGATCCGCGAAGGTGCGAACGACCAGAACGACGCCACTGCGGAGGAACCCGAATGGCAACCTTACTGTGTCACGCCGCCTGTCCAGGACTACCCCTCCACGCACAGCGCGCTGGGCGCCGCAGCCGCGAGCATCTTGTACGCCACCTACGGCCGTGACGTCCCCTTCACGATGGAATCCACCAGCACCAAGCCCGCTGGCAAACCGCGCTCACTCGCGAGCTTCGAACAGGCCGCCCAAGAAAACGCCGACTCACGCGTAGCCTGCGGCATCCACTTCCGCTTCGCCACTCAAGCCGGACTCGAGATGGGAGAACGGGTCGGGGACCGCGTGCTCGACACGTTCCTGACGCCGACGCGGTCACCGGCAGGGTGAGCCCGCGCGGCAACAGGTCGAGGCTATTTGCGCAGCAGCACCGCCCGGGCATGCACGTTGAGGATCTGCGACCCGTTCGCAAGCTCGTGCAACGGATCGTCCCAGGCGGTGTGGCCGCAAATCACGAGCAGCGGGGGAGCCTCGACCAGCACTTGCCGTATCTCGGCAGCACCGCGCTGCGTTCGGTCCCCCGACGGCCCGCTGTGCAATACGAGCAGCTCTGGCCTGTGTTCGAGGACCAGCTCGAGCGCAGCCAGATAGTCTTCGCGGTGCCGGCGCCCGGGCTTGGCAGGGTCCCCAATGATGTAACCGACGCCACCGACCCGCGTCTGGCCGAGCAGCACGGCGGTGCCGTCCAGAAGGTGCACGTTGGGCTGGGCAGTGAAACGACGCCGATCGCGCTCCGAACCGAAGAGGTCATGATTACCGGCGACCCCCGCTACCCAGGAGAAGCAACTCGCGAACGCCGCCCACACACTGCGCACGTCACCGGTGGCACCACGCTCATCGCCCGCGGGCGCGGAGTACAGATCACCGGCCAGCACGGCGCCTACGCTCGCGGTGTTGGGGAACCGGCCGTCACTCGACAGCTCGGACAGGACTTCGGGCAAGTGCTCTCCGAGCAAGCAGTTCTCGCCGCCGTACTCGAAGGGCGCGACCACTCCTTGCAGATCGCCCGTCGCCAGCAGGCCCTGGACCCCTTGCGGCAACACATCGACCGTCGCTTGCAAGATCTCCAGGCTTGCCGTTTCGACCCCGCCCCGCTTGGCAGCGTTCGTGTACGAAAGCCGGTGAAGCGGCTTCCGCTCGAGTTCGAGAACACGCATCGGCGCCTACGAACCCGCTTCGACGAGGGCCGCGAGTTTCGCCAGCGACATGCGCCAGCCGAGCTCGTTGTCCGCGGCGGAAACGCCGGCAGGCAGCCCGTGGTGCTCACCGTGCACGTCGGTGCCGTCGCCAGCGTCGACCAAGTGGTACGTGATCCGCATCTCGCCTTGCAGAGTAGGATCCGCGGTTTCGAACTCGACCACTTGCTCCACCCACTCGTCGGGAACGAGCCTCACGAAGCGACCGTGAAAGGTATCGGTTTGCTCACTCGTCTTGCCCGAACCCGTGGCTTCTACATACGTCAGCGAGATCCGGAAAGCACCCCCTTCACGCGCCTCGAAGGCATGCACCTGGCTGCTCATGCCGTCCGGCACCATCCACTGGCTCACTGCTCGTGCGTCCACGAGCGCGCGAAACACTTCGGTGCGCCGCGCCTTCACGTGCTGAGAAACCCGAGTGACCGTCACTCTCGACTCATGGCCATTTCTTGCAGCCGCGTCAAGTCACCTCACATCAGCAGCGTGCGCCCCTAGCTCATCTCACAGAGACCGGATCGCAGGAAGCTATGGCCGGACGCGGGGGGGTGGCATGGGCGGGTTGACACTGGCGACGCGGCTAGCTTGACTCCCGAGACGCATGATCTTCCATCTCCGTCACCACCGCTGGCTCGTCATGCTCGCATTTGGCGTCGCGGTCGTAGCTTGCCGCACGCGCGAGCGAACGAGACCTGCGCCGCCGAACGCATCAGCGGTCGCGCCAGCCAGCGGGCGGCCCTACTTCGTGAAGGCGCCAGCGCGGCTCGAGACGGCGCAGCCCTTCCTGAAGGAACAGATGTCGAGCGCGCGGGCAGCGGGGGAGCGGGTGCTGGTGTACGTGGGAGCGTCGTGGTGCGAGCCGTGCGAACGGTTCCACGACGCGGTCGAGGCCGGGGAGCTCGATGCGATGCTCGCGGGGACACGCTTCGTCGAGTTCGACGCGGATCGCCACACCGAGGCGCTGGGCGCAGCAGGCTATGCGTTTCGGATGATCCCCGTGATCGCGCAGCCGAATGCCGAGGGCGCGGCTTCGGGGCGGCAGCTGACGGGCTCGATCAAGGGGCCCGCCGCGGTGCACGACGACCTGGTGCCTCGGGTCGAGGCGTTGCTCGCGGGGCGTCCTGTCGATTGAACCGGGGATTCTGCCCGTGGTACAAGGCTCCGAGACTAGGTCCGAAACTAGGAAGGTACTCGTTTGCGATTCAAGAAAGCCATCATTCCCATGGGCGGCCCGCTGCACGGTGACTTGCCGCTGCAGCATGTCACGGTGAAGGACGGGACGACGCAGCGGGTCGCGGCGCTGCAGATCGCCGAGCTCAGGGCCGCAGGAGTGGACGGGGTGGCGATCGTGACGCGGCCGGGTCGCGAGCGGTTCTTCGACGAACTGCGGCAAGAGTTCGGGTCGAACCTGGTGCTGATCGAACAAGCGGAGCCGCGCGGGTTCGGGCACGCGGTGCTGTGCGCGGAGAGTTGGGTGGGCGGCGAACCGTTCATCGTGCAGGTGTGTGATCACGTCTTCATCACCCACGTCGAAGCCTCGTGCACGCAGCAGCTGATTGAGTTGGCGAGCCGCGAGGGCTCGGTGGTTTCCGGCGTCCAGGTCACCTCGGAGGGTCAGCTGCCGTATTTCGGTGTCGTGGGCGGGTCGCGAGTGAAAGGCTCGGAGCGGTTGTACGCGGTCGAGACGGTGATCGAGAAGCCGACTCCGACCGTGGCCGAAGAGCGCTGTATGATTTCGGGGCTGCGACAGGGGACCTATCTCGGCCTGTTCGGTACGCACGCGCTCACGCCGCGCGTCTTCGATCTGTTGCGAGAGCACGCGCGCGGGCTCAGGCCCGGCGAGCGCATGGGCCTCACGGAGTCACTCGCGGCGCTGGCGACGCGCGAGAAGTACCTGGCGCTCGAGGTGGATGGGCAACGCGTCGATCTCGAGAGTCCTTTCGGGCTGCTCCGGGCGCAGCTAGCGCTGGCGCTGCACGGGCCGCGGCGTGAAGAAGTGCTCCGGCTGATTTTGGAGGAAGTGGCGCGACGGCAGGAGCGGGGGTCCAGTTCGTGAGCTCGGGGCATCCGCTGAGCTCCAGGCGTCCGGCGACACCGCACCCGCTCGTGCTCGCGATCCTGGAGCCGACGCAGACCGCCAAGATCGGCGTGCTGGAGCAGTTCGCCGCGAGCGCGGACTACGCCGGTTTGTGCCATGCGGCGCGCGCGCTCCACGTGTTCGCGGACGACCCCGAGCGAAACCTGTATCAGCGGGTACGTGCGATCTTTCAGGCGCACGCACTGTACCGCTACCTGATTCCAGCGCGGGCGGAGCTGCCACGCCTCGGGGACATGCCGAAAGACGCCCAAGATCTCCTGCTAGGACGGCACTACCGAGCGGCGGCAGATCTGATGCTGGCTGCGGTTGACGCCACGGGGTTGCACGATCGCTTGGCGAGCGCGCTCGCTGCGGCGTACCACGGCCTCGGGTTCCAGCTGCTCGCCGAACAGGTGCAGCGGTCGGTGCGCTCGCTGCGTGGCAACCGCTGGATGTTCCGCACCAGCCACGCTTCGGATCACCCCCTTCGGGTGCGCGAAGAGCTGAAGGTACCGAACGAACGCGGCGTCTACCCAGTGCTCACGGAACGCACCGCCGTGCGCATGGACCTCACGCACAGCGGTTGGAGCGACATCTTCTTCCTGGGCATGGACTACCCGGAAGGCGCACGCGTGATCAACGTGTCGGTGGATCTTGCCGTGCTCGACCGCGATGAGCACACCTCACCGCCCATCACCTGTTTCTTTCGTGTGATTGACTCGCCGGTGCTGCGCCTGGTCAGCGTGGATCTCGACGCCGCTGCCGAGCTCACTGAAACTGCCGAAGTCTTCAACTATGCCAGCGACTACCTCGGGCTCCTGAAGGCGGCGGTGATCGCTTCGGGCATCGTGCCTCCGGGGCTCGAAGGCTCGGGCCAGCCGCTGTCCTTGGTGCTCGCGTCGCTCGTCGGTAAAGGCCGAGGCATCGAGCTGGTGAGCCAGGTCAACGACATCCCCAAGGGCAGCAGGCTCGCGGTCTCCACGAATCTCCTCGGCGGGCTCATCAGTGTCTGCATGCGCGCCACCGGTCAGATCGACGCGCTCGCCGGAGGACTCACCGAACCCGAACGTCGCGTGGTGGCGGGCCGCGCGATTCTCGGCGAGTGGCTCGGCGGTTCTGGGGGTGGCTGGCAAGACAGCGGCGGCGTGTGGCCGGGGGTCAAGCTCATCGAGGGAGTTCCGGCCGCTCCCGGCGACGTCGAGTTCGGATCGAGCCGCGGCCGGCTGCTCCCCAGCCACCGCGTGATGGGCGACGCGCAGATCTCGCCGGAAGCTCGCAAGAAGCTCGAAGCGTCGTTGGTCGTGGTGCATGGCGGCATGGCGGCCAACGTCGGCCCCATCCTCGAGATGGTCACCGAGAAGTTTTTGCTCGGCGGCAGCGCGGAATGGAATGCGCGCCAAGAGCTGCTCGCGGCCTTCGACGCGATCCTGGCGGCGCTCGGCGCGGGCGACATGAAGGAGCTGGGCCGCTTGACGACGGCCATCTTCGAAGGCCCCCTCGCGCGCATCGTGCCGTGGGTCTCGAACTTCTACACTGAGGCGCTTATTGCGGACGCCCGTGCCGCATTCGGCAGCCGATTCTGGGGGTTCTGGATGCTCGGTGGCATGTCGGGGGGTGGCATGGGCTTCATTTTCGATCCCGCAGTCAAGCCCGAGGCCGAACGACGGATGCTCGAAATCATGCGGACGCGCAAGCGTGAGCTCGCCGAGAGCCTACCCTTCGCGATGGATCCGGTGGTGTACCGCTTCGCCATCAACGACGCCGGCACCGCGGCGGAGTTTCTCAGCGGCGAGGCGGCCATCTTGTCCGCGGAGTACTACCTGTGCATGCTGCCGCGCTGGCTATTGGAGGGGTCCCGCTCGTTCTCGGAGCAGCGTCGGGCGGAGCTGGACGTATTTTCGAGGGCGCACCTGCGCGGCGAACGCGCCGAGCGCGTCGGGCCTCAGCTGCTCGGGCGCTTGTTACCCGCGGTGCGTGCGGCCGATCGCGAAGAGTCGCTCGACGAGCTGCTCAGCCAACATGGTTTCGACGCCGATCACCACGAGCACATCAAGAAAGACCTACGCGCGGGACGCATCGGCCTGGCCAAGAATCGCTTGCCCGTCGACACGTTGATCGAGGATGTCCACCCAGATCAGATCGTGCAAGCGGACGCGCTCGGTGACGAGGATCGCAAGGCGGGCGACGCGGCGCTCGAGCGCGGTGAGGTGTGCGTGATCACTCTGGCGGCAGGGGCTGGCTCGCGCTGGACGCACGGCGCGGGCACCGTCAAAGCCATCTATCCCTTCGCCAAGCTCGGCGACCGCTTTCGGACGTTCCTCGAAGTGCACCTGGCGAAGACGCGGCGCCGTGGCCGCGAGGCGTCGCGGATGCCCCGCCACGTCATCACGACCAGCTACCTCACGCATGCGCCCATCCAGAAGCTGCTCGAGCGCGAGCATGCCTATGGCATGACGGACTCGGTGACGCTCTCGGCGGGCCGCTCGATCGGGCTGCGCCTGGTCCCGACGGTGGCGGACTTGCGCTTCGCTTGGGCCGAGGTCCGCGAGCAGCGCCTCGAGGAACGCAAGCAGAAGGTGCGCGACGACGGCCGCGCTGCGCTGCTCGAATGGGCGCGCAGCGTCGGAGAAGCCAGCGACTATCGCGACAACGACCCGGGCCAATGCTTGCACCCCGTGGGTCACTTCTACGAGGTTGCAAACCTGCTCTTGAACGGCACGCTGCGCCGATTGCTCGCCGAGCAGCCCAACCTCAAGTACGCGATGCTCCACAACATCGACACGCTCGGGGCCGAGCTGGACCCACGCTGGCTCGGACGGCACGTGCGGAGCGGCGCCTGCTTGAGCTACGAGGTGGTCGAGCGCCGCATCGCCGATCGCGGCGGAGGGCTCGCTCGAGTGGGCGGCCGCTTGCGCCTGGTCGAGGGCCTGGCTTTCCCGCGCGAAGAGGACGAAGCAAAGCTCAGCTACTACAACTCACTCACCACCTGGATCTCGCTCGACCAGCTGCTGGCGCAGTTTTCGTTGACGCGCCCCGAGCTCGAGGACGACAAAGCCGTGCTCCGCGGCGTCCGAGCGCTCGCTGCTCGCTTGCCCACGTACATCACGTTGAAAGAGGTCAAGCGACGCTGGGGCAACGCACAGGAAGACGTGTTCATGGTCACGCAGTTCGAAAAGCTCTGGGGTGACATGACGGCGCTGCAGGACATCCCGGTCGAATTCTTCGCCGTGCCGCGGCAGCGCGGGCAGCAACTCAAGGACGTAGCCGAGCTCGACGGGTGGCTGCGTGACGGCTCGCAGGACTACGTCGCAGCGCTGTGCGAGTTCGGCTAACCATGCTCGCATGACCAGCATGACGCAGGCGCCAGACGTCGTGGCACACATCGTACCGGCACCCCCTCGTTGCGGCCGCTGACAGCGCGCCGGTTTGGCATAATCCGTGCCCTAGTCCGCAGCATGCGACTCTGTTCGATCGCCAAGGTATTCCTGGGGCTATTCATCGGGGTGGGGACGAGCTGTGGTTCGACCACGAGCGAAAGCGGCGGCGACAAGGGCTCCGGCGCGGACACCGCCAGCAACACCCAAGGCGGCACGCAGACCTCCAGCGCAGTGAGCGGTAGCGACGCCATTTCGTCGGCCAGCACCAGCGCGGGCGACGCCGCGACTGGCACGGGCGGCAGCTCGACCTCCACCGCGTCGACCTCCGCCTCGGCAAGTTCCGCCACCAGCACCAGCACCAGCAGCGGCGGTAGCGCAGGGGACGCCGCTACGGCTACGAACACGACGTCCACGGGTCCCGGCGGCAGCGGTGGCGTTCCGGATGACACTTGCCCCAGTGAGCCGCCGGTCGGGAACACGCCTTGCAAGTTCTTCGGAGGGCACTGCGCCTACGAGGACTGCGCTGGTTCCGGGCGCAGCGTCGCCGTCTGCCCCCAGGGCACCTGGTTCGTAGAGACCAGCGCGTGCAGCGACATGGTGTATTGCAGCGGAGGTTCGGAGATCTGCGCGGCCGGCGAAGTCTGCTTGGTCATGGCGGGCGGCGCGTTCCTTCAGGAGTGCGTGCCCAACACCTGCGAAGGCCAGGCTGTCGACTGCGACTGTACGGAAGGTTGCTTCGGCGATTGCACCACGTTCGCGTCGGCGCAGACGGGCATCACCATCACTTGCAACACCTGCCCCGAAGGCAATTGCCCCTGAAAAGCTCGGTTTCGATCAGCGGTTGGCTCGTGCTGACGGGATGTTCGACACCGCCGGCATCCGAGCCCCGTTCGGCTCTGGACGCGACAGTGCAGGCACCCGAGCCGGCATCGCCACCAGCGACTGCGTCGACGGTCCCAGCGGGCGCAAGCGCATCGCTTCCAGCCGCCAGCGCCTCGCCCATCGCAAGCGCCCCTGCGCCGGATGCAAGCGTAGCGCCGGATGCAAGCGTAGCGCCGGATGCAAGCGTAACGCCGGATGCAAGCGCCTCGCGCCCAGCCAAGGTCGTGGGGTTCGTGCCGTCTCTGGAGGCGGCCCGCGGCGTCTCGCCTCGCACGTGGCTCGGCCCGATCCGTTTGGACCGCGTGGAATTCGCCCCCGATTCCACCGTGTACCTGCACGCCTACTCGGACTGCGACGCGGGGGTTGGGGTCAAGCTCGCCTGTGAGCCCGGGGCACACGTTTCCACGAGGTTGCTGGATCGTGCGGGCAAGGCGCTGCGATTGAACCGGCCCGGGGCGCGCGAGCACCGCACGGCCAGGAGCGCGGACCTCTGGTCGCCGGACGCCTGCCACTATTTCTTCGTCGAAATCACGAACCACGCCCGCAGCCCGGCGCACTGCAACCTGGTGGTGTGGGCCATTCACTACGGCCCGTAGCCGCAGCCCCAACGCTTCGGCCCTGTGTTCGACGCCGGCGAAACGCTGCAGGCGCGGTTTTCTCGGATTCTCCCCTGCACCCGACGCTCCAAGGTGGCAGACTCCGCGACCTCGAGAGCTGCACCATGACCGCAAAACCTACCATCATTTACACGAAAACCGACGAAGCACCGGCGCTCGCCACCTACTCGTTCCTGCCGGTAGTGCAAGCATTCACCAAGCACGCAGGGATCGACGTCGTGAGCCGCGACATTTCGCTAGCGGGTCGCATCCTGGCCGTATTTTCGGATCTGCTGCCGGCGAGTCAACGCGTGGACGATGCCCTCGCCGAGCTCGGCGCGCTGACGCTGAAGCGCGAGGCCAACATCATCAAGCTGCCCAACATCAGCGCCTCGATACCCCAGCTCAAGGAAGCGATCGCCGAGCTCCAAGCCCATGGTTTCAAGGTCCCCGACTACCCCGAGTCGCCCAAGAACGACGCGGAGGCCGACGCGAAGGCGCGCTACGACAAGGTGAAAGGCTCCGCCGTGAATCCGGTCCTGCGCGAAGGCAACTCCGATCGCCGAGCGCCCAAGGCCGTCAAGGACTACGCGAAGCAGCACCCTCACTCGATGGGCAAGTGGGCCCCCGACTCGAAGACCGTGGTCGCGACCATGAGCAAGGACGACTTCTTCTCGAACGAAAAATCCGTGACGGTCCCGGCGGCGACCGAGGTCAAGATCGAGTTCGTCACCCCAGATGGCTCTGTCACCGTGCTGAAAGACAAGATCAGCTTGAAAGCAGGCGAAATCTTGGATGCTACCGTGATGCGCAAGACGGCGCTCGTGGCGTTCTACGAGGAGCAGATCGCGCGCGCCAAGCGCGAGGGGCTGCTGTTCTCGCTGCATCTGAAGGCCACGATGATGAAGGTCTCGGACCCGGTCATCTTCGGCCATGCCGTGCGGGTATTCTTCAAGAATCTGCTCAGCAAACACGCGGCCACGTTGACCAAGCTCGGCGTCGACCTGAACAACGGGTTCGGCGACCTGGTGGAGAAGATCCAGAACCTGCCCGCGGCAGAGAAGGCCGCGATCGAAGCAGACATCGAAGCAGCTTATGCCGACGGCCCGGGGCTGTCCTTCGTGAACTCCGACAACGGCATCACCAACTTGCACGTACCCAGCGACGTGATCGTCGACGCCTCCATGCCGGCGCTGATCCGGGCTGGCGGCAAGGTGTACGACAAGCAGGGCAAGCTGGCTGACACGCTCGCCACGATCCCCGACAGCAGCTACGCGGGCGTCTATCGAGCTACCATCGATTTTTGCAAGCAGCATGGGGCATTCGATCCGCGCAGCATGGGCTCGGTGCCCAACGTCGGATTGATGGCTCAAGCCGCAGAAGAGTACGGTTCGCACAACAAGACTTTCGTCGCACCCGGCACGGGCAGCGTGCGCGTGACGGACGCCTCCGGCAAGCTGCTGCTCGAGCACAGCGTGGCCGAAGGTGACATCTGGCGCGCCTGCCAGACGAAAGACGCGCCGGTGCGAGATTGGGTCAAGCTCGCTGTGAGCCGCGCGCGGCTCAGCGACACGCCGGCTGTGTTCTGGCTCGACGCAAAGCGCCCGCACGACGCGCAGGTGATCCGGAAAGTCGAGCAATACCTGCCCGATCACGATACCAGTGGCCTCGACATCCGCATCTTGCCGCCTGCGGAAGCGACGCTCTTCACCCTCGAGCGCTTGAAGCAAGGCAAGGACACCATCTCGGTCACCGGGAACGTGCTGCGTGACTACCTCACCGATCTGTTCCCGATCCTCGAGGTCGGTACCAGCGCCAAGATGCTTTCGATCGTACCGCTCATGAACGGAGGCGGATTGTTCGAGACCGGTGCCGGTGGCTCCGCGCCCAAACACGTCGAGCAGTTCCTGGCAGAAAATTACCTGCGCTGGGATTCGCTCGGTGAGTTTTTCGCGCTGGCCGCCTCGTTCGAGCACGTCGCGATCCTGTTCCAGCACGCGAAAGCCAAAGTGCTCGCGGAGACGCTCGATACCGCCAACGGCAAGTTCCTCGAGACGGACAAATCACCGTCGCGCAAGCTCGGCGGCATCGACAACCGTGGCAGCCACTTTTACCTGACCCTGTACTGGGCGCAGGCACTCGCGGCACAGGACAAGGACGCCGAGCTCAAGGCGATCTTCACCCCCGTCGCCGCGAAGCTCGCGGGCGCCGAAGAAGCCATCGTGGGCGAGCTCATCGCCGTGCAGGGCAAGCCTATCGACATCGGCGGTTATTACCAGCCCGACGACGCGAAAGCCTCCGCTGCGATGCGTCCGAGCAAGACGCTGAACGATATCCTCGCGACGCTCTGAGCTACGCGCCGGGACGGGCGGCGAACGCGCGAACCTGAGAAGTTCGCGCGCCCGCCCGACATCTAGCGAAGGGTGTAGTGCAGCCGAACCACCCCCGTCGGGTACGAGGTCGCCGACTTCAGCGTGAAGGTCGTGTGCAGATCCGGCGGCAGCACGCGTTTACCGCTCCCGACCGTGACGGGATACACCAGCAGATACAGCTCGTCGACGAGACCGTGGGTGAAAAGGCTGTGCACCAGCACGCTACTGCCGTCCGTGACGATGGCCTTGCCGGGGCGCGCCTTCAGCTCGCGGACGGCCCCGATGACGTCGTCGCGAATGATCGTGGTGTTGCGCCAGCTCGGCTTCTCGAGCGTGGTCGACACCACGTACTTGGCGGGTCGATTCAGCGCATCGCCGAACGGGTGCCCCGGTTCCATCGGTTCGAACGCTTCGGCGTGCAGCTCGTACGTCTTGCGTCCAAGAAGGATGGCGTCGACCTCTTGCATCAACGAAAGGAAGCTTGCCCCAATGTCGTCGTGCCAGTAGGGCAAGGTCCAGCCTCCGTGCTCGAACCCGCCGTCGCGATCTTCGTCCTCGGCGCCCGGCGCCTGCATCACTCCGTCCAGCGTCACGAATTCTGAAACGATCAGCTTTCGCACGGCCTACTTGCCCTGACGCTTGGTGAGCTCGGCCTCTTGACGCGCGACGCGCTCGCGCACCTCGGGCGTCACTGCTTCACCGAAGTCTTCGACGTCCCAAATGGGGCGAACTTCGATGATCGATTCGCCCTCACCCGGCATCGGGTCGGGGCAGCGCCGCACCCACTCGAGGGCCTCGTCCATCGACTTCACCTGCCAGATCCAGTAACCGGCGATGAGCTCCTTGGTTTCCGCGAAGGGGCCATCGACCACGCTGCGCTTGCTCCCGTTGAAGTGCACGCGCTTGCCCCTGCTGCTCGGCTGCAGGCCATCGCCAGCGAGCATGATGCCGGACTTGACCAGGTCATCGTTGTACCTCGTCATTGCGTCGAGCAACTCGTGGCTCGGCATGGTCCCGGCTTCACTCATCTTCGTCGCTTTCACAATCACCATGACCTTCATTGTTCCGTTCTCCTTCGTGCGCCGAATAGATCCGTTGAGGTGGCGCAACACTCAGCGGGTTCATGGGAGCGACGAACGATGGCGCTGCGGATCGACAAGGCTCGAAGGAATTTCTTCCGATTTGGACTCGCACAAAAATCGCTATTTATTCCATTACTTAGAACACGAGTCCGAGCCTGGTAAAGCGACCGGCCGGCTCCAGGCTCAAGAGGGCTCAGTCGCAGTCGGGCTCTACGCCCGGCGGGCAACAGTACCGCGGGACCTGGGTCGCGAGGTCCATGCAGCCGGCATCGGCGAGCCGCTGCATACCCTCACCCGCAGCGAAGCAAACCCATACTTGGCAATCCTGGCCGAACGATTCGGTCGAGGGCGCGCAGCCGAGGCATTCGGTGATCGGAGGTGCACCACCGCCGCCACCAGCCGCGCTCACCCCGCCAGCCCCGCCAGCCCCGCCAGCACCGCCGACACTCGAACCGGTCGTCGTATCGGAAATGGCCACGCCCCCGGCCCCCACGACCGTCGCCGTGCCGGTGGTCGTGCTCGGCAAACCACCAGCGCTGCTCGCGATGGCCGAGACGCTGTCTGCAGCGACCGTGTGCGTGACCGCGTTGCCTCCTACCGTGGCCGGGCCATCCCCGCCGTTGGAGCCGCCGCTCCCCGTGTTGACGGAGCTTCCGACGGTACCATCGTCCATTCCGGAAGAGTCGCTGTCGTTCTCGGTCTCACCGCAAGCGAGTGCGGCCACCAGCACGCCCAACGCCCCAATCCCGTAGCGCAAAGCCTTAGTCCTCATAGTGCCACCGTCCCACGTCTCCGGATTAGCACGAAGCCCACGCGTCGGCTGCAGGGATTTCCTTGCTGCTGAGCCGCCGGGCGGCGGACCGCAGGCAAGCAAACTTTCTGTAGGACTGTTCCGCATGCTAACCTGGGTTTCGCGGAAGGATGGGTGGCATGGGGCACGGACGTACGAGACGGGCGGGTCGCGTCCAGCGGCTAACGCGGTTGTGCAAGACGGTTGCCTGCCTCGCGCTCGCGGGGGCGACGGCGCTGGCCTGCGGAGGCCGCGCTGACGACGACCCCGGCGGTAGCGGCGACGGCGACGGCAACGAGGCGACCTCGAGTGCGGCGAGCGGAGGCACGTCGACCAGCCCTGGTCCGGTTGCATCCTTCGACGACCTGTTGCGAGAGCTCCCAGCGATTGCGTGCCGCAACGACTGCAACGATGGCGCCTCGCTCGATTTCGTTTGGGGCGCGGACTGCCTCGAGATCTACACGCTCCTTTATGAGTCATTGGGCGCGAGCATCCGACGCTCGCTCGACGCCGGAACCGTGAGCTTCGATGCCAGCGCTGCTCAGCGCTGTACCGATGAGTTCGCGGAAAGCGCCTGCGGGACCAACCTGTCTCCGACCGCCTGCGACGAGGTTCTCGTCGGCCTGGTACCGATCGCCGGGGCCTGCACCGCATCCGAAGAATGCGCCGGTAACGCCTACTGCGAAGACACCCTCGCGTGTCCGGGGACCTGTGCCCCGACTCTCGATGAAGGCGCCGCCTGCGCCTACGGTGGTGAGTGTGGCACCGGATTAGTCTGCTCGGAGGCAGGGGTATGCGGCCCAACCAAAGCGTTGGGCGAGCCTTGCGCCAGCTCCGCAGAGTGCCAGACGCGGTACTGTAGCGCGAGTGCAGCGGACCGCCGTTGCGCGGAGCCGCCGCAATACTTCGTGAAAGCGCTCGGGGAGTCCTGCGAGTTCCCGTACGACTGTCAACGCGGCCTGTATTGCCCGATCGAGGATGCGGTGGCGGCGGTTTGCACTCCAGCACCGAAAATCGGCGAACCGTGCCAGGTTACGGGCCTAAAGACGGCCTGCGCCGACGGAAGCTACTGCGCTGCCGGCGCTGACGGCAACAACGGTACCTGCGTCGTGGAGGTCCCGCTCGGCGGCGGCTGCGGGGACTCGATCGAGTGCGCGGCAGGCGTTTGTGACGGCGGCCTCTGTGTGAAGCAATCGGGGCTCGGTGGCCCGTGCGTTAGCGACGCACGCTGCTTCGGTGTGTGCGAGGGCGGGCTCTGTGCTCCGTACCCCGCGTGCCCGGAGCAGTAGTCGTCATGCGGACCATGTCACGAGCGCACGCTGCTTCGGCGAGTGCGTCGGCGGCGTTGCGCTCCGTACCCATCCTGCCTTTGAAGCGCGCTACTCCGAACGCTCGCGCGGGTCCGGGAGCAACGACGGACCGGCGACCAGCCGCCCGGGCTCCGAGTTCACGGCGTCGGGCGCCGGACGCCAGCTGCTTTCCCAGGCCTCCCAGGCGACGGGTTGATGGGCAAACAACGCGCGCCGGGCATCCAGCCGCGGCGCCGGCGTCGGGGGCGGCTCGCCGTGCAGCCGGGGTTTCAAGCGCCGGGGCCAGCGCACGTCGACGGGATAGGTGACGCGCACTTCGCCGGCTTCGCCGTAGATCGTGATATCGTCGCCGATCACGTCGTAATCCGCCCGTCCGAGCTCGTGCGTGACTTGTTCGCGGACCACCTCGACACCGGCGCGGTGGTAAAACACGGCGAGCGCGTTGTCGACCACCCGGGCGTGCCCCGAGTCGATGAGCCCGAAAAAGCCCGCGCGCGAGCAGGTCGCGACGATGTGACCGCCGAGTTGCTCGAAGCTGAACTCGACCTCGCGACCCGCGTAACTCGGAGAGGATACGGTCACGCGCACGCGGTTCGAGCTGAGCTCCACGGCATCGACGGCGAGCGACCCGGCCTTCCAGCTCGGATGCATGACGATCGATGGCAACAGCTCGCGTTCGAAGAAACAGCGCACGGCCGTGCGCACCTGCCCCAACTTGCGTCGGAAGCGCTGAAGCTCGGGGTCGTGGCTGAAGAGCGGCGCCGCCTGACGTTTCGCCCGAAACCGCTGGCGCCGTTCGTCGTGCTGCTGGGCGGCGCGGCGGAGCCGTTCGTAGTGCTTGGGCAAGGTTCCAGAATGCAGGCCCGGCACCAAAAGCTCGCGCAGGGTTTCGCCTTCGGGCCCGAAACGTGCAGGCTGAACGTGGCGCGAACGAGTCGCCCGGTAGAGGCGATAGTTCTCCTTCAGTTCCCAGCCTAGAAAGCCGAAGACGCTCGGAAGCAGGAACACCGTGAGACCCGCCAGCGCGCCCCCGAAGAGCGGTCCCAACACCGAGAACGGCTTGTTCACCCAGTGGAGCAGGGTCGGCAAGAACGGCAGCATTAGCTTGTGCGCCACCGTGACCACCGGAAAATGCTTCAGCGGGTTGAGCTCGGGTTCGACCAGCAGCGTGACGTAGAAACGCACGAGGTAGGCGAGGCTGCCCCACGCCAGGGTCAGCAGCGTGAGCAACCCCAGCGCGACACCAGCGGGGCGGTGGCGCGACCGCAACGCATCGTCGACGGCGGCCATGAGCCGATCCAGACCGTCGATCAACGCCGCGAAGAAGCGGCCCACCAGGCGCAAGAGCTCGGGCAACCAGCGCTGGCCGAGCACCTTCCAGGTAGGGGCCAGCTGGTCCACCACCAACCCCTCGAGCCAGAACCCCACCCGCGAACTCATGAACCAGCTGGCCGCGCCGAAGCCGATGGCAGCGCTCGCCAGGCGCAGCCCGAGATCGGGCGCGTCCAGCGGCGTGAGCAGGAATGCCAGGGCCGCGACGGCGGCGGGGGCCACCAGATGTCTGAGCACCCAGCGCGTGAGTGGTCGCGACAGCCAACGGCGAAACCAGGCCGAAGTGAACAGCGCATGCGGAATCCGAAAAAGCGCCCACGCCACGGCGACCCCAGCGATCTCCAGCAGCTCGCGACCGATCTTGCGCAGCAGCTGGCTGTGGAGCAGCCCGAGCACCGCCAAAGCCACGATCGCGACGCTGACAGGTCCGGGCGCCGGCAGCCCGGTGACGCCCACCCAGTGGAGCGCGGGGTTCAAGAGATGGCGCGCGCCCTCGAGCAACGTGAAGGCCCCGGCGAGCGGCAGGAGCGCGAACAGGAACAGCACGCGCCCGATGACGGTGCCGAACTGAAAGCTGCTCGCCTTCTGCAGCGCGCGCAGGTACACGTCGCCGCGCCGATAGACGCCCATCAGCGTGCGACTCAGGAGCGCATCCATGACCAAGAGCGGATCGCGCCGCCCGAGCCCCGCGTCGGGAAGCTTCAAATCATTGCGAGACACAGCGTCGCGCAGCTGCGGCAGCGACACGAAGCCGCGGGCGAGGATGCGATCCACGAGCTCGTTTATCAGCCGATCGCGGGCCACCCGTTCCAGCCCCGATTGAGCGCGCAAGCCCGCCCGGCGCAGCGCAGCGACGAGTTTGGTGCGGATCGCCTGCGCCGCCTGCTCTTTGGTGCGCTCGCTGGCTCTACGTAGCGTGGGCAGCACCACGGACCCGGACGCGGGCGGCAGCCGCAGCGACTCCGCGTGGTCGGCCACCGCGCTCAGCAGGCGCGCGACCTGGACCAACCTGAGCATGTCGCCGCGGCGTACTACGGGTCGCCTGCCGGCGGGGCGCCGCCGGAAGCTGACTCGGATCAGGTAGGCGGGCCGCGCCTGGAGCCGCGCGGTGCGCTCGAGCAGGTGCAGCAGCTTTCCCTCCGGGTTCGCCAGGCCGCGCGCAGCACCGGCTCGAACCGCCAACAGCCGCAACGTCTGTGCCCAGGAGCTCGCCGAGCCAGGTCCGGTCGCGACGCCGGGTACCGAGAGCGCAGCGCCGAGCTGCTCGACCGCAGCCGCCAAGAGCTGCTCGGCTTCGGTCCGCAGCTCCGACTCGGGACTGCGTGCGAGGCGCGCTGCCAGCACGGCGCACCGGGCGTGCCGCTCAGCCTGGGCGGCCCGGCGAGCGGCGCCTATTTCTCGGCGCTGCCTGAGCTTGTCGAGCAGCGACGGCGGGCCTTGCACCGGGCTCGGCGGCACGCTGAAGCGCAGCGAACTCTCGGGCTGACGTTCCGAGACGGGGGCGTCGAGCACGCCGCAGGCCGCCGCCAACTGCCCCACGTCGATGTCGGCCGCGAGCAGCGCGTCCACCCGATCGAGCCGCGTCAACCCGGGAAACGCGGAGGGGACGAGCTCGGGGGCAAAGGCCGAGAGCTCCAGGTAAGTGGCCGCGAACTCGATGTACACCTCGCGGTCGTCATCGGGGCGAAATAGGCGCTCGTCGCGCTCTAGGATGCGACGGATTTCCTCGAATTCGGCGCGCCCGAGATCTCGCACCCGCGCGCGCAGAGTGGCCTCGTCGAGCCGGCCGTCGGCTGCCAGAAGCTCGAAGGCGACGTGCACGGCCGCGTGAAATGCGAGCCGTTGCTCGCGCCGTCGCACCTCCGCGCCCAGGTGCTTCACCTCGCGCGTGGCGGGGTCGGCGAGCACGATGGCCCAAGCCTCCGGATCCCGCGGCGCGTAGCCCATGCCCTCAGCAGCCAAGAGGGTCGGCAGCTGCCCCGCGCGCAGCGCATAACAATGGTCGTGCGGCGCGCTGCTCGCCAGCCGGCGATGTCGCTTGATCAGGTGGCCGAGCGAACGCGCCGGGACCACGATGACGTCGGCGACCGAGTCTTGGCGTATCTCGATGCTCGGCAGCCGCACGACCGGGACACTGCCACACGAACCGTTCCCAGCGAAGCACTCCCGGGCGCTCGGGAGAAATTGCCCCGCTTGCATCGACACGCGAGCTCGCGCAGAACTGGGCGATGCAGGCACCCCTGATTCAGGTCGACGCGTTCACCCAGGAGCTGTTCTCGGGCAACCCCGCGGCCGTATGCCCGCTGCTCGAGTGGCCCACGGACAGCCTCATGCAAGCCATCGCCGCCGAGAACAACCTCTCCGAGACCGCGTTCATCGTCCCGGTCCCCGATCGCTACAGGCTGCGCTGGTTCACGCCGAAGCTCGAGGTGGCGTTGTGCGGCCACGCCACACTCGCTGCGGCGCACGTGGTGATGCGGCACCTGCGCCCGGATCTAACCGAGGTGACCTTCGACACGCGTTCGGGGCCGCTGAGCGTCGTGAAGCAGGGCGAACGCCTCACCATGGACTTCCCGAGGGTGGTGGGTAGCGAAGCGCCGCCGGACCCTGCGCTGCTCGAAGCGCTGCGCGGACCCCGCCCCCTGCAGAGCTTTCTGATCGAGCGGCCCCCGGTCCCGAACTATTGGATGCTCGTCTACGAAACCGTCGGCGAAGTAGCGCTACTCGAGCCCGACTTCGGACGCCTGGGCAGCAACGTGATCGTGACCGCGGACGGGCGCGAGCTCGACCCCGACTTCGACTTCGTCTCGCGCTACTTCGCGCCGGCGTCCGGCATCCACGAGGACCCCGTCACCGGCTCCGCGCACTGCTCGCTCGCGCCGTATTGGAGCGAGCGCCTCGGTAAATCCGAGCTCGTCGGCCGTCAGATTTCGAAGCGGGGCGGCACCGTTTACTGCAAAGACACC
>JAICQQ010000050.1 GCA_025937785.1 Polyangiaceae bacterium
CAGGCGCCACCGGCGCGGGTGCAGGCGCCACCGGCGCGGGCGCCACCGGCGCTGGCGCCACCGGCGCAGCAGCCGGCGGAGCCGCCGGCGCGGGTGCAGGCGCTGGCGCGGGTGCAGGCGCGGCCGCGGGAGGCGGCGGCGTCGCAGGCACGGCAGCTGGCCTCGGAGCAGCAGGCGCTACCGGTCGAACTGGGGCGGGCGCTGGCGCCAGCGCAGCGGCAGGCGGCTCAGCGGCGGGCGCGGGAACTGCCGCCTCCGGCTCGGGCGCGGGTTCCGGTGCCGGAACCTCGGGGGCAGGCTCGGCGGGCACCGCTACCTCCTTCTCGACGGCGAGATCGTCGACCGCGAGGCTTGGCGCCGTGCCCTCGGGTTTCACGGCTTCCTCGTGCGCCGCCTCCGCCGCGGGCTCTGCCTGGTGCTTCACCGATTCTGTCGTGTGGATGGGCACCTTCGAGTCGGCGTTGCCCGCCCAGACGAAAGCGCCGAGCGCCGCCGCCGCCACGAGCAACGACACGCTGGTGGTTTCGTCGGAGGCTTCCTGTGCATGTCCGTGGGCGTGGCCCGAAGAGCTCTTGGATTCTGACATGGGGGGGGTCCTACTGCTGAGGGGACGCCAAGTCTAGGGCTGGCTCCTTATCAGCGCACGGCTCGAAATCGGGCAGCGCTCCATCCGCTTATTTCTGCTTCAGAACCTCGAGGAACGCGGCCCCGTAGCGCTCGAGCTTGGTGGGGCCGACGCCGGTGATGGCCAGGAGCTGTCCGGGCGTCGTGGGGCGGTGCGCTGCCATCTCGAGCAGCGTGGCATCACTGAAGATCACGTACGCGGGAACGCCGCGCTCGTCGGCGAGCTCGCGCCGTAGCTTCTTGAGCTCCTCGAAGATCTCGAGCCCCACGCCGGCGCTGGCGCCTGCAGCGGCAGGGGCGCTCGCGCCGGTTCGCGCACGGGTTTTGGGGAGCGTGGCGAGCAGGTCCGTGCCGAGGCACTGATCGCAGGCTTCGCCGCAGGGGTCGGCTTGCTCTTCGAAGTGTCGCACCAGCGCCTGGTGCCGGCAGCCCTTCGCCTCGCAATAGTCGAACATTTCGCGCACCAGCGCGCGGGTCCGCGCCTGCTGTTGCTCATCACCCGACTCGGAGGCGAAGCCATCGTAGGCGATGACTTCGGACCAGCTGTAAAAGAGGACACAGTCGCTGGTGACACCGTCGCGCCCGGCGCGGCCCACCTCTTGGTAGTAGCCTTCGATGGAACGGGGCATGTCACGGTGGATCACGTAGCGCACGTTGGACTTGTCGATGCCCATCCCAAATGCGATCGTGGCGACGACCACGTCGAGCTCATCGGAGCGAAACGCTTGTTGGACGCGCGAGCGAGCCTCGCTGTCCATGCCGGCATGATAGGCGCCTGCCCTGCAGCCGTTCTCGATGAGATAGCTCGCCAGCGACTCGGCGCGCTTGCGTGAAAGACAGTAGATGATGCCGCTCTGGCCACGCCGAGCAAGCACCAGTGACAGAATGGCCTTGCGCACCGCGGGCTTCAAGTCGGGCCCTTTCTTGTACGCGAACAGCCTGAGGTTCTTTCTCAAAAAGGACCCCAGATAAACTTGCGGGCGCTGCATCGCGAGCTGCTCGACGATGTCGCGAGTGACCTGTCGCGTCGCGGTCGCCGTCAATGCCAGCACCGGTACGCCTGGAAAGCGCCGCTTGAGGCCGCTGAGCTTGCGATACGCTGGCCGGAAGTCGTGGCCCCAGCTGCTGATGCAGTGCGCCTCGTCGACTGCGATCAGCTTGAGATCGAGGTTTCTGAGTGCCCAGCCTACCGACGCCTCGAGCCCCTCGGGAGAGGCGTACAACAGCTCGAACTCGCCGCGGGCCAGTCGGTCGAGGCGGCTCTTCCGAACTTCGGGGGCCAGGCTCGAATTCAGGTAGGTAGCTCTAAGGCCGTACTCGGTGAGCGCGTCGACTTGATCCTTCATCAGCGCTATCAGCGGCGAAACGACCAGTGTCGTGCCTCCGAGCACGCGGGCCGGCACCTGGAAGGTGAGCGACTTTCCGGCTCCGGTCGGCATGATGCCCACGCAGTCGCGCCCTGCCAGCACGCTCTTGATGATGTCTGCCTGCCCAGGGCGGAAGGCCTTGAAGCCGAACACCTCGTGCAAAACCGCCTCGGGCGTGGCGCGGGCACCGTTCCCAGCCGCGCCGGCTGCGGGGGCTTCGAGCGCTTGGGCTAGCTCTTTCAGCATGTCGAGCGTATCGGTCAGGAACAATCCCGAGTTGCGTCTCCAGAGCCTGCGGAGCTCTTTCAGCTCCTCGGCCACTTCTCGCCGCACGGTCGAGCTCGCAGCGCCGGTCTGAAAGCGCTCCACCAGTGCGCGCACTCGCGCCAGCACTTGTTGGGGCGAGGTGGCGTCGAGCATTCGCGTGCTCGTAACACAGAGCGGCGCCTCGCCCAAGCTGGGCCGAGCGTTCGGCGTTGCGGGCGCGGCTGTTCTGCGGCTACCCTTCGATCTCGATGGTCTTCGAGTACGGGGCTTTCGCTCAGAGGTGGCTCAAGCGGGTGTTCTCGACGCTCGCGCTGGCAGCGCTGGCGTTCGCCTGCGGTGGGCCGAGCACGGGCCCCTGTCCGCTCCAGAATTGGAGCGGCGTGTGTGACTTGACGAACTTCACGCGCTTGCGAGAGGTCGAGTTTCCGGTACCGCACTCGGTGTACGAGGCTCTCTACACTCCGGTAGCCAACGCCGAGTCGCCGAACTATTCCCCGCCCGCAGTGCGCGTCGAAATCCAGGCGCTCTCGAAGCACGAAGCGGCCCTCCAGCAGCACATGCAAGCCAACCGTCGCATCGCGTGCCAACAGACCATTCGCGATGGCTGTGCCTACAACCCGGTCCTGGCCGCTTTCCCCGAGTTCGATCCCAACCGTTACGCCCAGGCAGCCCCTACCGGACCCGAGGGTTGTGAAAAGGTGGAAGGACAGGCGAGCCGCAGCATCGGTCAGCGCAGCAGCGAGACGCTGCCGGAACAGTTTCAGTTCGTTCACAACTCGTCCAGCGTCGACGACTCGATGGCTGCCACGGCACAGACCGTTGCCCAGCGGCTTTCGGCCGATCCGAGCATCGAATGCGTGGGCGTCGTCGGTCAGTCCGCGGCGGGCGAGTCGCCGGGAGTGTCCGAGCTCAGGGCCCAGGCGATCAAGCGGCTGTTGGCGCAGGCGGGCGTGCAGCCAAAGCGGATGATGACCGTGAGCACCAGCACGCCGCTCTACGGTGCGAACAACGAGCGCGAGGCCCCGAAGCCCGAAGATCAGCGCGTCAACATCACCATCATCTTGCGCGCGGGCGCGTCCAACTCGTCGGGAGCGCCCGCAGCTACGCCGCCGCAGTGACACGACTCCGCCTGGCGCTGTGCGCCGTGGCGCTGGCACCGGCCTTCGCCTGTGGCGGTCCTTCGGGTCCGGCGCACGCCGGTACCGTCACCCCCCCCGCCTCCGTCCGCCCGCCTCCGCCCGTCTCCGCCGAGGTGCCCGTCGCCTCCGCCTCGACGCAAGGGGTCGCTGCCACCTCGGGCGCTATCGGTGGGGCCTACCCGACCACCGTGGAACGAGCAGCCCAGAGTGGCCGCTGGGTGGTGTATTGTCAGGCGACCGAAGACACCGACCGCAACGGCGAACTCGCCGTCAGCGTGGGTCCTCGCGGAGAGCTCAAAGGCGACCAGCTCGCACCCTACCTCGCCGTCGGCGACGCCGAGCCTTTGCAGATCGATGCCCTTTGGGCGATCGAACCCAGCGAGCGCTGGCTGGCGGTCAAGCTCGCAGGACAAGCCGTGGTGATCGACACCAAGGACGGACGGCGCACTGCGCTCGCCGAGGCCAACGTCGATCTGCTGGAGTCGGGTGAAACCTATCCGCTGCACCGCGCGCTGGCGTTCGAAGCGCAGACCGGCTCGCTCTTGTTTTCGCGGACGCCGGCTGAGGGGGGCTTCGAGCTGCGCGCGCTGCTGCCAGGCGGTACCACCAGCCGCAGGTTCTTGGGGCAAGGCAAACTGCAGCGCGTGCAGGTCTCGTGGGACGGCGCCTGGAGCATCGTCGACTCCGTCACCGAGGATACCAACCAGAACGGCCGCCTCGATCGACCGCTACCGAGCAGCGCCAAGAAAGCTCGCTGCCACGCGCCGTTCTCGAGTTTCCCGGTGTGGCAGCATCAAGCGGACGCTCTCACGACGCACGTCATCTCGGCCCGCACCGGCGAAGCTCAGCGCGTGAAAGACTTCGTGGGCCCTCTGGGCGACGGCTTCTTGTTTCGCGACGAACAGGGCAGCTTGTTCTTGCAGCGGGGTGCTGCCCGACAGCGCCTGGCCCCCCCCGAATGCGGCGCGCAAGTGGTGCACGCGGACGCCGAACGCCGGCTGGTGCTGGCGGCGTGCCGCGGCCCGCAGACGGACGTGAAAGCAAGGCGCAGCAGACGTAAACCTCCCGCGCCTCCGCGCGCCCGCTTGCCGCTGTGGTTGCTCGGGGAAGGGTTCTCGCTGGATCTGGGCCTCGCGCTCGGGCCCACCGGCGCGGATCACTGGGCAGAGTCTGCTCCGCGCCTGGTTCCGATCCACGCGGGTGCGGAGCGGCGGCTGCTCGACATGGACACGCGGGCGCTGTTGCCCCTCGGAGCTCTGGACAGCGTACTCACGACGTTCGGCACCCGCGCGCTCCTGATCCGAGAACGTGAAATCGAGCTCGTCGACGCCGTGAAGAACCTTAGCCTGTTCGAGCTCGAGCACGCCGAACTTCTGCCTTCGGTGCTGGTGGTCCCCGGCATGGCTTGGGTCAGCCCTCATGTCATCGATCTCGAGCGAGGCGCGCTGGTCGGTGTCACCGAAGGGGCCGTTTTCGCGCTCAGCCGCACGGGGCACGTGCTGCAGACCGAGCAGGCCGCACGCGCCGGCACGCTGCCCCTCGGGCCTTTGGTGTGGCGCACGCCACGCACGCCAGAAGGGGATTAGCCGGTCGCGGGCAGCCCGATGGGGCACGCCACGCCGGTGCCACCGAGACCGCAGTAACCGCCAGGGTTCTTCTCGAGGTACTGTTGGTGATAGTCCTCGGCGAAGTAAAAGCTGGGGGCCGGCACGATTTCAGTCGTGATCTTCGAGTACCCCGCCGCTTCGAGCCGCGCGGCGTAGGCCTTGGACGACTCACGCGCGAGGCGCTCTTGCTCCTCGTCGTAGAAGTAGATCCCCGAGCGGTACTGGGTCCCCACGTCGTTGCCCTGGCGCATGCCCTGCGTGGGATCGTGGGATTCCCAGAACACTTTGAGCAACGCTTCGTAGCTGGTTTTCTCCGGATCGAAAACCACGCGCACGACTTCGTTGTGACCCGTGCGGCCGGAGCACACTTCTTTATAGGTGGGGTTCGGCGTCAGACCGCCTGCGTACCCCACCTGCGTGCTGTACACGCCGGGTGCTTGCCAAAACTTGCGTTCGGCGCCCCAGAAGCAGCCCAGACCGAACATGGCCAGCTGCTTGCCCTCGAAGGCTCCCGACAGCGGGGTGCCGAGCACCGCGTGCACTCCCGCCACTGGCATCGGCTCGCTGCGTCCCGGAAGGGCTTCTTCTCGATTCGGGAGCCCGATCTTCTTTTGGGTGAACCACGACATAGCGCCTCTCCTTCGATTCAAGTGGAGCGGATCTGCCGGACCGCAGCGGCAACGTCCTTTCCGTCGACCGCTAGATTCTGGGTCTTCAGGTGCTTCATGGCAATCCCGGTGGCCGGGCCATCGGCTTTCGCGGCGCGGATCGCCTCGTGTGCCGGCCCCAAGGCCTCGACGACTTGCTCCAGGCTCATGCCCTCGGGCAGCAGGGTCTTCAAGATCTCGATCTCGCGTTGCAAGACTTGGCGTTGCTCCGCGTCACTCGACGCTGCCAGCGATTCTTCGTTCGACTTGACCAGCTTCTTCAAGGTGACGATCACGGTTGCGTCGTCCGTCGCCTCACCACGCCCCGTGATTTCTCCCAGGGCCACGCGCAAAATCTCCTTCTCGACGGTGTCCTTCGCCTTCATGGCCGCAAACATGCGGCTCTTGATCTCATCGACTAACATGGGTCTGCCTTTCGAAATCCAGTGGCGTTCGCACTACCACGGATCGCGTCGTTTGCAGAGGATCGCCGGACTCGCGCGTTCAGGACTGGCGGGTAGGCTCAGTAGGGCGTCTCGCCGATGTAGTTGCCCGGTGGGTCGTAATTACAAACGATGACCTCGATCGTGAAGGTGTCGTCCTGGCAGGTTCCGTACCCGCAGCCGACGGCCGTGGTCGAGTCCCACACGACTTGTGTGTAGTGGCCGCAACCCGAACTGTTCAGGTCTGCGATGCAGGCGGGGTCGCACTGCTCCGTTTGACCAATGGTTCCATACGTGTAGCAATCGATCTCTGCCACCCAGCCCGCGACCGCATCGGGGCCGGTGAACGAGGCGGAGCCACCGCCGAAGCTGCCTTGGAGCGCGATGTTCTCGCCGTACATCCCGTTGGGGCGATGGAAGATGTTGCCGCAGTTGGTCTCGTCGACCAGCGTGTTCGCCCAGTCCTGGGCCATTTCGGCGAGATCGTCGCTCCACACCAGCTCCGGCAGCGGCGGGAAGACGTCGACGTCCGCGCGTGCCTCGTTGTGCGCAGCAACCGTGCCCTCGAAGACGCCAGTCTCGCCAGGCTCGGTTCCTCCAGCACTGCTGGTCGTGGCGGTCCCACCGGCACCCTGCCCCCCCAAGCCCTCTCCGCCGAAGCCCGCTCCCCCAGGGCCAGGACCGGCGGTATCGCCGAACCCGGTCACGCCCGTGGTGCCGGAAGCCGCAGCGTTCGTCGCAGCCATCGAGGTGGCGCTCGTAGTCGACATGGCGCTCGTGCTCGACGCGCTCGTGCTCGATGCGAGGCCAGTCGTCGCCGAGGTGACTGCGCTCGTGCCCCCCATGCCGCCCATTTCGGTCGTTACATCGCCCATCGTGTGCGTGCCGCCGGCAGTCTCGGACTCGTCCGAGTCGTTGCCGGAACCACATGCCCCCGAAGCGAGAGCTACCATCAGCGACGCCAAACCCCTCAGAGCCCAGCGGGAAGAGCTTGCCTGCGACTTCGACTTCATCAACGACTCCAGCGGTGCTCGAACGCGCACCGTCCCAGAGCGCGCGTTCGATCGAACCCCAACCTTAGCACCTCGGCGTGCGCCTCGGATAGGGAGCTCACCCGGCGCCATCCAGCACGCTCGTGCGACACGCGCGGTCACGAGCTCGGGCGAAGCTGCTGTGTGTGCGGGTCCGACCTCGAAGTCTGCTAAGATCTCGGAGCATGACAAAAGAAATGGCCCCCAGCGCCGGTGACTCGGCGTCGGACTACACGGCGGACGGGGAGCTGCCCGCCTTGGGTAACCACGACCTGGAACGGCTGCGCGAAGCAGCCGCGGCTTGGCGCGCAGGGCCGGTCACTCACAACCTGTCACGCTTTGCTCCGCGTCGAGCCAGGTTCGAGACGCAGAGCGGCTTCGAAGTTCCCGATCTGCTCACCCCTGCAGACGTCTCGCCCGATTACGAGCGAGAGCTCGGTTTTCCCGGTCAGTATCCGTTCACCCGCGGCGTGCAAGCGACGATGTACCGTGGTCGCCTGTGGACCATGCGCATGTTCGCGGGCTTCGGCACGCCGGAGCAGACCAATCAGCGCTTCCGCTACCTGCTGAAAGCGGGACAAACCGGACTCTCGACGGCCTTCGATTTTCCGACCTTGATGGGCTACGACTCCGACAGCGATCGCGCGCTCGGCGAGGTCGGCATGTGCGGCGTGGCCGTCGACACGTTGCGCGACATGGAGGTCTTGTTCGACGAAATCCCGCTCGACCGGGTGACGACCTCGATGACCATCAACGGTCCCGCGATCGTCCTGTTGTCATTCTACATCGCGCTCGCGGACGCACGGGGTGTATCCAGAAACCAGATCGGCGGCACGGTACAGAATGATTGCCTGAAAGAGTTCATCGCGCAGCATGCCTGGCTCGTACCGCCGCGAGCCGCCATGCGCCTGGTGACGGACACGATCGAATACTGCACGCACGAGGTCCCCCGCTTCAACACCGTGTCCATCAGCGGCTATCATATTCGCGAAGCGGGCGCGACCGCGGCGCAAGAGCTGGCGTTCACCTTGGCCGACGGCCTCGCCTATGTCGAGTGGGCCTGCGAGCGCGGGCTCGACGTGGACGCATTCGCTCCGCGCCTGAGCTTCTTCTTCGACGTCCACAACGATTTTTTCGAAGAGATCGCCAAGTTTCGCGCGGCGCGCCGGCTGTGGGCGCGCTTCATGCGCGAACGCTTCGGCGCCAAGCTGGACGAGAGCCTCAAGCTGCGCACGCACGCCCAAACGGCGGGGGTGACGCTCACTGCGCAGCAGCCCTACAACAACGTGGCGCGCGTCGCGCTGCAAGGCCTCGCCGCAGTACTCGGCGGCACGCAGTCGCTGCACACCAACTCGCTCGACGAGACCTACGCGCTACCCACGGAAGAGGCGGTCACGATCGCCCTGCGCACGCAGCAGATCATCGCCGAAGAGAGCGGCGTCACGAACACCATCGATCCGCTGGCGGGCAGTTACTACGTCGAGTGGCTCACGCGCCGCTTGGAGCACGAGGCGCTCGCCACCATCGCGCGCATCGACTCCATGGGCGGTATGGTCCACGCCGTCGAGCAAGGGTACCCCCAACGCGAGATCGCCCGCTCCGCCTTCGAATTCGAGAAGCAGGTCAATTCCGGCGAACGCGTGGTGGTGGGCGTGAACCGCTACCAGCAGGCCGGGCCCAACCGCATCCCGACTTTGCGCATCGACGAAGCCGCGCAAAGGACCCAGCTAGAGAACCTCGCCCGCGTCAAGAACGAGCGCAGCCGGGTGGCGGTAGCGCGGGCGCTCGACGAGCTCGAGAAAGCCGCGCGCAGCGACCAGAACCTGATGCCGCTGGTGATCGAAGCGGCTCGCGCCTACTGCACGGAACAGGAAATTTGTGACGTGCTTCGCCATTGTTTCGGCAGCTATCGAGATCCCGGCTTCTTCTGACACTGGGTACATCGCACCCCGCAGCTCCCAGCCCCGTCCTAGGGCCTGTCCCTGAATTGGTCCGGCCCGTGAACGTGAACGTGTGCGTGCCCGTGCCCGAGAAGTCGAGGAAAGAGCTGGCGGTCGAAGTGTGTTCCATGGGCAGGCCAGCATGGTTAGACAGCAGCTGGACGAGCGGCAGTGGCAGAAGGTTCGCGCGGTGCTTTGCGCCAATCCAGCGCTACTTGATACACTTCCAATCCCTCATGATCGAGCGTCATGCTCCAGCCATCGGCCCCACCTCGGCATCGGTTGCGCTTCTTCGGGCACGGGCACGTTTACGTTCACGTTCACGTTCACGGGGTCATCGTCCAATTCAGGGACAGGCCCTAGAAGTACGCGACGACCGAAGCCCATACCCCACGCCGCTCGGGCTTGACCTTCACTCGGAACCCGCGCTTCTCGCGCGGTAGCTTGCGCTGGCCCATGCGTTCGAGCGCCTCTTGCGGATCGTTGTAGGCGAGCCACACCGCCGAGGCCGCCGCGAAGACGCTGAGCCGCAATGCAATGTCCGCACGCTCGCGCGTCTCTTTGTAGTGATCGATGCGGTAGTCGGGGCAATCTTCGGCGCAGTTCTGCATGCGCTGCCGGCGACGGTCGGAGGTATTCTGATACAGCGCGTGCACGGCCAACGCGACGCCCGCCGCGCACCCCATGGCCCAGCTGGCCGTAGGCACGCTTCCCAGCGCGTTTCCAAGCGTCTCCGATCTGGGCACCGGGGGAGCGGGGCTCTCGAGTTTGAGTGGCGGCAGCTTGCGCTCCAGAACCAGCACGGGGGGTCCGACCGGGGCCAAGCTGGAATCGACGGCGGCCACGCTGGGGCGAAGCGGAAGCAGGCTCGGTGCGATGACCACCCTGCGGGGGGCCAGCGTCAGCTGCCGGCCGGGCTCAGCGCTGTGGGGCTCAGCGCTGTCGGGCTCAGCGCTGTCGGGCTCAGTGCTATCGAGCTCAGCGCCCACCGGGCGGGGTTCGGTGCTGCGCATACTGGCAAGCGCCTGGTGCGGCTCAGCGTCCGCCAGGCGAACCAGGAGCAGCGTTGCAGCAAGTGCGGCCAGCGACCCGCGTCGCCAGGAAGCAGCGACCATGAATGATCATAGCATGCACCTCGGAGCGCGCAGCACGCACGAAGCCACAACGGGCTACCGAGTGGAGATGGAGTCGCGGGCATTTTGGACTGGCTCTGGAAGCGCCGGGGCTCACCTGCGCTCGGTGAGACGGCGCAGTATCGTTCTGAGCACCTTGATACGAGAGAACCGCTTGTCGTTCGCCTCGACGATGGTCCAGGGACAATATTCGGTGCTGGTGCGCTCGATCATCTCGCTCGCCGCCGCCTCGTAGTCGTTGGCCTTGGCCCGATTGCGATAGTCTTCCTCGGTGATCTTGAACTGCTTGTAGGGAGACCTCTCACGCTCTTCGAAGCGCTTCAGCTGCTCTTCCGGGGTGATGTGCAGCCAAAATTTGACCACGACCACCCCCGCTTCCACGAGCTGGTACTCGAAGTCGTTGATCTCTTCGTACGCGCGTCGCCACTCCGCCTCTGCCGCAAAGCGTTCGACACGTTCGACCAGGACGCGCCCGTACCAGCTGCGATCGTAGATCGTGAAACGGCCGCGTCGCGGGATATGTCGCCAAAAGCGCCACAGGTAGTGACGCGCGCGCTCCTCGTCGGTGGGGGCGGCGATGGGGATGACCCGATACTGCCGTGCGTCAAGCGCGTGCGTCAAACGCCGGATCGCGCCACCTTTGCCGGCGGCGTCCGAGCCCTCGAACACGACGATGACGCTCTTCTGCTGCTTGGCCAGGCGCCGCGACTGACGATTGATGCGCCCCTGGTAGCGAGCGAGCTTCTGCTCGTAGTCTTGCTGGTTCAACTCGAGACTCATGTCGAGCGTGTCGAGGATCGTGCGCGGGTCCTCGAGCGTCGGCGTGCTCGGGCCGACCGGTGCCCCCGCCACCGGCGTGCTGCGAACTCTGATGCTCTCGATCAACGTGCGCGCTGCGGCCACGTTGCGGTAACGCCAGTCCGTTCCTTCGATCACGTGCCAGGGGGCTTCGGCGATACTGGTGGTTCGGATGGCTCTGCTGCAGACGTCGCGAAACTCGTCGTACATTCGATGGTGCTGCCACTCACGTTTGGAAACTTGCCAGCGCGTGAGCTTCGACTTCTCGAGTTCTTCGAAGCGACGTCGCTGCTCGCGCTTGCTCAAGTGGAACCAGAGCTTCACGACCAACGCGCCGTCAGCGGCTAGGCCGCGCTCGAAGCGCACGATCTTCTCCAGCGCGTCGTCCAAGTGCGGGCGCGAGAGCTTACCGTGCGCCGCCTCCAAGATTGGGGCGCTGTACCAGGACCCGAGGAAGGCACCGATGCGTCCACGCGGAGGCAGCCACATCCAGAAGCGCCAGAAGAGCGGGCACTGTGCCTCTTCCTCCGTGGGCGGCGCGTAGGCCTGCGTGGCGAGGTAGCGGGCATCCATCCACTCGAAGAGTCTGTTGAGGAAGTCCCCTTTGCCGGCGCCATCGACACCGTTGATCACGACCAGCACGGGCAGCTTGGCATCGAACGCCTGCTTTTGAGCCTCGAGCAGATCGGCCCGGAGCTGCGGGACGATGCCTTCGTAGTCCTGCTTGCTGAGCTTCCTTCCGATCTCTGCGGTTTCGAACATCGCGCCTCCGCGCTCGAGTATCGGTGAAGGGCCTGGCCGGGTCACCATGAACTGCTTCATTAATGACGGCCGCGACGAATCGGCGCCTTCCAGCGATTTGTTGGCCCGCCGCTCGTGCCGTTGTTAGCCCGGACGGGTGGAAGCACGATGCACGAGAACGGCCCCGACCGCGATACTCGCAGCGCTGCTCGGGGCACTCTGGTCCCCCAGCGCCGACGCCGAGCCAAAAGCGGCGACGACCGCCACGGAAACGCCCGCGCCGCCGCAGCCAACTGCGTCGGAGTCGGCGTCGGAGTCGGAGCCGGCAGCCGACACGGTGCCCGAGCCAGAGGTGGCCTTCCCCGGCTTGGATGCAAACAGCCTCGGCGCGCTCAGCATCGGCCACCCGCACCAGGGCTATCTGATGAACGGCATGCGCATGCCTTCCGGCAAGTACTGGACGGTCGCGCTGCCCCAGTACGCCTACGGCACCGAGGAGACGATCGCTGGGTTGATCCGCTGCATCACGCTCGTCAATCAGCGCTTCCCGAACACACCCAAGGTCGTCATCGGATCCATCAGCAAGGAAGCCGGCGGCCACTTCCCGCCGCACAAGAGCCATCAGAGCGGGCGCGACGCGGACGTAGGCTTCTATTACAATGCAGGTTTCCCGATCGCGAAGCCTGCGAACCGCGAGAACCTGGACGTCGAACGGACGTGGGCGCTCGTGCGCACCTTCATCGTCGAAACCGACGTCGACATGATTCTCATCGATACCAAGGTGCAGCGCCTCCTCGAGATGCACGCACTCAGGCGTGGGGAGGATCCCGTGTGGCTGAAGAGCGTGTTCCACGGAACCGGCCAAGCCTACAGCTCGTTGATCAAGCATGCTCCGGGGCACACCGCCCACATGCACGTGCGCTTCTCGAGCCCCGTCGCACGCCAACGTGGCAAGAGCTCGTACGCGACGTTGGTCGAGCAAGGGCACATCGAGTTGCGACGCAAGGAGCTGCGACACCGGGTCGGCCGGGGTGAAACGCTGACCGGCATCGCGCGCAAGTACCGGGTGAGCGTGGCGGCGCTCGTGAAACTGAACCAGCTGGATTCCACGAAAATTCGCGTGGGGCAGGCGTTGCTCATCCAAGAGCCCGAGCACCTGCGAGGGGCCTTCGATCCCATCATCGTGCCCCAACGACGTCTGCCAGACCATGACACACGAGCGGCGCGCACGACGAACCTCACGGCGACGCCCACGACAGGCCTGCAAGAATAAGAAGTGTTCCGACCAGAATGAGAGACCTCGCGCTTTGCGCTCGACGAGGTTCGCGGGCGCGCCGCCGCGTGCGAGTCGCAGGCGTGCTCGGCGGTACTGCACGCGCTTTGCGCCTTGCACGTGCCGCCGCTTGCCCTAACCTTATCCAGCATGAAGTCGTTAGACCTCGTGAGCTCGTCGGTGGCCGTGCTGTTGATCGCGTGCAGCGCTGGGAGCGACAAGCCGCCGGTTTTTGGCGGCGAAGGCGCTCAGGTCGAGCGAGCCGCGGAAACGCCGCTGGCGCAGGCGGGCGACGAGGCCGAGGGGGACGCCGGCGAAGAGCGTGGGCCGTGTGCGCGAGCCGCGCCTCCGAGCGACCGCCTCGAGGTCGACGACTTCGAAGATGCCGACAGCAAGATCTTCAAGGTCTTCGAACGTGAGGGCTGGTGGTACACCGCCACCGACGGCACCGAGGGCGAACAGGTATTTCCGGCGAAGGGTACCTTCGCCCCCGTCCCGCTTCCGCAGGGCGAAGCTTCATCCCAGAACGAATACGCGGCTCATCTCAGCGCCGCCGGTCAAACGGATTGGGGCGTGGTCTGGGGCACCACGCTGAAGTGGATCCGCAAGGGCATTGGCTGTCCCTTCAACGCCTCTGGCTTCGCCGGGTTCGAATTCCGTGCCAAGGGACCTGCGACGATCTGGGTCAACTTCCCTACCCCGGACACCACGCCCAAGGAAAACGGCGGGAAGTGCAGCGACAAGTGCTGGGACTCCTACGGCAAGCTCGTTCGCATCAAGGAGGGATGGAACCAGTATCAGATCCGCTGGGACCAGCTGCAGCAGGAGGGCTGGGGCACCGACACGCAGTTCGACGTCGAGCGCCTGATGAACATCAATTTCTCCGCCAAGACCAACGCCCTGCCAGCGGACGTGTGGATCGACGACCTGCGCTTCCTGGCGCGGAATGCCCCCGCCCAGGCGCCCGCGGCGACAGCGCCCGGTGCAACGGAACCTGCTCCGACTTTGCCTGCACCTGCGACCGCTCCCGCCGGTAAACCCAAAGGGAACTAGTGATGCGCCGAGCGCTGTTCGCCGCGCTGTTGGTGGGCACTCTGGTCGGATGCCGGCCGCGTGCGGCCGAGGCACCCACGCCCGTGGCGCTGCCGGCAGATGCGACGCTGATCCCAGCCCGGCTGCGGCGTTTGAGCAACGCGGAGTTCGAGCGCGCCGCGAGCGAGCTCTTGGGAGAACCCGTAGCTGTGCAGCGCTCGTTGCCGCCGGACGTGCGTCAGGGTGGGTTCACCCTGAATGCTGCTCAGCCCGTGCCGGCAGCTCACGCCACGCGCCTGGCGACCCTCGCCCGAGAGCTCGCTCACGCCAGCGTGCGGCGCAACCCGACGCGGCTGCTGCCGTGCGCCGCGACTGCTTCGGGCGCCCTCCAAGCCTCGGAAGCCTGTATCGATGCGTTCGTTCGCGACGTCACCCGTCGCGCGTTCCGACGGCCCGCGACCGCCGCGGAACTCTCGAGCCTCCGCGCGTTGTTCGACGAGGGCCTGCGAGGCAGCGGCGGTGTCGAGGGCGGTGCAACACTGGTGCTGAGCGCGCTGCTCCAGGCGCCTAGCTTTCTGTACCTGCGCGAGCTGGGGGAGCCGGCAGGCGCGGGGCGGCGCGCGCTGACCTCGATCGAGATGGGAGCGAGCCTTGCGTTCCTCGTGAGCGGAGGACCGCCGGACGCGGAGCTGCTCGAGGCCGCCGAGCAAGGCAAGCTCGCCGATCCAGCCGCACGCGCCGCACAAGCGCGGCGGCTGCTCGGCAAATCGGACACCCGCCATCATTTTCGCCGCTACGTCCTGGAGTGGCTGGAAGTAGACCAGCTGGAAGAGCTGGGCAAGGACGCCGATCTGGCCCCGCGCTTCGAGAGCTTGAAGCCGCACATGCTGGCTGAAACGCGCGCGTTCGTGGACGAGGTGATGGTGAACGAAGGCGCCTCGATCCGCGCGCTGCTCTCCGCCGGGTTTGCATCGGTCGATCCCACGATGGCTCGCTACTACGACTTCGACGCCTATGGGCCGCGCGTGTCGCTGAAGAACGCGGCGCGCTTCGGGCTGCTGCAGCAAGCCAGCTTCCTGGCTGCGCACGCGCACGAGGACATCACGAGCCCGGTGAAGCGCGGTGACTTCGTGATGCGGAAGCTGCTGTGCACTACCCTGCCCCGGCCACAGGAGCTCAGCATCGAGGTCACGATCCCCGCTCCCACCCCCACGCAGACCACGCGCGAACGCTTCACCGAGCACGTGACGAACACCAGCTGTCAAGCCTGTCATGCGCAGATCGATCCGCTGGGATACAGCTTCGAGAACTTCGACGCGGCGGGCCACGAACGAACGCAGCAGAACGGTAAGCCCGTCATCACCCGCGCAGACGTCGAGATCGACGGCAAACGCTACGAGTTCGGCGACAGTACGGATCTCTCGCGGTGGTTGGCGAAGAACCCGACCACCCACGCCTGCTTCGCACGCCACGCTTTCCGCTACTTCAGCGCGCAATCCGATCCCGCGGTCGAGCAATCGTTCACGCTGATGACCGACCGGCTCGACCCCTCCGTGCGTGAAAACTTGATCGAGCTGCTCGTTGCCTACGTCCAAACCGACCTTTTCGCCCTGCGAGGAGCGCCAGAATGAGTCAGAAAGCCTTGAGACGCCGCTTGTTTCTCAGCGCCCTCGGCGCCGCCCTGGTCGGAGTGGGCCAGCGGCCTGCCGCTGCGCAGAGCGGCGCGGCTGGCGCGACGCGAGCGCCAGCGAACACGGCCGACCCGTTGCGGTTCGTGGGCGTTTACACACCGCACGGCTGCGCCTACGAGCTGTACAAGCCCCGCGAGGGTTTCGACATCGCGTTCGAGAACTGCACGCTGGCTCCCTTCGACGACCCGGCTGCGTTCGGCAAGAGTTTCAAAGATCGGCTGCTGGTCCTCGATCACGTGGATCTGAGCGCCGGCATGGAGGCCGGCACGGTCGGGCACGACGCGCCGCGGGTGATCCTCACGGGCAGCGGGGCGCACGGGAAAAATGCCTCGATCGACCAGTACCTGGCGGCGGAGCAGGGGCTCGGGCGCAACACGCCGGTCACCTCGCTGGTGCTGGGCATCGGAGATCCGCGCTCCGACATCGGTTCTAACATCAGCTACGCCGCCGGGGGCACACCGGTGCCCAAGCTCATCGATCCCAGCGAGGTGTTCGACGAGCTCTTCGGCAAGCCCCTAACGGGCAAGGCGCGGGCTGCGCTCGCAGAAGAACGCAGGCAAGGGCGCAGCGTGCTCGATTTCTTGCAAGGCGACCTCGCACAGTTGCGAAAGCAGAGCCCCGCGTCCGAGCGCACCAAGCTCGAGCAGCATGCATCTGCGCTACGCGAGATCGAGAAGCGGCTTTCGGGGGTGCGGCCCGCGTGCGAACCCCCGTTTCCGAGATCCAGCACGAGCTTCGCCCGGTTCAAGGCGCACGCTGGCGGCGAAGTGAACTTCGATCAGGTCACGAACGTCATGGTGGACCTGTTGGCGCGGGCGTTGGCGTGCGACCTGACCCGCTTTTCGACATTGTTCCTCGCGGACCTATCGCGCTCGAAGCTCTACCCGGAGCTCCCTGACGACATCCATGGGGGGGTGGCTCATCGTTATCATGCAAAGGATGGCAAGAGCCCCGGCAATCCCGAAACCTGGCAGCGCCTCGCGCTCCAGAACCGTTACAGTTACTCGAAGCTCGCCCGCCTGATGCAGCGGCTGGATGAGGCCGGCGTACTCGACCACACGCTGATCTACGCTTCGAGCGACATGGGCGATCCCGCGCGCCACAGTTCGCGCCACGTGCCCACGCTGCTTTTGGGCGGCGCGGGCGGGCAGTTCCAGATGGGGCGCTACCTGGAGCTCGACCCCGCGCGAGGAACCCCGAACAACCGAGTGCTCGTGTCCATTTGCCAGGCGTTCGGTGTGAACGCGCCGCGCTTCGGTACCGGGAGCTCTGCCGTGGTGAGCGGCCGCCTCGAGCAGCTCCACGCGTAGTCGGGCCGCAGGGCGCGGGTGCTGGGTGGCTGTGTGGTGGAGTCATCCGGTCGCCCCAGTCCGGCCGGGCGCCCTCGGGGGACGGGCAACCATTTTGCCGGGCGCCGTGGGGTCACGACGCTGGACCAGGCAGCCAGCACCGGCCTACGATTGCTAGGGTGGAGGCGAGCATCGATCACACCCCGGGCATCGACACGACGCTCGACATCGATACGCCCGAGCAAGTTCGCTTCTCGTTCCGGCTCGCGGGGCCCGCACAACGAACCGCAGCGTACGTCATCGACCTGATGGTGCGCGGCGCGCTCGTGACCGTCATCGGCATCGCGCTTTCGGCCGCCAACCTGCTCGGGGATGGGTACGGTACGGGGCTCGGGCTGCTCCTCGTCTTCTTGCTCGAATGGGGCTACTACATCGCATCCGAAATGCTGATGAACGGCCAGAGCATCGGCAAACGGGCGCTGCATCTCAGGGTCGTGAGGGAAAACGGCCTGCCGCTCAGTTTCTCGGACAGCTTCTTGCGCAACCTGCTGCGCGCGGCCGACTTCTTGCCGCTCATGAACGCGCTGGGGCTGGTGGTGCTGAGCCTGGATCCGAAGTTTCGGCGACTTGGAGATCTGGTCGCCGGCACGATCGTCGTCAGCGAAGAGCGCCAGGGCATCCGCCCCGTGATCGCGATCCACCCGCCCCCCAGCGCGGAGGAGCTGAGCCGCCTGCCGCGTCAGCTGAACCTGACTCGCCTCGACATCGACGCACTCGAGCTGTTCTTGCGGCGAGCCGGGCACTTGAACCCGGCGCGCGAACACGAGCTGGCGGAGATGATCGCGCCGATGTACGCCGCGCGTTTCTCGGTGCGCTACCAGAACCCCGTGCGCTTTCTGGCGTTGCTCTACCATCGGGCGACACGGGGAGACGCCGCGTGAAGAACCGCGATGCCTTCGTGCACGAGCGCTCGCCCGCATGGACCGAGCTGGATCGCCTGCTGAATCAGCTCTCCGTGAAGACCACGCCGAGCGGCGAGCAGGTGGCGCGCCTGGGCAAGCTCTACCGTGATATTTGCTCCGACCTGATGAGCGCACGCAGCCACGGCGCAGGTCCGGACGTGACGGCGCACCTGGATGCTTTGGCCGCGCGGGCGCACAACCACCTGTACGAAGCACGCCCGCATCGTATCGGTCTGGCAGGGCAGCTCTTGTTTCGAGACTTTCCGCGCGCGCTGCGGCGGAACATCGGGTTCTTCATCGCTTCACTCGCGCTGTTCGGGCTCCCGATGCTGGTCGGCACGCTGGGGGCGCTGCACTCGAGAGACTTCGCGATGGCGGTGCTGCCCAACGAGATGCTCGAGCAGATGGCGAACAGCTACGCCGAGGGCTTCAACAACGGCCGCGACGGGGACGCAGACGCGGCGATGGCTGGCTTCTACGTCTACAACAACGTGGGCATAGCCTTTCGCTGCTTCGCGACGGGGATCCTGTTCGGCCTCGGGAGCATCTTCTTCCTCGTATACAACGGACTGGTGATCGGCACGGTGCTGGGTCACGTCACGGCGAGTGGCGCGGGCCTGAATATCCTAGCGTTCATCAGCGGGCACTCCGCCTTCGAGCTGACGGCGATCGTGATCTCGGGCGGAGCAGGCCTGCAAATGGGCTACGCGCTGATCAGCACCGGTGGCAAGACCCGGCTCGGGTCGCTGCGCGCGCAGGCGCGCGATCTGGTAGCGCTCATCGCTGGCGCGGCGGCGATGCTGCTGATCGCGGCGGGCGTCGAGGGGTTCTGGTCACCGTCGGCCGTCCCGATGCAGGTAAAATGGGGCGTGGGCGCGGCGAACCTGCTCGGCGTCACCGCATTTTTGGCATTCGCCGGCCGCGCGACGCGCGCGCCGAGACGCCGGGGTGACTCGTGAACTTGGCGCACGCGAACATCGCGATTCGGCAGCGCAGCGTGCTCGAGAGCGTGGACCTGAGCCTGCCCTTCGTGCTGAGACTGGGCAAGAGTGTGTACCTGCGACTCGCGCTCGCCTCGCTGCTGCCTGCGTTCGTCCTGTGCGGCATCCTTGGATACGCGCTAGGGCTGCACTGGGCTTGGCTATGGCTGGTCGCGCTGATGCTGCACTCGCTGCTGCAGGGCGTGTTCACGCTGGCCGCCGGGCAGCTCGTCTTCGAAGAATCGGTCTCGGTTCGCCAGATCCTGAAAAAGTTCCTGAGAAAGCTGCCCAGCTATGCGGTGGGTCTCGCGTTCACGCGCACGCTGATCGTGCTTTCATCCCTGACGTTCTTCCTGTTGCTACCCTTCGCGTGGGCGCGCCTGGCCTACGCCTACGAGGTCATGTTGCTCGAAGGCGCGTCGCTCGGCAGCTTGTGGTCTCGCTGCTCCGCGCTCGCCAAATCGCAAACGGGTCTGGCCCTGCAGATGCTGACGTGCCTGGTGAGCATCGTCATCGCGATTGTCCTGTGCAGCGAGCTGTTGGCTTTGGGGCTCGTGTCGTACTTGCTGCAGCTCGGCTCTCCGCTCGGGTCGCTGTTCGACGACGGGGGCTCGTTGTTCGCGCTGTTCGGCCTGTTCCTCTCGGTGCCGCTGGTCGCGACGGCTCGCTTCTTGGCGTACATCGACGGACGCACGCGTCGCGACGCTTGGGATGTCCAGGTCCGTTTCCAGCAAGTGCGGGCTGAAGCCAAGGCGAGTGTGCTGTGACGCCCAGAGCTCCGCGCTGTCGAGAGCTCGCGAGGCTGCTGCTCGCCTGCCTCTTGGCGACGGCAAACGCCGCAGCCCAAGAGCAGTTGGAATCGACGATCGACGACGGCTCATCCCCGGGCCCCAGCGTGGACGCTGCGACCGATGTCTCGCCCCAAGAGCTCGAGGATCAGCTGGCGGAAGGCACCTTGGATGCACCCAAGGTCGACCCACAGCTCCAAGCAGGGCCGTACGCTCTGAAGCAACCGCTCGAGCCGGACGCCGTCGAAGCGCAGCTGCGACCACTCCTGGACAAGCACGCCTTTTGCGCCAAGAAAGACTATCGCGTTCCTCCCTTCGAACGCGAGTTCTGCAGCCTATCGGAGCAGGCACGCGCGCGCTGTCCTGCCATCGCCGAAGCCTGTCGCGCAGCACAGCCGGAGCCACCAAAACCGGGGCGCTCGCTCGACGGTATCGACCTGAGCGTGCTGTCGCTACTGCGGGCGCTGGTCTGGCTGGTGGTGATCGGCGGCCTCGTGCTCGTCGTCGTCTCGATAGTGCGCCGGCTGGTCTCGGTGAAAGACACGGCAGACGAAGCCGAAGATCCCGAGCTTCCCGTCAGCCCCGACGAGGCGGAGGCAGCGCCGCCCGGGGCGCTGGAAACCGACGTCGACCGCTTGTTGGCGCGCGCCCGCCAAGCGGCAGAGCGCGGAGATTTCGCAGCCGCGGTGCGCGATGCCTACGCCGCGCTCTTGCGCAAGCTCGATCGCGATGGGCTGATCGAGGTGCACCGCTCCAAGACCAACGGCGACTACCGGCGCGCGCTGTCCCATACGCCGCTCGTGCAAGCCGAGTTCGCCACGATCGTCCGCACCGTCGAGGGCATCCAGTTCGGTTCGGAGCGCCCCACCGAGCAAGCGTTCCAGAGCGTGTGGCAGAAGGTCTTGGCGCTCGCCGGAAGGAGCCTCCAGCTGCTCGTGCTGCTGCTCACGGCGCTCGCGAGCGTTGCCTGCCAAGAGATCGACCGGGATCCGCCAGCTTCTGCCCTCGGCTGCGGCGAAACCCCGGGCGGCTATTCCGTGCTGTGCGAGCTCGTGGCTGCGCATGGCACCAGCGTGAAACGGCGCATCCGTCGGCTCGATGAGATCGACGAATCCGTCAACAAACTCATCGTTCTAGAGGAAGCAGCGCTCAACAGCGACGAATGGCAGGTGCTCGACGACTGGGTGAAAGCCGGCCATGCCCTGGTGCTCGGGCGGGTCTCGAATCCCCTGTCGGACGAGCTACAGGTGACGCTCGCGGCGAAACCGTGCAAGACGCCGCCCCTGGTCCATCCCACGGTGCACAGCACCTCCGGAGCGACAGTACGGCTCGCAGCACCACGGCACGCCATGGCCCTCGTCGCCGACACGAGCTGGGTACTGAGCGCTTGCGACGCGGGGCCGACGCTCGTGGGCACGACGCACGGTGATGGCAGCGTGCTCGTGCTGCCGAACTCCACGTTCTTGAGGAACGTGTCGCTCGCGGCGGCGGACAACGCCTACTTCGCGGCGAACGTCATCGCGCGCGATGCGGGGAACGTCGAAGTCATCGGGGAATGGACGGGATCTGGTTCGAGCAACCCGCTCGACGCCATCCGCGGCGCCAATCTCACGCCCTGGCTGTTTCAGCTGCTGGTGGTCGCGGGGCTCTTGGCGCTCTGGAAGGGCCCTCATTTCGGGCTGCCGCGCGACCCAGTCAGCTCGAAACGTCACGCTTTCGTGGAGCACATCCAGGCCCTGGGGCTGAAGTATGCGCGCAGCAAGGCATCGGGCTACGCGCTCAGCCATTACGGGGCATGGGCCTTGACGCGACTGCACGAGCGCGTGCTCCCGGGCTCGCGCGCAACGATGAGCGAGCTCAGCGGCGCGCTGGCCAAGCTGACGGGGCGTGAAGAAAATGACGTCCTCAAAATTCTGATTGCCGCAAAGTCGGCGCAAGACGAGGCTCACGACACGGCGACGCCCGAAGAACACCTGAAAACGATGCGAGAACTCGAATCGCTGCTCAAAGCAGCCGGAGGCACCCGTTGAACGCACAACTGTTTTCCCAAGGCTTTCAAGCTGCGGTCGCTGAGGTATCGCGGGCTCTCGTGGGCCAGCGAGAGATCGTCGAGCAGGTGCTGATCGCGGTGCTCGCGCGCGGTCACGTGCTCATCGAGGGCGTGCCCGGTCTGGGTAAGACCTTGCTCGTGCGCACGCTCGCGCACGTGCTCGGAGCCTCCTTCCGGCGCATTCAGTTCACGCCCGACCTGATGCCTACCGATGTTACCGGCGGGAACATCTTCGACGCGAAGCGTGGCGAGTTCGTGTTCAACGCCGGCCCCGTGTTCACGCAGCTGCTCCTGGCCGACGAGATCAACCGGGCGCCGGCCAAGACTCAGTCGTCGCTGCTCGAAGCCATGCAAGACAGGTCGGTGACGGCCGACGGCGTGACCCGGCCGCTGCCCGAGCCGTTCTTCGTGATCGCCACGCAAAACCCGATCGAATCGCAGGGTACGTATCCGTTGCCGGAAGCCCAGCTCGACCGGTTCTTGATGAAATTGAACGTCACGCATCCGACCCGTGAAGTCGAAGAACAGGTGCTCGCCAACTACCTGAGCGGGTTCGACCCGTCCCGGCTGGAGCTCTTGGGGTTGCGCCGAGTGCTCGACGTCCCGGCCCTGACCGAGATGCAGAGCTTTCTGGGGTCCGTGCGCGTCGAACGCGGAATTCTCTCCTACATCACCGACGTAGTGGCCCGCACGCGCGCACACCCGTCCGTGTACCTGGGGGCTTCACCGCGCGCCTCGATTTCCCTGCTGCAGAGCGCCCGCGCCCGCGCCGCCAGCGAAGGCCGCGACTTCGTCATCCCCGATGACGTCAAGGCGTTTGCCGCAGCCGTGCTCCGCCACCGCCTGATCTTGCACCCCGACGCCGAACTCGAGAACATCACCGCCGACAACTGCATCGACTCGATCTTGCGCGAGGCCAAGGTACCGCAGACTGCCGCCTAGGGTGCTCAGTGATCCCTTCGTTCCGCCTCGCGCTCTTGTTCACGTTGCCGCTGGCGCTAGCGCTGCTGATGCTGGTCGACGAAGGCATGCTCTGGCCGATGCTGGGGCTCGACGCAGCCCTCGTCGCACTCGCTGGTCTCGACCTTTTGCTGTCCCTAAAGCGGCTGGTGACCGTGCGGCGCGAGGCACCCGAGGTCATGTCCTTGGGCCGCCACAACGCCGTGACCCTCTCGCTCCGATCGATCTCGCGACGCAGCCTCAGAGTTCAGGTCACCCTCGACCTGTTCGACGAGGCGAGCTCGCCCGACTTGCCGTTGACGGTACAGCTCGGGGCGCGCGGCAGTCTGCGCAAGAAGATCTCAGTGGAACCCCGCCGCCGGGGCGCCTATCAGCTCGGCGACCACTGGGTCCGCTATCCGTCGCTGCTAGGCCTCTGGTTCCGGCAGTATCGGGTGCGCGCACGGCACGCGGTGCGCGTGTACCCCGACTTGCAACAGGTGCGTCAGTTCGAATTGCTGGCGCGGCAGAACCGCGAGCTGTCCCTGGTCCGAGCCAGCCGCTTGAAGGGCGGCGAGAGCGAGTTCGCACGGCTGCGCGACTACACCCGCGACGATGAGTTCCGCGCCATCGACTGGAAAGCTACCGCCCGGCGTCAGAAATTGACGTCGCGGGAGTATCAGCTCGAGAGCAATCAGAACATCGTGTTCATGCTCGATGCCGGGCGCCTGATGACCGCACAGGTCGGCGGGATCTCGCAGTTCGACCACGCGCTGAACGCCACGCTCATGTTGTCGCACGTCGCCACGCGCGGCGGCGATCAGGTCGGCTTGATTGGCTTCGACGCGACCGTCCGGGCGTTCGTGCATCCCAGCGCGGGGCCCGGCGCCAGCGCGAAGCTGGTGCGAGCTGCCTACGACTTGCACCCGCGCCTGGTCGAGTCGGACTACGATCACGCCTTCGCCCAGGTCGCCCTCAGGCAACGCAAGCGGTCGCTTTTGATCCTGTTCACCCAGGTCGTCGACAACAGCGTCGCGCGCACGTTACTGAAGCAGACGCGCGCACTGTTGAAGCTGCATCTGCCGCTGATCGTGCTGTTTCGCGACACCGACATCGATGCGCTGCTCGAGCGAGGCGCCGTAGGCGACGTGAATCGCTATCAGCAGGGGGCCGCCGCGGAACTGCTGCGCTGGCGCGGCTCGGTCATCGGCGACCTGAAGGGCGCGGGCGCGCTGGTCCTGGACGTTGCGCCTCAGCGGCTGACGGGAAGCCTGATCAACACCTACCTGCAAATCAAGGCGCGCCACCTGCTTTGACCGCGGCAGCCTCGCGCACGAGCGCTACGAAGTTGTCGTACACGCCATGGCTCGCCGGATCGGTCTCCGGGTGCCACTCGACCGCGTAGAACGGCGCGCGCTCCATGGCTTCGACGATGCCGTCGCCCGCGAGAGCGGTGACACGAAATCCCGGCGCCACCGCGCGCACCGCCTGGCGGTGACACGAGTTGACCACGAGCCCCGCGTGAAGGCCGCGCAAGAGCGGACTCGCCTCGACGTGGCTCAAGGCGTGCCGCGTCGTCGACGATCCGCCGCCATGATCGACGCCTCCGGGGTGTTCGTCGCCGAGGCTCCGATAGAGGGTGCCACCGCAGAACAAGTTGATCAGCTGCATGCCATAACACACCCCCAATACCGGCTTGGCCAGCGCCGACACCGCCGCCAACAGGGCGCGCTCCCAAGCGATGCGCTCGGCGTCTTCGGCGTGCTCGGGCGCATCACGCGCCCCTGCTTCGAACGAAACCGGAAGGTCGTCGCCGCCAGTGATCAGGAAAGCGTCGCACGACGTCGCGGCGCGCTGGGGGGAGGTATCGGGCGTGAGCAGCAGCGGCTCGGCGCCAGCGCGTCGCACCTGCTCGGCGTAAGCGCGCCTGACGTACAAGTAGTCGGCCCCCGCCCGCAAACGCTGCCCGCGGTCGATGCAGACGGTGATTCCAACCAGGGGTGTCATGCTGCTTTCGTGAGTTTACAGAAGTAGATGGGGCCGGCGCCGTGGCGGTCGGGGTGAATCTGCCAGCCGTACTCGGAGGCCTCCCCCAGCGGCGCAGAGACGGGGCTGACCTCGACGGCGTGTCGAGCCCTCTTGAGAAGCCGCTCGATCACGCCGTCGTTCTCCTGGGGAGCGAGAGCACACGTCGAATACACGAGCCTGCCGCCCGGCTTCAAAGCGGTAGCCGCAGCTGCCAGCATGGCGTACTGGTCCGAAGCAAGCCGCTGGATCCGACTCGGCGACCACTTGGCGAGCTCCGCAGGGTCGCCCAGCACGTGCCTTTCCGAAGAGCAGGGGGCGTCGAGCAAGATGGCATCGTACGCCGCCGGTTGATACAGGCCCCAGCGACGCGCGTCATGCGCGGTGAGCTTCACTCTATCGAGCACGTTCGCGGGTACGTACTGGCGCAAGACGGTCTTGAGCCTGGCCGACCGCTTGCGCGAGCGGTCGTTGAGCGTCAGGTTGCCAGCACTGGCCAGCGCCTCGAGCAAAACGAGCGCCTTGCCACCGGGAGCGGCACACAGATCCAGCACGGTTTCGCCGGGTCGCACCTGGAGAGCGCGAGCGGCGACGACGGACGCGGCGTCCATGACGTAGGCGGACAAGAGCTCGTGTTCGTCGAGCCCGAGCGTCACCCGCTCGGAGGCAGACTCGAGTCGGAAGCAGCCCGGCAAGCGCGGCAGCGGCGTCAGCTCACGCGTGTCGCGCAGCCGCGCGGCTTCGCTCGCGAACCCATTCACCCGTAGCACCTTGGGCGACGTCGCGACCAGCGCCTGCCTGAGCTCTGGCCAGCGCTCGCCAAACAATACCGTGTAGTGGCGCGCGAAGCCTGCTTCCCCCTTCGACGCGAGTTGCATCGGCCTGTTCAGGTCGAGCCCAAGAGCCGCCGTACGACGACGCTGGCAGCCACGAGACCGAAGCTGCCCGCCACGAAGGCCGCGGTGCCATCGATCCGCGAGCGCCGATCGCAGTCGTGCATACCGTTTTTTCCGCCGGGACACACGCAGCGAAACCCGCCTTCGTCGTAGCTCAACTCGGCGGGCGCGCGCGGCGCCTCGGTACTGAAGACGGCGTCGATACCGCAGCTCTGCCGCTTGTCGAGGCTGAGCGAGTAGTGCTTTCGCAGCATCTGACGCAACGCACGCGCAAACGGGTCTTTCAGGGTGGCGCTCAGGTCGGCGACGCGAATCTGCGTCGGATCCATGCGCGCGGCTGCCCCCATCGACGACACCACGGGGATACCTCGCTCGAGGCAGGTGTACAACAAGTGCGCCTTCGCGGTGAGGTTGTCGATGGCGTCGACCACGAAATCGGGCTTGGCTTCGAGGATCTCGTGCGAGGTGTCGCGACTGTAGAACAGCGGCACGGCGTCGATGCGAGCCGTCGGGTGCACCAGCGCGAGCCTCTGCGCCATGACGTCGACCTTGCGCTTGCCGATGGTGCCCTGCATCGCGTGCAGCTGGCGGTTCGTATTCGTGATGCAGACCTTGTCGAAATCGACGAGAGACAGCGTGCCGACGCCGCTGCGCGCCAGGGCTTCGGCCGCGAAGGATCCCACGCCGCCCACGCCCACCACCACGACGCGCGAGGCCATCAAGCGATGCAGCCCGGGCTCCGAGAACAGGCGCGCTGCGCGATCGAAGCGTCGGTGCGTCCGATACGCCTCGGTGATCGGCGGCTCTTGCGGCAGCTCTACGGCCTCGGCGGCCGGGCTCGGGGCGGCTTGCGTTCCATGGGCGGCCTCGATCGGGGGATCGATCGTGCGCAGGTCTCGGGTGATGGGCAGTTGCATCGGGACCGTGCATTTAGCAGACCACCGGTCCCGAGCCCAGCGGGTGGCTAACCCGCGGTCTCCCCGGCCTCGTCGAGCCGCAGCCCGAACAGCCTGGTGGCGTTCTGGGTCGTCTGCTGCGCCAGACTTTCCAGCGGAACGCCGAGGATGCCCGCGATCGCCTGAGCGATGCGCCGGAGCTCGGCGGGTTGGTTGGGTGGCGCTGCCCAGCTCGGCGCCTGGTCCGGCGCGTCGGTCTCCAGTACCAGTCGATCCCGCGGCACCTCGAGCAACGCCCGTCGGCTGCGCGTGAAAGCAGGTCTCGTGACTGCCCCGCCGAATCCGAAGTACATGCCGAGTTCGGCGTAGCGGGGTACCAGCTCGGGGGGACCGGAGTAGGCGTGCAGCACCCCGCCCCGCTGGAGTGGGCCCAGCCTCTCCAAGATCTCGATCATATGGCCGTGAGCGCGCACGCAGTGCAAGATGACGGGCAACTCGCGGCGATGCGCGATCTCGAGTTGGCGCACGAGAAGCTCCGCCTGCCACTCGAGCGGAGCCGCGCCGCGCCCGGTCCGCGCGCGATCCAGCCCGCACTCACCCACCGCGACCATAGTAGCGTCCGCCAGCCGTGCTTCCAACTGCTCGAGCGCGGGGGCCAGAGCTGCGCGCGTGACCTCGTGCGCCCAGAACGGATGGATACCGACGGCACCGTACGACCTGCATTCCGCCATCACGCGCGCTTGTCGTGCCCACGAACCGGGACTGACACCGGGGACCAACATTTTCGTGATGCCAGACTCACGCGCCCGACGCAGGAAACTGCTGCGATCGTCGTCGAACGCGTCGAAGTCGAAGTGGCAATGAGTGTCGAAGAGCACGCAGGCACTCTGACATGGCCTCCAGCCGGCCGCGCAGCCGACAAAAGATCGCGCGGGATTCGAAGCGTCTAGCCGAGTAGACGCGCCGCGGCCGCGGCCGGCACCCGTGCGTTCTGCCGCCCTCGAATCTCTCTCGACGCGATTGCCTGAGCTCCTGCGACCGGAATACTCTCCGATCGTCGACCCGGGAATCGAGGTAAAGTTGCTGACGTCAGACAGTAGCAGGGAACAGGCGAGACGCATGGCTGAGGCACCGTTGGACCATGAGCGAGTCTTCCGAGAACGCGATCTGTACCGCGGCCTCTTGAACCTCAACGCACACTCATCACCCGATGCGTGCCTCGAAGAGGCGCTCAAGTTGGTGGTGGCCGCCACCAGTGCGAGTCAGGGTTACCTCGAGATCTTCGACCCCTCGGACCAGAGCGAGACCAGTTGGTGGTGTGGTACCGGGTTCTCCGACGAGGAGCTGAACCGTGTGCGGCAGCTGGTGTCGCGCGGCATCATCGCCGAGGCCGTGGCCACCGGCGAAGTCGTCGTCACGGCGTCCGCGCTGCTCGATCCGCGCTTTCGTGATCGGGACAGCGTCAAGCGCTCGAAGATCGACTCCGTACTCTGCGCACCCGTCGGCGGGGACGCGCCGCTCGGCGTGCTGTACCTTTCCGGCCGAGACACGCCCGGTCCGTTCACCGACGGTGACGTGACCTGCTCCAAAGAGTTCTCGGAACACGTCGCGCCCATCCTCCAGAACCTGGTCAGGCGCACCCACGCCGCCGACGTGGATCCCACGTCCGAGCTCCGGCAGCGCCTGAATCTGGACGAGATGGTGGGCAGGAGCGACGCGGTGGCAGCGTTGCTCCGCGAGGTCGAGTTGATCGCCCCGCTGGAAGTCGGCGTGCTGGTCACCGGCGAGAAGGGCACCGGCAAGACGCGCGTCGGCCGTGTCATTCACGACAATAGCAAGCGTCGCAGTCAGCCCCTCGTGATCTTCGACTGCGCCGTGGTCTCCGAAGGGCTGGTCGAGCGGGAGCTCTTCGGGCACGTGGACCAGCAGGCGGCGCACAGCCCCGGCAGAATCGCGAGCGCAGAAGGCGGCACGCTGATCTTGGAAGAGATCAGCGAACTGCCGTTGACGGCACAAGCCATGCTCCTCCGGTTCTTGCGCAACCGCGAGTACTGCCCCGTCGACGGGGACCGCCTGGTCACGGGCAACGCGCGCCTGATCGCGACCACCTCGAGCGATCTCCACGAGTGCGTGCGCAAGGGCACCTTCCGCGAGGATCTGCTGTACCAGCTGCAAGTACTGACAGTGCGCCTCCCCTCACTCAGCGAACGCCGTGAGGACATCGTACCGCTGGCGCAATTCTTCTGCCAGCGGGCCGTCGAAAAGCACAAGCTCTCTCGGGTGCTGTTGAGTCCCGGCGCGGTCCGCGCCATCGAGGCGTCGGAGTGGCGTGGGAACATCTACGAGCTGTCCACCGCCGTCGAATCCGCGGTGCTCCGGGCCGCGGCGCAACGGCTCGAACGCGTCGAGGCCAGTCACCTGTTCCGCGAAAACGAGAAGCCCGAAGACGCGCTCACGTTCCAAGAAGCTACCCGCGTGTTCCAGAGCTACCTGCTCCGGCGCACCCTCGAAGCAACGAGCTGGAACGTTGCCGCCGCGGCGCGCAAGCTCGACCTGACGCGCGCCCACGTCTACAACCTGATCAAGGCCTACGGCCTCCGGCGCTCCCAGGGACCCGACTGACCCCCGCTCGCCAGGTCACGCCACGGCCGCGCGAGCCCTGCGGGCAGCGCCCGCACGAGCCCTGTGGCCCGTAGGCGCCGACCGCGCGAGCCCTGTGGCCCGTGCAGCGCGCCAACGCGCGAGCCCTGTGGCCCGTGCAGCCGACCGCGCGAGCCCTGTGGCCCGTGCAGCGTGCCAACGCACGAGCCCTGTGGCCCGTGCAGCGCGCCAACGCACGAATGCAACAGGGGACCCCTTGAGCGTGGCCGGCGAGATGCACATTGGGCCGCGCCTGTCGCAGACTTCGGTGAGTTCTTTAGTATACGCACGAGCGCGCGTCCGTCAAGGTTGTTTGCGTCGTTTACGAACGGGCCACGTCGTTCCTATTCGCACGTCAGAGGCGGCGTAGGGTGTGGCGGTCCGGAGCACGGAGATCCATGTTCAAATAATGAGTGTTCGGTGAGAATTGTCTAGAGATCTTCGTGCCCGTGAGTGGCGCGCTGACGCCTCCGGACGTGATGTAACGCGTGACGTTCAGCGGCGTCTCGTCCCGACGGGTGCCCGAAAAGTTCATGGTACAAGTGGGTATGTCTGCGACCCATCCACCCGAGCGTTCGAACCCGCGCCTGGAACGACTGTGCGACCAGGCGCTACTCACTGAATTCAACGAGTTGGTACGGCAAGATCACCACCACGTCGCCAGCCTGCTCCGGCACATCGACGTCATCGATCGGCGGAAGTTGTGGGTAGGATCCTGAGACTGGGGATAGGCTCTTTTTTGGGATGAGGTGGCGGGTTACTCGAGGACGCGCAGGCGGCGGTTGGGGAAGCCGATCTTTTCGTGACCTTCGAGCATGACGTCGTTGGTCTCGGGGATGCCCTCGGGGATGCGCGGCTCGGGCACGTGACTCCAGTCGGCGAAGTCTTCGGGGAGCGGGCCCGGTAAGGTGGGTTGTTGCGTGCGCTCGAGCAGCTGAAAATCATGCTGCGCGCGCAGCTGCAGGGGCACGCCGCGTTCGGGACCGCGCTCTTTGAACCAAGAGCGCGTGGCCTGCACGTTGCGGATCAGCACGTGATGCTGCGGATCGGACTTGGCCGCGGTCATGAAGTGCCCCTGCATGCCTTCGATGTCCCCGCGCTGAAACGCGATGCATGCGAGCTGATTGTAGGCGAGGCCTGGTACGGGGTACCCCAGCTCGAGTGCCCGCAGCGTATTGTGTTCGGCACCCTGGAGGTCCCCTTCGCGCAGCTGAGCGGCCGCCAGATCCATATAGGCTGCGTGATAGTCGCCGAGCTTGTCGAGGATGGCCTGGGCCGCCTCGACGTCCTCCACGTAGTAGTGCTGCAGCCCGGAGTGGTCGGCGAACCACTCATTCATCGCCTGCGTCGTGGCCTCGGAGGCGTCGAACGGGGTCTTCAGCTCCTGGAAGTCACCTTCGAAGTAGACTTGTTTCGTCAGCCACCCTTCTTTCTCGGCGCGGGTGAAATCGCGCGTGCCGGGGAAGATCGAGAGGCACGAGAACACGTACTGGTGTGGGCGCGCCCGGTCCAAAAAGTCGAGCGTCTCGTGGAACGTTTCGAGGGTTTCGCCGCGGTTGCCCAGCATCATGTAGTGGCGCACCTGGATGCCGTAGCTTTTGGCCATCCGCGTGGCGCGCACGATGGTTTCGGCATCGATCTTCTTGTCGATGTTCTTCAGGATCGTGTTCGAACCGGATTCGACACCGAGGCTGAGGCGCTGGCAGCCCGCCAGGCGCATCTCGGCGAGAAGCGCCTCGGAGAGCACGTCGACGCGCGTGTCACAGCTCCAGAGCAGGTTGAGCTTGCGCCGGCGAATCTCCTGACAGATCGCCTTGGCCCGCTTCGCGTTGGCAGTGAAGGTGTCATCCTTGATCTGGATCATTTTCACGGGCAGCTTGGCCGCGGCGAGCTCCAGTTGATCCACGACGTACTCGACCGAGTGCCCGCGAAACCCGCGCCCCCATGTGGTCTCGGCACCGCAGAACGTGCACGCCCACGGACAACCGCGCGAAGTCATCAGGATGTGCGTCGTGAAATAGCGGTGTGGCTTGGCGAGGGTATCGAGATCTTCGATGGCGGGGCGCGACGGCGCGCGCTCGATGCCGCGCGAGCCACGGAACACGGTCCCTGCGATGCCGTGAGCCGGCTCGCCGCGGGCGAGGCGGCCGAGCAGCTCCAAAAACGTGTGCTCGCTCTCGCCCAGGCACACCGTGTCGATGGCGGGATAGTGCTCGAGCATTTGTTGGGCGAGCGGTGTGGCGTGCGGACCGCCGATCACCACGTGCGCTCGGGGGTGGCGCGCGCGGATCAGCTCGGCCACGAAGGCGACGCCGCGGCGATTCGCGGTCCAGCAGGACATTCCGAACACGTCGGCGTCGAGCGCACCGATCGCCTGTTCCACGCGCGACCAGGTGAACGAGGACAGGTTGAACACCTTGACGCGGTGCCCCGCCTGGACCGCCTCGGCGCCCAACGTCAACAGCCCATAGGGGAGCTGGTAGAAGTCGGCGTCCAGATCGCCGTCGCGGAATTCCGCGGGCGGCCCTTGGCCTGGCGGAAACGGCGGCTCCCCGGGTTCCGCAATTTTCCAAGGGGGAGGATAGAGCAGAGCAACCTTCATTGGACTTGGACGCGAGAGCACTGGGGGACCCGTGCCGCAGGCAACGCGCTTTCGCAACCCAGTGTAGCGCCGGCGCGCAGCGGTCGAAATGCCGGACCGAGCTTTGTCGGCTCTGTCGGGGGTTCGGGCCACCCCGGCGGAAACTTTCGCGAGACGTGGGCGCCGAGCGTCCCCGCCGGGCGCGACGAACGCACAGGATTTCGGCGGGACGAGCCTTCCGGAGCCGGACGCGCCCTGTACGCGCGAATTGACCTGCCCCGCGCAAACAGCCTACGATTTACTCTGTGGATCAGGACCGCCTCGGCAAAACCGCAATCTCGGTGCCTTCGGAGCGCCCCAAGGGGCTCGGGAGCCCGTCGCTGGTCGTGATCGCCGGTCCAAGCTTGGGTCAGCAGTACGATCTCGCCGACACCGTCGTGGACATCGGCCGCCAAGAAGAGTGCGTCATCTCGATCCCGAGCTCCAAGGTGAGCCGGCGCCACGCCTCGGTCCAGCGCGTGCTCGGTCGTTACACGGTGACCGACCTCGGCTCGACCAACGGCACCTTCCTGAACGGTCGCCGGCTCGAGAAGGCGGAGCAACTCAAGGACGGCGACAAAATCAAGGTTGGCGAGCTCGTGCTGAAGTACATGGAGAGCCGGCTGGAGCTCCAGTATCACCAGCAGATCTTGAGCATGGCGACCACCGACGCCCTGACCGGCGCGCAAAACAAACGCTCGTTCGACGAGATCTTCCCCAATAGCGTGCTGAAAGCGTCGGCCGACGGCAGCCCCCTCGGCCTGATCTTGTTCGACGTCGACCATTTCAAGCGCATCAACGACACGCACGGCCACTCGGCCGGCGACAGCGTGCTCCGAGCGCTCGGTCAACTGAGCCAAGGGCTGGCGGAGCCGCACAAGGTGTACCGAGTGGGCGGCGAAGAGTTCGCGATCGTCGTCGCGGGCGAACCCGGCGGCTGCCTCCACCTCGCCGAATCATTGCGGAGCGCGGTCCAAGCGCACGAGTTCGCGCACGACCAGACCCGAATCCCAGTGACCGTGAGCCTCGGGTACACTGAAATGCTCCCGAACGACAGCGCCCAGCAGCTGTACCAGCGAGCGGACAAGAACCTCTACGCCTCCAAGAACAGCGGCCGAAACCGAACCAGCGGGCCCTGACGCGCTACTGCGAGCGCTGGGGAAGCAGCGACTTCGCGGTCGCCCGCGCCGCGTTCGCGAGCTCCTTGGCGCGCGCCTTGTCGCCAGCGTCGGACAATCGAGCTTCGGCCTGCGTGTAACGTCGAGCCAGCCCCTGCCAGAAGCTCGGGTCACCGGGCGGCGGCCAGAGCTCGAGGATGTAGGCGGCATCGAAGGCAGCCGCGGGCGCCCACGGACCTTGGCCCTGAGCGAGCGTGTCGAGTGCAGCGAGGCTGGTCACGGGGATCGGCGCCGAACCGCGCGCCATCATGTCCACCGCGTCGCGTGGACCGGCTTTCAAGGCCTGCGCGACGCCCAGCAAGAGCTCGCTCGGGGGAGTGAGCGGCACTCGCTGCAGCAGCTTCTCGGCTGCCATGAAGTCAGCCGAGCTCCAATACGTCTGCCCGAAGCGTACGAGCCCCCACGCGAGCGCAAAATTCGCCTCGGCGCTGATCGGGCGCGATTCGAGGTCGGCGCGAACGGGGCGTGGCAAGCCCTTCCGCAAGAGCAGGGCGAGAACGCGCGGCTCGTTCGCATCCAGGTTCGGGAGCACGTGCGGCACGAGCTGCGTGGGCAGCCGTGCGGCGAGGTTTTCGATCGTACTGGACGCGGCCGCGGGAGGCGCGGGTAGCATCAAGCCGTCGAGGCGATCGATCCGGCGCCCGCCGTACAACTCCGACAACAGCTCGCGGGCACGCTCGACCCTGGGATCGGCGAGCACGCCGGCCGCGGCGAACTCTCTCAGCCCCACCAAAGCCGCGTCTCGGCCGCGCTCCTTCCAGGGCGCGAGCGCCACGTCGAGTTCGGCGTAGTAGGCCTCCCTCAGCTCGGCGTCTTGCGCCAGCTCTTCGGGAAGCGGGACGTCTCGCACCACGCTGACGAAGCGCATGTCGGCGATCCCGGCTTCGACCGCCACGACACCGCGCGCGTAGCCGCCGAGAGTCGAGCCGTGTTTCGCGATCTCGTAGATGGCGCGAGCCTGCGTCACGACCCAGTCTTCGAGCACCGTCTTCGAGAAATCGGCGAACTGCTGCTTCGAAAATGGTGGTTCGAGCCGAGGCGCGGTGACGACCAGTCGATTCAAGTGCGCCGCGTGCACCAACGCGGTCAAGGTCTGCTCGAGCTCCGGCGCGACTTCGGGGGCGAGCGCGGGACCAACGATGAGGTCCCCGCAGTCCGCGGGGGCCAACTCTACGCGCAACGCCAGCAGCACGCCCGGCGCGAAGGCATCACAGGTTTGCAGCGCGACCAACGCCCGATCGCGCGAGAGCGGGTCGTCGATCCAGAGGGCTTCAGACAAGAGCTCGAGAGGAGAGCCCGCCCGGCATCCCGCAGGCTCGGTGGCGAAGGCCCGGCATTGGGCAGGCACGGGTGCAACCGCCGCGAGCGGGACGGGCAGCGCACGCGCCGCAGGGGCTGTCGGAGGCGCGTTGGGTGTGGGCTCGGCCGCCGGTTCAGGTGCTCGCGGCGGGGGTGCTCCGGTCGCTGCACAGCCGCCCAAGGCAAGGAGCACGGCGACCGCCCCCAAGATTCGGCTCGGTTTTCTCATGCTGGAACGTCGGGCAATGTACTACCATTCTTACGCAAAGGCTCTGAGAATGCGCTAGCTTAGCGCATCATGCGTCGCTGGCTCCGCCCCTTGTGCCTCGCACTGCTGCTCGGCACGGGAAGCCCGATCGAGTCCGCGCACGCCCAGGATGCAGCGGAGCTGCAAGCCGCGCGGGACAAGTTCCAGAAGGCGCTCGCGCTGCAAACCGGCGGGGACTGGGCAGGGGCGCTCGCACTCTTGAAGGAGGTCGCTGCCGTGCGCTCGACGCCGCAAGTGCGCTTCAACATCGCCCTGTGCGAAGAGAACTTGGGGCAGTTGGTGGCGGCCGTGGGGGACTACGAACTCGCCGCCGCAGACGCGCGCGCGGCCGACGAAACCGAAGTCGTCGAACAAGCCGCCCGGCGTCTCGACGAACTCAAGGGGCGCGTCCCGAAGGTCGTGGTCGAGCGCGGAGCCAACGCGGATACCGCGACCATCACACTGGATGGAGTGGCGTTGGGCGATCAGGTGATTGGCAAGTCCATGAACGTCGATCCCGGCCCGCACGTGATCACCGCGCGCGCCATCGGGTTCGACAGCTTTCGCGCGACCGTGCGCGTCGACGAGGCCGAAACCAAGACTATCGTCGTCTCGCTGACGCCCATCACGCAGCCAAAACCAGCAGCGTTGCCAGCACCCAGCGGCACGGCGATCGAGCCGCGCCCCCCCATCGCTGCGTACGTCGCGGGTGGCATCGGCGTCGCGTCGTTGATCACCGCGGGTGTCATGTACGGCTTGGCCCAGAGCGCGAACAAAGATCTCGAGCGCGCTTGCGATGGTTTGTCGTGTCCGGAAAACATGCAGGACACCGGCGATCGGGGCGAGACCTACACGACGCTCACCAACGTGGGTCTCGGGGTCGGCGCCCTCGGCGTGGGGCTCGGAGTCGTGTTCTACGTCACCCACGAGCGCGAGACTGCCAGCGGGTTTCGACCGGGGGCGCCGGGCTCGGTCGCTGGCTGGAGCTACGTCGGGCGCTTTTAGGCTCTAGAAGCCCGGCGTTCGAATCGGTGAGATCGGTGCGCTGGAGCTCGGGGCGGCCTGCTCCTTTTTCTTCTTTGGCAACGCTCGCGCGGGCGCGGGGTTACTGCTCGCCGCCGCGGGGACGTCTTCGACGGGCGCGACAGCGTCGAGCGGCTCCGCCTGTCCCTGCGCAGCCTCGGGCTCGGCGGGAGGGGCGGGCATTGCCACCTCGGGGGCGCTCGCCGCGGGCTTGCGCGTCGCCACGCCGAGCGGATCCGCTGGTTCGTTGGCGCGCGTCATCACGAACAGACCCACGCCTCCGGCGGCCACCAGCACGGCGGCGGTCATCATCGTCGCCAGCACCCGTCGCGATCCGAACGCGCTGAAGTCGGTGCCGCTGACCCGACTCGGCGCCACGCCCGAAAGCGACGAATCCACGTCTGCCCGCTGCGCCCCGGGCAGACCGCCGGAACTCTCGGAAGCGGGCGGAACGCTGTAGCGCGGTTCGACCACCGTCTTGGCGCTGTCGATGTCTTCCGGGGAGCTCGCCGTCGCGCCGGGGCGTACCTCGGCGTGCGCGGCGTCCGCGATCTCGAGCGCAGCGCGAATGGCGTTGCGTCGCTTCTCGACACGATCGGCCATCAGCGACTTGATGAACTCGGCGACCTCGTCGTCCGTGGCAGCTTGCACCACGCCCCGCAGCGCTTTGAACATGTCGTTGGCCGACGCGAAGCGTTTGGCAGGCTCTTTGGCGATCGCCTGCATCACCACCGTTTCGAGCGCGGGGTTGTAACCATGGACGAGGCGGTGCGGGGCCTTCGCCGGTTCAGGCGAGGTGATGTTCTGGACCGTCTCGGCTTGCTCATCACCCTTGAACGGGTGTGTGCCCGTGGTGAGCATGTACAGCAGGATGCCGACGGCGAAGATGTCGGTACGTCGATCGATCGGCTCGCCTTTCAGCTGCTCCGGCGACATGTACGCGATCTTGCCTTTGAGCTGACCGGCCTCGGTCTCGGCGGAGAGGCGGCTGGTGGCCTTCGCGACCCCGAAGTCGACCAACTTCACCACGCCGTCGTAGCTCACGAGTACGTTCTGAGGGGTGACGTCACGATGCACGAGCCCCACGAGCGCCCCCGTCTCGTCTTTCAACTCGTGCGCCGCGTGCAGCCCGCGCAGCGCCTGAAGCATGATGGCGACCGCTATCGCCTGGGGGATGCCGCCGCGCTTGGCGGCGTAGTGCATGATCACGTTGAGCGGCTCGCCGTCCACCCACTCCATCACGAGATACAGGATGTGATCCTGTTCCCCGAGATCCAGGGTCTCGACGACATGCGGGTGGCGCACCTGCGACGCCAGCGACGCCTCGTCGAGAAACATCCTCTCGAAGCTCGGCTCGTCGATCATCGCCGGCAGCATGGTCTTGATGGCGACCAGCTTCTGAAAGCCGCGCGTCCCCTTCAGGCGCGCCGCCCAAACCATCGCCATCCCACCCTTGGCGATGGGCATCAAAAGCTCGTAACGCCCCAGCTCTTGGCCGGGCAGCACCTCGTTCAACATCCGCTGCTCGTTTCCCGCACAGCGGCTAACCTGGCGCTACCGCTGCCACAAGCACCGGCGTCGGGTTGGAGAGACACCCCAGAATTCATCAATAACTCGTGATCGAAAGCCTTCCCACTATAGCCGAGCGGGTGCGGCACCGCCCGCATCCTGGTCCCTAGTTCGGTGGCCTGCATCCAGTTCTTGCATCCTCCGCTACAATCACCTCCAACGACAGCCCTACATTGTACCACATACCCCGATTCCCACGTACCCGGCGCATGCTCAAAACTTGCGTTCTTCGCCCTGCTGGACGATCTCGGCTAGCCGCGGCAGATCCAGCCACGCCCTTCCCATGGACCAGCGCCCTGCTGCTCGCTCGACATGCATGAAACACTCGGTGCTGATGGTTTACGACAGGTTCCCTCCCTTCAATGTCAGTGGGACCGCAAGGGCGTTTCATTTTGCGAAGGAGCTTCCGCTTCATGGTTGGACCCCAATCGTGCTCACCGGCCACCCCGGACCTGCGGACTCACGAGACCCGTCTCCGCTCGCGCAATTGCCTCCAGAGGTACGGGTCTTGCGAGCACGGCCGTGGCTCACACCGAGCAAGGATCAGCTGGCGCTCTGGTTCAACCGAAAGCGCACGACGCCACGCCCGGCTGAGCCAGCTATCGCTCCCGGCGCTCCGCGCGCAGGGTCGCGCCGGGTCTTCACTCGGGGCTCGTGGGCCTGGCGCCTGACGGGTCTGCCCATGTGGATGCTCGAATGGCACCTCGACTGGGCGCCGGCGGCCTTGCTCCGCGCGCTCGGCGATGCCGACGTGCGGCGGGCAGATCTGGTGTGGGTGAGCGCGCCCCATGTGAGGAATCTGTTCGTCGGCGAAGCGCTGAGTCGTCTCTTGCGCAAGCCGCTGGTGGTCGACCTCAGAGATCCCTGGACTTACGGCAGCTTGTGGCTGCCACGGGGAGAGTTGGTCGCTCGAGTCGAGCGGGCCCGAGCCCGTCGCATCCTGTCACGAGCGGCCCGCGTCGTCGTCACGAGCCCATTGACTCGAGCGCAGATGGAACGACGCTTTCCGCACGCGCGCTTCGTCACCATCACCAACGGCTTCACGATCGGCGAGCCGATCCAGCCGTTGCGAGAGGTTGCCCCCGGCAAGTGTTTGTTCCGCTACATCGGCGTGCTGAACGAGCGCCGCAAGCCCGATCCGTTGCTCGAGGGCTGGGCGATCGCTTGCAAGACACCCGGGCTGCGCGAGAAGCTGCACCTGGAGTTCGTGGGCGGCATGGCCGGCCACGAGAGGCACATCTCGCGCCTCGGGCTCGAGGACGTGGTCAGCACGCGGGGTCCCGTCTCGTTCGGCGACAGCTTGCGCCTGATGCGCGGCAGCGACGTCAACGTCGTGTTGCAAACCATCAGCGAAGGGCAAGACGTCATCGCTGGAAAGACCTTCGAGTATCTGGCAGCCGGCAAACCGGTGCTCGGAGTCGTCTCCGAGAATGGCGGAGATGCCTGGCTCCTCGAACGCGTCGGCGGTGCCCACCTCGCCCGCTACGACGATCCGGAACGCATCGCCGCCGCCATTCGGGCCTGCGTCCAGGACGTCGAACGAGGCGCTCCAGGTCCGGACCCGGAACGGCTCGCCGCCTTCGACCGCCGGCGACTGGCCGCTACACTCGCCGAGCTCTTGGACGAAGTGCGCCTGGAATCCCGCTAATTGCGCAGGTGTGCGCCTTCAGAGGAGCAAGGCGCGCCCGCGCGCCCGGCACACGAGCACGACATCGTCGAGTTCGTAGAGCGCGCGTTTGGCATCGCCGCCCGACAGGTACGGCGCCCGCGTGATCACCTCGACGTCGAGACCGAGGGGCTCGATCACCCGTTCACAGAGTTGCCCCACGGCCGTCTCCCAGTCGGAACCGGTTAGCGGCAGATGCTCGCTCGGCTCTTGGCTCGAGCCACCGTCGTAGACGAACGGCCGGTAAGGCAAGACCAGCGCCAGCAGCAAGAGTCCGCGATCGGTCAGCCCTGCTCTGAGGTTGCCCAAGAGCGTCAGCGGACGATCGCAACGATCGAGCACGTTCAGACACGCGATCGCGTCGTAGGGTGACTCCGGCACCCCGAGCGTGCTGACGTCCTGGCGAAAACACCGAAAACCTCGCCGCCGCAGGCGGAACGCCATCGCGCTCGACATCTCCGTCGTGGCCACGCTCTCGAAGAGCGGCGCGAGCGCGCGCGTGACGTCGCCGTTGCCGGCCCCCACATCGAGCAGCCGAGCACCTTCTGCGCGGTCCAGCGGTGCTTGCTCGAGCAAATAGCGCCATTGCTCCGTCCCGAGCACGTGCATCGGATAGATGTTCAAGAGCCCGTTGATGTCGAAGTCGGAGAGATATCCGCGCAGCACCCGGTGCACCCCTGTCACGAAGCGACCGTGGCGCTCCCGCTGCGCTCGCTCGAGGTACGCCCGGAGCGAAGCGTCTCGACCGAGCTGGACGAAGCGGTCCCTGAAGGCCGGCGGCAGCTTGTCCAGCCGACATCCGTAGCGAAGCCCGAGACCGGCGATCTGAGACTCGAAGCTATCCATCGGTGAACTAGGCCTGCGCGGCGCCCTTGGACTTGGAGAGCCGGTGCCGCGCCAGCTGGCATAGCTCGGGGTCGCGTTCGATCGCAAGACAGCGGCGCGCAGTTTCTTGCGCCGCCACCGCGGTGCTGCCGCTGCCCGCGAACGGATCCAAGACCAGACTGCCCGGTCGCGTGCAGAGCTCGATCAGTGTGCGCATCAGCTTGACAGGTTTCTGCGCTTCGACGAGGCCAGCTTCTCCAGGATCGAAGCTGGCCTCGATCACATTGTCGACGCCGCCGGTTTGCGCCTCGAAGCGCTCCAGGTTCCACGCGCCGACGCCGTGGTCGAGCACGTTGTCGGCGATGGTCACGCGATACGGCTTGAAGCACCAGATGATCGGCTCGAAAGTAGGGCGCAGGTTGCCCACGCGCCAACCCTGCCACGCGGCTGCTTCTGCGAGCTCACCGCGGCGTTGAAACACGACGCTCAAGCGCTGCGCGCGCAGCACTCCTCGCGCCCGGCGCCACGCGAGCAGATCACGCAGGTTGAACCCGGCGTCCTCGAGCGCGACCACGCAACGCGGTGCCAGCCGGCGTCCAGCGAACAGCATGGCGGCGCCGCCAGGCTTCAGCACCCTGAGCCATTCCCCAGCCCACGAGCTGCACCACTGGTAGTACTCCAGCGGGATGTTGCGATCGGCGCTCGACCAACCGTTGATGGGTTTGCGTCGTCGCTTGAAGACGGCTCCAGCGCGCCCCTGCGCCGCGCTCTGTCCCATGTAGGCAGAGTTGGTGTTGTCATGCAGCACGTCCCAGTCCTCGAGCCCGATCCCGTAGGGGATGTCACTCAAGATCATGTCGACGCTGTCCGAAGGCAGCTGCTTGACGTGTTCGATTGAGTCTGCGCACACGATACCGTCTTCGACGTGGGGAGCCTTGACTCGATCGGTCCGCGCGTTCGGGCGACGGCTCGTCGCCACGACTCGTGCCAGAATGCTGCGCCCCTCGGCGCTGAGCGGGGCGCTCCCCGCGCGTTGCCGTCGGAGCAGCGTCACGGGCACGCCGAGCTTACGTGCCAGCGCCTCGTCACTCAGGCCCGTGAGCTCACGCACCTGCTCGATCAGATTCGGAGCGTTCGCCGCTCCTGGTCCGCGTCCAGCCGATCGACTCATATCGAACTCACGAACCTCGGCGCGCGCGAAAGCACCGAGCCCGCGAGAAGCCCCGAAGAACGCCCGCAGCTCGCCCGACACGCGCCACCAATGCGGCTCCACGCCTGCGGTGCCTGACGAGTAGAATCCATGAAGTCCACACGCCGATTCAACGCCATTATCGAATAATTTCAAGAGAATTGCGGGTCGATCTCGCAGCTCGCCGTCAGTTTTTTCGGGGGATGTTCACGGGCTTGCAGCTGCCGACGCAGCTCACGGTGCTCGGCACACGCCGGCGCAACGAACCATGCTAGCCTCATGCGTAATGTCAGGCGCTACTACCTCGAGGGGGCGGAGGCTGAGGGTTGCGGTCGTAGGGGCAGGACCCGCCGGTTATTACACGACGGACTTCCTGCTACGGCAGCGCGCCGTGCTAGATCTCTCGATCGAGGTCGATCTGTTCGAGCGTCTCCCCTCGCCTCACGGCCTGGTCCGTAGCGGGGTCGCACCCGATCATCAGAGCATCAAGAAGGTCACCAAAGCTTTCGACCGCATCGCGAGCGACCCGCGCACACGCTACTTTGGCAACGTCACCGTGGGCACCGATCTGACGCACGCCGAGCTGATGCAGCACTACGACCAGGTCGTGTACACCACGGGCGCCGCCACCGATCGCAAGCTGGGTGTCGAAGGCGAAGAGCTCGCCGGCAGTCATGCGGCTACGGCCTTCGTCGGCTGGTACAACGGGCACCCCGACTTCACCAGCGAGCGCGTCGACCTGTCGACTCCACGAGCCGTGGTCGTCGGTCTGGGCAACGTCGCCATGGATGTGGCTCGCGTCTTGATCCAGATGCCGGCGAGCCTGGCGTCCACTGATATCACCGACTACGCCCTCGAAGCCCTCAGCAAGAGCCAGGTGCGCGAGGTCGTGCTGCTCGGGCGGCGCGGCCCCGCAGAGGCAGCGTTCAGCCCGCGCGAAATCCAGGATATCGACGAGCTCGAGGGTGTCGAGCTCACGATCGATCAGCCCGAGTCCACGCTCGCCTTGGATGCCACCTCGTTCAGCGGCGATGCTCGCAAGAACGTGGAGTTTTTGCAGTCAGTCGCGCTCCGCACCCAGCGCGAAGCGCCCCGGCGCGTGCGGCTGCGCTTTCTTTCGAGCCCCGTGGCTCTCGAAGGGACGGGTCAGGTAGAGCGCATCAAGTTGGAACGCAATCGCCTGGTAGAACGCCAAGGCCGCGTCTCAGCAGCGGGTACGGGCGAGTACGAGCTCATGAAGACCGGGCTCGTGCTGCGGTCGATTGGGTACTTCGGCAGCGCGTTGCCGGGTGTGCCCTTCGACACCACGCTGGGAGTCATTTGCAACGATCGCGGGCGTGTGACCGCGACGCCGGGTGGGGCCATCATTCCGCGCTTGTACGTGGCAGGTTGGATCAAGCGCGGACCTGTGGGGCTGATCGGGACCAACAAGACCGATGCGAAGGAGACGGTCGACCACATGCTCGCGGACGTGGAGTCCGGGCCGAGGCACAATGCCTCGCCCGCCGAGGTGATAACGAAACTGCTCAACGATCGAGGCGTGCGCGTGGTTTCGTACGCGGACTGGCGCCATCTGGACGAGCTGGAGGTCGCGGCCGGGATCCAACGCGGCAAGGTGCGCGAGAAGTTTTGGAGCGTCGCGAGCATGTTGCAGGCCTTGGACGCTAGGGCGCCGGTCGCCGCCGACGGCTGAACTGGACGGTTGACCCATCGCCGGGGGGCATGACGACCAAACGTACACGCGGTGATAGCGCATCGTTACGGCGATGATGTTCGGACTGTCAGACATTGTGTCGGGTCGCATTGGGAGAGAAAGTGTTCGCACGTGGTCAGCGGCACGCTCCCAAGCCAAGCTGACCTCAATGCCCCGCCGATCCCCCCGATTGGCGGGGCGTTTTTTTTGCTATTTCCCTTCGGGGCGATGGCGGCAGACCTTTTTTTCGCCGAACTCTGAGGGCCCGTGCGTGGCAGGTTCATTCGAAGTTTGGCGGCACGCTGAAAGGTCCGGCGAGAACAGCGAGTGAATTCGCTTAGGCCGGCCCGCAAGCCCGTGAGTAGCGCAGAAAATTGGTCCGACTCGGCCCTTGGCCCGTAGTTAGGGGTGGATGCTATGCGTCACGCTCGGAGCCAAGGCGTACCGAGCGCCCGCCGCAGCGCATGCGCCGCGAGGACCTTCATGCCGAGTGTCGACCACATCAATAAAGAGGTTCTGTTCAAGATCGTCTACTACGGCCCCGGGCTAGGTGGAAAGACCACGAACCTCGAGCAGATCTATGCCCAAGCTGCTCCCGAGCAGTGCGGCACGATGCTCGCTCTGTGTTCGGATAGCGAACGCACTTTGTTCTTCGATCTGCTGCCGATCGGCCTCGGCTGTTATCGGGGGTACACGATTCGGCTGCACCTGTGCACGGTGCCCGGGCAGGTGTTTCAAGATCAAATCCGAAAGCTGGTGCTGACGGGCGTCGATGGCGTCGTCTTCGTGGCCGACAGCCAAGAGGCCATGATCGACTCCAACCTCCTGAGCCTCGAGAACCTCTACGAGAACCTTTCCGCTCACGGCCTCGATCCAGAGTGCGTGCCGCTGGTGTTCCAGTACAACAAGCGCGACCTGGACACCGCGTTGCCGCTGCCGGTGTTGCGCCGCCTGCTCGAGGTGGTGCCCGGCACCCCTGAAGTCGAAGCAGCCGCCCACGAAGGCATCGGCGTCGCCGAAACGCTGAAGACTATCGTTCGCGAGTGCATGAGCACGATGAGGGATCCGGCACGCTGCGCTGCAGGCCGTTCACCAGCCATCTTACCCAAGCGTCGAACCAGCGGGTTCATGCGTGCGGTCGCAGAGGCCTCCAGCGCGCACAGCGCCTGACCCAAGCCGTTCGCGGGCGGCGCGCTTTACCGCATTAGGGCCTGTCCCTGAATTGGTCCGGCCCGTGAACGTGAAGAGCTATCCATGGCGGTCGAAGTGTGTTCCATGGGTAGGCAAGCATGGTTAGACAGCAGCTGGACGAG
>JAICQQ010000483.1 GCA_025937785.1 Polyangiaceae bacterium
AGAGCGAATTTCATGATATCGGAAGAGATACTAGAGGCGCGGGTGTTGTCCAGCTGTACCCCATTTGTACCCTTCGGCGGCGGCGGCGATCACTCCGGAAAGTGAGTGCCCCAAGGGTGCAATTTCACACCCCCGCCGACTCACTTTGGTGAGTTGTCGGTGGTAGCTCGGTCTCGGCGGTCGGATCACGAAAATGTCATCGAGAAGGGGTGCCCCAGCATTTTGTTGGGTTTTTGATCGGCCACCCTTTTTCGAGTGCACAACGTTGAGCGGGCATCTATCGTCCGCGCCCGAGAAAGGCCGCTCGATCCCTGTGTCGCGCGCGCACGCTCCCTGACGCGGAAGTCACAGCGTGATTCCTACCCTCCCGACCACCGGCGCTGCGCCGGTCTTTCCCCTGAGTTTTGCCCCAGAAGTGAATCGATGACAGACGCGGTTTGCAGAACGACTAGGACCTCCCTCGGTTGGATGCTCGGCATCGTGAGCGGCTTCGCTCTGCTCCCCTCCCCCGCCCTGGCGCAACCCGCCGAAGAGCCGCCGGCCGCCGATGCGGCTGACCAGCCAGCGGCGCAGCCCGCCGACGCGCCTGCAGCGGATGCACCACCGGCCGAGTCCCCGCCCGACGCCGCTGAGCCAGCCGTCGAGGGCGACGCAGCCGCAGTCGACAGCAACGTGGTGGTCGAGGGCGGCAGCTTGTTCGAAGACGGCGGTGCAAGCACGGCCGACGCGGGCGACGCGATCTCGGCGGCCTCTGCCCCAGCACTCCCCTTCGAGCTCAACGGCTACGTCCGCGGCGACGCCTTCTTCGGCAAAGAGACGCGTGGCAAAGACGCCATCCTGCGGGCGGGCTATGGTGAACTCGCCCTGCAATTCAGAACGCAGCGTCAAGAGTACGGCGACGCCTTCGCCGAGGCCCGCTTTCGCTACGGGCAGCAAGGCGAAACCCAAGATCTCATCGTCGATCTGCGCGAAGCCTATGCCAACGTCTACGCCGGTCCGTTCGACTTGCGCCTCGGCAAGCAGATCATCGTGTGGGGCAAGGCTGACGGCTTCAACCCCACCAACAACATCACCCCCGTCGATCTGACGGTGCGCTCCCCGCTCGAAGACGATCGCCGCGTCGGCAATTTCGGTGCGCGCGCCTTCCTCAACTTCGCCCCGGTGCGCCTCGAGGGCGTCTGGATGCCGCTGTACATCCCGACGAAGTTTCCGCCGATCCCGCTCGAGCCCGGCGTCACGCTGCTCGACCCCGTGATCCCGGGGCCGGAGCTCGAAAACGGGCTGGGCGCCGGCCGCCTGCACCTCGAGCTGTCGTCGTTCGAGATGTCCGCCTCGTACCTCTATGGCAACGCCCTCTTGCCGGGACTCGAGCGCTACGCCTACGACGTGGGCAGCAACGCCTCGGTGGTCGTGCAACGCCGTGTCTATACGCATCAGGTGATCGGCTTCGATTTCTCCACGGCCTTCGGCGAGGAGCTGGGGCTGCGCGGCGAGGCCGCTTACCGAGCCCCCATCAACGAAGAGGCCATCTATACCCCGAACCGCGAGGTCAACTACGTGGTCGGGCTCGATCGCACCTTCGGCTCGCTCAGTGTCATCGCCCAGTACATCGGCAAGTACGTGCTCGATTGGGAACGTGAAGGCACCGACAACCCGGCGGGGCTCGACGAGTTGAGGGAGATTCCCCCAGCGGATTTGATGACGCCAAGTATCGTCGAGGACATCGAGGCAGGCATCGACGAAGAAATGCGTCGCCGTAACCAAATCCTCTTCCAGCAGACCGAAGAGCTGCAGCACACCGCGTCCGTCCGTCTCGAATATTTGGCGCTCCACGACACTCTTTCGTTCTCGGTGCTCGGCGCGTACAACTTCTCGACGGCTGAATGGCTGGCGTTCCCGAAGATCAGCTACAAGTTCAGCGACGCACTGTCTGGCAGCATCGGTGGGGAGCTCTACAATGGCCCCGAAGACACCTTGCTCGACTACTTGGACCAGGACCTCACCGCTGGCTACGTCGAGCTGAAATACGCCTTCTGATCGGCACCACCGCCCAGGATTGGTCATGAACACACTGTTTTCCAGAATGCTCACCGTGTACCGGGTCGTCCGCCAGGCGCACGGTGTGTACG
>JAICQQ010000020.1 GCA_025937785.1 Polyangiaceae bacterium
GCGGAGCAGACGTCATCATCGCTGCAGACGGCGCCGTCGTTGCAGCCGGAGCCCGGTCCGGGGCAACAGGGTTCCCCAGCGCCGCCGCACGCCGAACACTCGTCGTCGTCGGTGCACACCAGATCGGCGGCACAACCGCCGCTCATGCCCGAGCCCTCACAGCAGGGTTGTCCGGCGGCGCCGCACGCCGCTTGGCAGGTGCCGTCGAGGCCGCCCAAACAAACAGCGTCGGCTTCGCAGCGCGGGCCCGAGCCCGGCGCGCAACAGCGCTCTTGATCGCCGCCGCACGCGACGCAGGTCCCGCCGTCACACTCGAGCGCGGCGCCGCACGCCCCGCCGCAGCAGTTCTCGTCCTCGCCACCGCAATTCTCGCATTTACCGCTCTCGCAGCGGCCAGCTGAAGCGCTGCAGAGCGAACCGCTCGCGACGCACAGGTCCGCGAAACAGCAAGCTCCCTCGGCGCAGCTGTCGCCGGCGCAACACTCGCCGCCGGGCTCTCCGCACGGCGCACAGATGTTGCCGGCGCCCGCTCCGCGGGGCACGCAGGCAGTGCCGGGATCGGTACAGGTTTCGTCTTCGCAGCAGGTTTGGCCGCGAGCTCCGCAGGGTTCGGGCGCGCCCCCGGCGCTGCCGCCCTCCGTGTTCGAAGCACCGGCGGCTCCGCCGCCACCCGCCGCACCGCTGCTGCCGCTGGTGTCGGCCCCCGCGGTGCTCGAAGTCGTGCTGTTGGATGCCGCCGGCGTGCCGCCAGTCCCGGTCACGCTGCCTCCGGTCGCGGTGGTGCTGACCGCTGCGCCCGCGTCGGAGTCATCGCCTCCACAGGCAGCGAAAAGCACGAAGCCGGCGGCGGTTCCCAACAAAAACGCTGATTCTTTCGCTCGAAAACGCATGGGGTGCTCTCCGTTGGGGAACCTACGCCCAGCGCTTTCGCGCTGGCAACCCGCGCGTTTTGCACGATTTGCACCGTTTGCGTGCTTGGACTGCGCGCCTCGTTGGTGACTCGGTGTAATTTTGGCGCCCGCATGCATAACACCTGGGGATCGGGTGCCGTAGTTTGCAAAAACGGTCTGCGCGAGGGCCTCCGCGTCGCAAGTCAGTCGTCGGGTTCTTCGTGCCGCAACAACGTGGTGGGGCGATCGCCTTCCGTCTCCCATGACTCCTCGCGAGTGGAATCGTGGTGCGGGCCTGGGTGCCCTACCAACAACGTGCACCGAAGCTGCACGCGTTCGCGAGCGACGCTGGTGGCGGTCCCCTCTACCGTCCTCGTGATCAACAGCGTCGCCGTTCCGGGGCATTGTTCGGTCACGCTTCATGACGTAGCCCAGTGCAGAGAGTGGAGCAACGTGCTTGGAACGCGACGATCCGGCTCGAGGTCGAAGCACTTCATTGTGTCTGCGCCCGAATTCGGCGTGACCTCGCTCCGAAACGGCGATGCCCCTCGAGCGGGGTATCGACGCGCACTCACACCGTGAGTTTCCAGGGCGAGGGGACGCGAGTTCGAGGCGCCGGGCAGTGAGGCCAAGCAGCAATCTCGCCTCGCTTGCGGCGGCGAAACGCGTCGCCGCAACGGCCCGCCGGTTTCGGCGTGCTTTTCGTCGAGCGCACTTTCGCCCGCAGCATGACCTGGGCTACACTGACCCTCCACTCGAGTGAGGTTCTGATGCGTGCAATTGATGGTGTGCTGCGCTCGTTGGGCGTGGTGGGCTTGCTTGTCGGATTAACGTTCGCTTGCGGAAATGATACCAAGAGCGATCCCGACGAAGGCGACGGTGGTTCCGGGGGAAGCGTCGCCGCGGCTGGCGGCAATGGCGGCAATGGCGGCACGGGCAACAATGCTGGTGGCAGCGGCGGGACGGCTGGTCCGAGCACCTCGAGCAACACCGTGAGCGGCGCAGGCGGCATGAGCACCGCCTCGACCGCAGTCACGTCGAACACGAGCGCGAGCACGACCGGTGCCGCAGGCGCTACTAACGGGCCCGAACCCATGCCTGGTCTCGCGGAGCCCTGCGCTTCGGACGACGACTGCGAGAGCGCCCTGATCTGCGTCCAAGCGGACTCGAATTCGCTGATCGCGGGCGGCCCGGCGAATGGCTTGTGCACGGTGCCGTGCAACGTGGACAGCCCGTGCGGTGCGGACGCGGCGTGTATCACGTTCGGCGATCCCGAGGCCGACGGCTACTGCATGCCGATGTGCATCCCCGGCGACGGGGCGCACGATTGCGCCGGACGGCTCGATGTGGTGTGTGACATCTTGCCGGTGGGCGTCGAGTGCACCAGTAACACCCAGTGTACCGGGGGCACTGCCTGCCTCGTCGACGCGGGCGAGTGCGTGTTGCCGGTGTGTCTACCGAAGTGCAACGCGGATAGTGATTGTCCCGAGGGACGCTTCTGCGAACCGAGCGTCGGCGAGTGCGTCGAAGAAGCTCCCGCAGGCAGCGGCATCGATCAACTCTGCGACGCCGAAGCCGAAGAAGACGAGTGCCTGGGCTTCTGCGCGGGCACTGGTGAGGACGCTCGCTGCATGCAGACGTGCGTGCTCGGCGCTTACCCGACCTGTGGTTCCGACAGCGAGGACAACGCAACGGCCGAGTGCCTCTTGCCCTACGTGGGCGACGACGACGGCGACCTCGGGTTTTGCCTCGGTCTCTGCGATTGCAGCAGCGATTGCACCGACGACGGCATGGTGTGCCGTACGTTCGAAAGCGTCGAGGGCTTCAGTTCCGCGGAAGTGCGAGGACGCCCAGGCTTCTGTACGCTGGCATCGGACGAAATCGCAGAAGAAGCCATCTTGGACTGCGAGGAGTAGCTCGCGCCGCGTTTCGGCTGGGGGCGGCGCGCGTGTCGCCTCCAGTGTCCTGTCTCCATAGTTCGTCCCGAAATTCGCGCGGCCGGGCCTCTACGAGGCCGCGCGAATTTCGGACTCTGGCGTCCTATTGAGACCAGGAAAAGCGTTGTTTATTTTTCGTGGCGAATCAAAGATTCACCACACTAGAAGCTATCCAGTCGTGCGCGCCTGGGGCCAGCGCAGCTCGGCGTACACGAGATCGTGGTCGGACTCTTCTGTCTGGACTTTGCCGCTCTTCAGCGCCTCCAAGTCCGAGCAGATGACGTCGTAGGGTAACGGGTGATCGACCCCGAGTCTGCCGACCATGCACGCGATGCGGTGAGGCAACAGGTCCTCGCGTTGCCGAGCAAAATAGTGCGTCGCCTTGCCGTCGGTTTTCGGGGTTGCGCCGGCAAGCGCCTGGAGCGGTTGCATCAGCTCGGCAATGACCTGCACGGCGCCCGAACGAGACCAGCTGAAGGCATTGGTATCTCCGCAGGCAACCAGGTTATGGAGCAGCCCCCGCTCGCGCAGGGCGCTGGCGACGGCAGCGATCTGACGCCGCCGGTGCGCGTTGTCGCCCGCGGTTTCGAGGTGGAAGTTGGCGATGGTGAGCCGCTGCGTGTCATCGCCAATGACGCAGATCAACGCGTACTTTGCCGTTACCTTGCCCCCGCGAATGTAAAGGCGCTCCAACCAGTTCAAGCGTTCGAGGCGCGGCAGCGGAACCAGAAACGCATCTTCGAGCACGAACGCCTTCCTGATTAGCGTGGCCAGCGCCGGGTGTTCCGGCAAACACACGCACTGAAACTCTCCGAGCTCTGCCGAGAACAGCTCCGCATGCGTTCCGGCGTTGGCGCGCAGCGCCGCCTGCTCTGCGGAGAGCGGCACATTTTCTTGGAGGCAGAGCACGTCGACACGGTGCTGCGGGACCAGGGCGCGGTAGCGTTCGATCAGGTCGCCCAGGAAGACCCCGTGCATGGTGTTGTGGGACGCGACCACGATGCCCGCGTCACGCGCCCGTTCTTGGCTAGTGCTGGCTGACTGCACGTCCACCATGGGCGAATACGTAGTCGCGATGCAGAGGGTAGTTCCAACCCAAAAAAATCAGACCGCGCGCCACCAGCCAACAGATCGTGACATGCTGGTTCGGGATCCAGAGCAGCGCCGCGACCATGCTGGCGTTCAGCGCAGCGCTGGCGGCGCTGACCAATACGTAACGCCGTGCCATCGTGCGGTTCGAGCCGCTGGCTTCGAAGGTCCAGGTCCGGTTCACCGTGAAGTTGACGCCGCCGCCGCACACCGCCCCCAGCAGTGTAGCGACGGGGGGCGAGCAGCCCACGGCGACGAGCGCCGAGAAAAGCGCGAAGTCGATGGCGGTCGCGGTGAGAGCAGCCATGGCATTTCTACCGGCGCCGCCCTTGCCCGACAGGATCAAGCGATAACCGCGCACCACGCCGTTCGGGTCGAGACGCATCAACAGGGAGCGAGCCTGACTCAGCAAGTGCACCGCTGCCCATGCCGCGCACGCGGTGACTAGCCAGCCACTGGCCGGGATGTGCGCAACGGCTGCCGCCACGGGCGTCAGCAGCAGGGCGGCGGCCAGGAGTGCGCGGGCGATCGCGGCGGAGCCGGCGCTGGTGCGCGGCGCGATCGTTCGCGCGCCGGCGACCAGCAGCGACAGGCCAGCGAGTGACCAGGGCCCGGGCCCGTGGATCGACGTCCGCGTCGAGCCCAACGTTTGGCCGGCGATCAGGGCCGCGACCAGGCCGAAATCCAAGAAGGGTCGCAGGCGATCCTGCGCTGGGTCGCTGCAGAGCCCGGGCCGGCGACCCCTGCGTCCCAGGTCGAGCGCGTTCGGCAGCAAGAAGGCGCCGGCCAACGCTAGCTGACTCATCAGCACCAGAGCCACCGCACCCAGCTGGGCGAGGAGGCCAAACGTCGCCGCAGGGTTTGCGAGATGCGTGCTGCCGGACCCGCGAGGGTCTCGTTCGCTCGGTTCCGACGACGGCGTTGGCATGTGGGGCCTAGGCGGTGGTTGCTGCGGTGCTCGATTTTCGCCTAGCGCGCTCGCCCAGCAGGAGCAAGCTGGGGAGCACGATGACCGCCGTGATCAAGGAGGCGAATTCTCCTGATACTGCAAATACGCCGAACGAAAACAACGCTCGATTCTGGGCGACCAAGAGCGAGCCGAACCCGATGATCGTGGTCGCCGAGCACAGCGCGACCGCACCCCCGGTGCCTTTCAGGACGCGGCTGACATCGAGCTTGCCCTCTTCCTGATAGCGCTGGAGCACGTTGATGGAATAGTCGGCGCCGATGCCGAAGGTGATGGGTAGCGCCACGAAATTGGAGAAATTGAGGCGCGTCCCGGTCCACGCCAGCGCGCCGAGCATGAACAGCACCCCCAACAGCAGCGAAGAAATGGCGGCGAAGGACAGAAACCAACCGCGCCTGTTCACCGGGGCGCCGTTCGCCTGCGCTCCGCGACGAAAGGTGAGAACACAGATCACCAACACCGCGAGCAACGACAGCAGAGTCGCGCGAGGTCCGTCGTGTTTCAGGGCGCGCGCGATGTCGCTGCTGAGCAGCACGGTCCCTGCCGCTTGGATCGTCGGAGACACCGCGGCGGCTTCCTTGCGCACGTCGTCCGAGAACGCTTGAATCTTTGCTGCATTCCAGGTGCCGCCTCCCAGCTTCGGATACACGAGCACACTGCGATCGATGCGCCCGTCCTTCTCGCGCATGCCGGCCACGAGCGACGCTGGCAGGTCTTTGGGTTCGAGCGGGCTCAGACTGGCCTTGCTCAGGGCGCCCTCGACCAGTTTCCGATCCTCCTCCGACAGCTGGCTTCTGAGGCGTGGCGTCAGAGCTTCGTCGATCGCGCGCGCCTGCTCGACGGCGGCGAAGCGCGTCGGACGAAGCCAGGACGAAGCCGTTTGCACGCTGGCGATCAGGTCGCCGGCCTCGCCTCGCTCCGCTGCACCGAGCAGTTTCTGCTTGATGCTCTCCGCCTGCTTTGGCGTGTCGGCCATGACTACCGATGGAGTCAAGTAACGGCCGAGTGTGCGGTCCATGCGCGCGCCCCAGTAACGTTCGCCGCTTTCCCACGAGTCTCTGCGGCGAAGCTGCGACAAATCGTATTCGATCCAGTCCGAGGCGCGGCGACCGAGCCCGAACAAGGCGAGCACCGTCGCCGTCAACGTCACCCCGGCCACCACCCGCGGCCGCGACAACAAGAAGCGCGCGAACCAGCCGATGTGACGCTGGGTCTCGGGAGCCTCGCTTCGCGCACGTCGCGCGGTTGCTTCGCCGAAGAACGAGAGCAAGGGGGGGAGCAACAGCATCGTGGTCCCCCAGCACAAGAGCATGCCGAAGCCGCCGATCCACCCGAACTGGTTGAAGCCACGAAAATCGGTGAAGACCAGGGAGCCGTACGCCGCCGAGGCCGACGCCGCCGCCGCCAAGGTCGGCTTCCAGGTCTCCCGAATCGCGGCGATGATGGCGTCGCGCAGCTCGGCAAACTGCCGCCGCTCTTCCTGAAAGCGCGCCAGCACGATGATGCCCGTGTTGACCCCGTTGCCGACGACGATGGCGCCGAGAAACGCGGTGTTGGAGTTGAGGTGGCGTATATCGAGCGGCGGCAACGCGGCCACGCCGAACGCGCAGACCGTGCCGAGGGCCAACGGAACACCGAGGATCAACGGCGCCTGCCAGGCCTTGAAATACCAGACGATCACCAGCACGACCAAGGCTGAAACCAACAGCCCCGAGAGTGTCAGATCCGTCTGAAGCCCCTCGAGCTCCTCGACGCGCGTGGCGACGTCCGCCGCGAAGCCGACGCGCATGCCGGGCGCGTAACGTTCAGGAAAGCCGAGCTCACGCACATCGCTGCGCACCCGCGCGAGCAGCGTTTCGTCCCCGTCCTGGCCGGTGCTGTGGTAGGCCGTCTGCACCAGCAGTATCGCGGTGTCCCCGTTCTGGGATTCGAGCCGCCCTTCGGGAAACGAAGCCTCCAGCTTGTGCTTGTCGAGGTACTTCTTCCGCAAGCGTTGGACGGGGATTTCGGGGGGCGGATCCTCATCGGACTCGAGCAGGTTCATGTCGAGAGCGTGCGTCACCTCCCAGTCGCGCCGGGCCTCGACCGCCTTGCGCAAGGCCGCGGCGTCCTCCAGGTCCATGAGCTGCAGCAGGTAAGTGCGAGCAAACTCTTGCTCGCGTGTGACGTCAGATCGGACTTCGCCCACCAGGTGTTTGGGGTACGTCCGGAGGCGCTGGCTCAGGTCATCGATGAAGCGCCGCGCGGCGGGTAAGTTTTGCTTGCCGCCGGTGTCGACGACGACGCCCAAATGGCGCAGGCCTGGCAGGCGACTCCTCAGCGTTTCGAGCGCCGAGACAGCAGGCGCCGTCGCCGGCAGCAGCTCTTCCAGGTCACTGCGCAGCTTCGAGTAGGTGAGTACCGTTCTGGCTCCGGCGACGCAGAAAACCACGCCGCACAAAAGCAACACCCTTACCCGATGGCGGATCAGCCAGTCGACGAAGCCAGCCAAGCCGGTGCAGCTGGTTAGGGTAGAGTCACTCACCGACCGCGTCGAGCTCGATCCGCGCCGCCCTGAGGGCGAACACCGTTCCAACGATCGACAGCACACCCAACACAGAGACCCCGAACAGCAAGATCGGAGACGGAACATCGATGCCGAGGGAGATGGGCGCGAACAACAGGCTCAGCACCAAGAGCACGAGGCGCTCGGAACGCCGCATGAACAGCGGCGGCAGGCTGGCTCCGAGTGATTCGGCGCGCGCTCGGACGTAGCTGACCGCGAGGCCTGCCAGCATGGCTGCCGCTGGAATGACCGCGAACCAGGTCTGCGCGGCGACGGCGGTGGCATTGCCGCCAGTCGGGCGCGAGTAGATCACGATCATTCCGAGCAGCGGCAGTCCGTCGCTCAGGCGATCGACCGACGAATCCAGCAGCGCGCCATAGCGACTGATGCGACCCGAAGCGCGAGCCACGACGCCATCGAGAATGTCACAGATGCCGCTCGTGATGATCACCAGAGCGGCAGCCGCGAAGTGCCCGGTGGCAATCGCTAGGCCGGCGCCTGCAGCCAGCGCTAGTGATGTGTATGTGAGCGCATTCGGTGTGACCCCGAGGCGCGCTAGCGACAGCCCGAGCAGCACCGAGCCACGGTAGATGTAGTGGGCGATGAACAAGCGCTTCCAAACGGTCGTCCCGAGGCGAGATTCCGTGATACGCCGTGCTTCCTCGAACACGGACAGATCTGGAGAGGACAAGCCCTTGGGGGGTTGTTCATGGACTACGTCTAACATCGGGTGCTCTCTGCCGTCGGTTCGCGGGGGTGAGGGGTATCTAGATTCCGGGCCCTGCGTTGGCAAGGGTCTCGGCAACGGGGCCGACTGCGGATCGGCCGTACGGTGCTAAAGAATCGGCCTCGGCGCAAGTTGCCAGGTGACAATCCCTGCATTTCGCGGCGCTTTGCGCAGAAACTCGGCGTCACGGCGTTGCTCGAGCCTGGGCGCGGTTGTCCTGCTGCGTCGCAGGCTGGGACGGGGCAGCGTAGACGGTTTTGCGGTCGCGCTGAAAGTGCGTAACCCCCGCGACGCTGTCGTTCGTCAGGGTGGGGTCGCCGTAGACGCGAATGCAACGCCCCGCCGCGCGCATGAGAACACGGGTGGCATTCGTCGGGTAGCATCCGTCGAACTTGCATCCGACGAACGCGCGCAGTCAGGGCCGCGCGGGACGGCCTGCCGATGCGCGCGGCCGAACCGAGGGCAGGGCTAGAGCGACGTCGCTCGCGAACCGCTGGCGAGGACGACCTTGTTGCCGTACGCCGGGGGGGGCGCGACCAATTCCGGGGGGTGCTGTGGCGCCTGCTTCGGAGTCGCCTGCGAACGAGACTTTTGCAACCGCGGGGGAGGCTGGGCAGGCGGAGGCATGTTCGCGCCGGCGCAACCCGAGACCCCGAACAGCGCTCCGAGGATGACCAGCGTCTTGAGCGTGCGGAGCGCTCCGAGCAGGGGGCGACCTGCGAGCAGGGCCGCAGTGCTTCGGGGGCCACCGCCGCCCGGGACACCGATCCGGCGGGGCACGGTGCACCTTGCTGGAACTCGTGCTGCGGTTACAACACTCGGCACTCTATCAATCTAGCATCGATATTCGATCGCGCCACCGTGAGCATTGATAGATCTCGATGGGGCCGCGCGGATGAGAGTCGCTCTGTCACATTGCGCGCATGTGCGAGCCGCGGCCGGCGCGCTCGTAATGGCGCTCGCGGCGCTTTGTACCGGCGCTCGCGGCGCTTTGTAACGGCGCTGGAGCACTCGCAGGTCGCAACTCTGGCAAAATGCAGCGCAGCCAAATGCGGCGCCTGCGCAAACGCCGCGGGGCATCTCAGCACGAGCCTGCGAGCGCGGGCGTGTGCGGGCCGGCGTGCTAGGATTTGTGTCCGTGCTCCGTTTTGCGCGGCGTTGTGCGCAGTGGTGAAGTGCTAGCGTAGGCGCACATGCTCCGGTTCCTCGTCAGTGTGCTCGTGAACCTGTGGGTGCTCGTCACCTATCCCTGGTGGGTGCTGCGCCGCGCACGCGCTGCCGGTCCTAGCGGGTGGTTGGCGCTCGAGCTCGATGGGCATGCGCTGGAGCTGCGCCCGCCGGCTCGCTTCGGGTTCGGGCGGCGCGCGGGGCCGCCAGCGCTCTACGACGTCAAGCGTGCGCTGGCCCGCGCCGGGCGTGATCCACGGGTCACGGGCGTGGTGCTGACGTTGCGCGGTTTTCAAGGAGGTGGTGCTTCCGTCGACTCGTGGCGGGGTGCGCTGCTGGAGGTGCGCAAGATGGGGAAGCGCCTCGCGACCTACCTGCCCGATGGGGCGGGGACGCGCGCCTATCAGCTCGCCACTGCGTCCGATCTTTTGATCTTGGGTCCTGACGCCCGCCTTGCACCGCTCGGGTTTTCCGTAGAGACGCCGTACTTCAAGCCAGGGCTGGATCGCATGGGTTTGGCGGTCGAGGTGTTCGCGCGCGGGGACTTCAAGACCGCCGCGGAACCCTTCGTGCGCGAGAGCATGAGCGAGCCGCAGCGCCACCAACTGAGCGAGCTGTTGGACCACCAATTCGCGCGGTTCGTGCGAGACGTGGCCGAAGGTCGCGCGCTGCCGGCGGAGCGGGTACTGCAATGGGTCCAGCAGGGGCCCTATGCTGCGGAGCGTGCTCGGGGCCTTGGGCTGGTGGACGCGCTTGCTTACCAGGATCAGGTGCAGCCACTGCTGAATCCGCCAATTCCGGAAGGGCAAGAAGCGGTGCCCGTACTGCGCTACGCGCGCCGCTCGGTCGCGCCGTTTCGACCGCTCTTCAGGCAGAGTTACTTGGCGGTGGTGCCGGTGCACGGCGTCATCACCAGTGAACCCCTGGGGTGGTCGAGCGGCGCGGACGAGCAGAGTTTTGCAAGCTCGCTGCGTCGAGTGCGTGAAGACCCGCGGGCACTGGGTCTTTTGCTGCATATCGATTCACGCGGCGGGAGCGCGCTGGCTTCGGCGCGCATGCTCCACGAGGTGCGGCGCTGTGCGGAAAAGAAGCCCGTAGTAGCGTACTTTTCGGATACTGCCGCAAGCGGTGGTTACATGATTGGCCTCGGCGCTCACGAGATCATCGCGCAGCCGGGTACGGTCACTGGATCGATCGGTGTCGTGGCCGCGCGGCTCGTGGTGCAGACACTGGCGGAACGGTTGGGGCTGCGCGTCGAGCGGGTGAAGCGCGGCGACCGCGCTGACATGTTTTCGCCGTTCCGCTTCATGCAGGCGGACGTGCGTGCGGCGTTCGAGGCGGAGCTGGACGAGGTGTACCGGCGCTTCGTCGAGCAAGTGGGCCGAGCCCGGGGCATGAGCGTCGACCAGGTCGAGGCCCTGGCGGGCGGGCGCGTCTGGTCGGGCGAACACGCTCAGCGCGTCGGACTCGTGGATGCCTTGGGCGACGTCACGACAGCCGCGGATCGCTTGCGCGAACGCATCGACATGCCGCGCGCTCGATCAGCGGAGCTGCGGCTGGTCACGAGCAAGGCCCGCCGGCTCCCGCGCCTCGAGTTGCGCCCTCGGCTCACCGGGTTCAGCCACCTGGTCCGTGACCCGATCGCCCGCGACCTGATGGCATTTTGGTGCGACCGCTGCATCGACCCCGTGCTCGCCTGGCATCCCACGGCACTGCCGGTGTAGGTGGTGTAGACCGGCCGGCGAGTCGATGGTCTCGGCATGGCAACCCGGCCACCGGGCTGATTTGCGGCGACCTGCTGCTTCTCCTTGTGATCCTGGGGACTAGCTGGCGCATCGCGCATTGCAGGATGGCGATAAATCGAGGACTCTAAGACCGTGCGCGCCCGGGCGGGCTCCGGTGAGTGCGCCAAACCCTGATTCCTCATGGCTCAATCCCCCCGAAACGTCCCCCCGCTAGGTCACGGTACGGTTGTCAGTGATCGCTACGAGATCCGACAGAGCCTGGGCAAAGGTGGCATGGGCGAGGTGTTCCTGGCGTACGATCGCAGCACGCAGCAACCCGTCGCGCTCAAGGTCGTCCGCGAGGAGTCGCGGATGCCAGGGGACGATGAGGCGCTCCGGCAAGAACTGCTGCTAGCTCGCTCCGTGAGTCACCCCAACGTGTGCCGGGTTCACGACCTGGCGCCGAGTCCCTGGGGACCGATCCTGGTGATGGAGCACATCGCTGGACAAACGCTGCACACACACATTCGGCGGCGGAAGGCCCAGGGCGGCTATACCGCTGACGAGTTTCGCAAGACCGCGAGTGAGGCCTGCGCCGGCTTGGCCGCCATTCACGCCCAGGGCCTGGTCCACGGCGATCTCAAGCCGGGTAACGTGATGGTCACCAACGATCGGGCCATCATCCTGGATTTCGGTTTCGCACAAGAGCGTGCGCGTCTGAGCGCCCGTCGTCCGGGCGCGCCACCCGACGGCGGCACCCCGAACTACATGGCTCCGGAACGTTTGCGATCGGGGGGGGCCAGTCCCGAGGACGATATCTACGCGCTGGGGCTGACGCTTTGGGAGATGTGGACTTGTCGGGTGCCGGAACCGGGGTACCGCCCGCGCGCCAAGCCGATGCGCTCCCAGATCATGTTCGACGTGCCGGCAGGCTTGAGCGTCGACGAGGTGAAGCAGGTGTTTCAGTGCCTGAGCGACGACGCCAGCCTGCGCCCGCACGCGCGTCGCATGCGGTTCTTCAACCCGGTGGCCCTCACCACCAGCCAAGCCCAGATCCCGCGCGAACGGCTGTCGCCGGGGGCCCCGCTCGGCCGGTCCGTCACCGAGAGCTTTCAGGTGGGCGCGCAATCGCTTCTAGTCACGTTCTGCACGAACGCGCCCGACGCCGCCGGGCGTCTCTTCACTCTGAACAAACCCTCAGTGACGCTGGGGCGCCGTCAAGATCAGGACATCGTTTTACCCGAAGCCACCGTTTCCGCAGCCCACGCCACGGCGCGCTGGCAATCGGGAACCTGGGTCATCGAAGATCAAGGCAGCACCAACGGCACCTACGCCGATCACAGCTTCGAGCGAAAGAAGAGCGTCAACCTGCTGCACGGGGGCGAAGTGCAGCTGGGCGAATGTCGCGTGAAGCTCGTCAGTTTCCAGGATGACTCGGCGCACCACCAGCGCGCCATGGCGTATCTCTCCAAGCGCGACGGTCTGACGGGACTCTTGCGTCGCGATCACTTTCTGAAGGCGCTCGCCGAAGAGATCGCGTTTGCGGACTGGAACAATGTTCCGCTCTCGGTGGCGCGCTACCACGTGCGTGGTCCCAATCGACACGTCAGCGATCGGCCTACGATTCTCGAAATGCTGGCGCTGAAGCGAGCGGCGCACCGCGTCGTCGAACTCACCGAAATGCTCCTGCTCAGCATGGTTCCTGCTACGGTGGGGCGGACTGGCCCGCTCAAGTTCGCGATCGCGATGTGCGGACCGAGTGTCGAAGAAGCTCGCAACGTGGTGGAGCAAGTGGTGTCGCAAGTTCAGGGCCTGATGCCCGAGTCGCTAGAATTGGCTGCCAGCCTGGTTCGGGCCGAGCCGAACCAACCCGCACAAGGTTTGTTAGATGATTAGTTTCCTGAACGAATCTGATCGTATCAGTTGCTGAGTAGTGCTAGCTCCGAAGTTCACTAAGCGGGCGCGCCAGAGCGCCCTGCCAAGCGGCAGCGCCCTGTCGTGCGGCAGCGCCCTGTCGTGCGGCAGCGCCCTGTCGTGCGGCAGCGCCCTGTCGTGCGGCAGCGCCCTATCTTGCAACGGCGGATCTGGTCGTCCGCGCAGCAGCGGCACGGAGCCATGGTAGGTCCACAGCGCTCCTCGTTTCCGTCAGCGCCGAGCGAGCCGAGTCTCCGACGTCTGGGCGTGGGTGGCAGCAACGGCGGTGGGGATCGCCCGCTCCGCGCGCAACTCGTCGTGGCGCTCGTGGCCGTACTGATCCTGCTCGCAGTCCCGCTGTATCTGTGGCGGCGCCCCAGCGCGCAAGAGGACGCGCCGGCCGCCTCGAGTTCCGGAGCCGCGCTGATGGCGGCTTCGGCGCTGCCGGTCATCGCGGCGACCAGCCCGCCGAAGGCCGATGAACGAGTCTCGCTGGGTACCCCCCAGAAGGTGAAATGTTCGGCGGACGCACGCCTTTCCGGTCAGAACGGCGCGCTCTGCGACTCGCTCCCATACTTCGAAGAACAGCTGCAGAAAGCCGTCGTCGAAAACGTGGACTGTGCCCCGCGCACCGGGAAACCTGGCTCCGTCAATTACGTGCTCACGATCGACTTCACGAATCGCAAGGTCAACGTCTTTCCCGGCGCGAGCGGCACCTGGAAGGGACCGCAAGCGCGACGCGCGGCCGAGTGTGTCGAGCGCTCGTTGGCTGCCCCCGAGTGGGACAAGGTGCAGCATCAATACCGCTATTACAACATCGCGATCATGGCGAACTACCATGCCCCAGAGAAGGCCGCCGGGCAGATGTTCGAGTGACACGCCTCAGCTATCCGGCGCGTCGACGACGAAGCCTCCGTCGAGCCTGAGGCGGGACGCTTCGCGCGTCAGCAGCGCGGCGCGCTCGCCTCTGGGGGTGCTGTCGCGGAGCTTCACGAGCATGCCGACGAACTCGTTCAGCGCGGGGTTGGCCAGCGCACGCGCGAGCTCGTGCTTCAATCTCCGCGCGAGCGCGGGTGCTTTGCCCTCGGTGCCGATCGCGATGAACAAAGGCCCGCTACGTGTGATCCCCACGTGAGAGAAGCTGCTGTACGCGGGTTGGTCGACTCCGCAAAAGAACACCTGCCGCGCTTCCGCGTCCGCGCCGATGCGGGTGGCGAGTTCGGCGTCCTGTTCGCAGAGCACCGCCAGCCAAACGCCTTCGAGGTCGGTCGCGCGATACTCACGCTGGGAAACCACCCCGCCGAGCTCATGAGCACGCTCCACCAGCTCGGAGCGCGGGTTCCGAGTGACCAGGTGCAGGCGCGCGCCTGCTTCTGCCAGGGCCTCGAGACGGCCGAGGGTTTCGGCGCCGTCCCCGACGACCAGGCACAGCCGTCCGTCGAGCTTCAGGGCTACCGGGAAACTGAGGGTCATGACTCGCCTTTCTTGGGCTTTTCTTGCACGCGCGGCCGCACGGCCTTCGAACTGAACTTCAATTCGCGCTCAGCGTCACCGATGCGCTGCAGGAACAGGCCGGTGAACGTGCCGAACAGCGCGTCGCCGGGGCCTGCGGTATCGGTGGCCGACGGGCGGCTTACCCAGCGCTTGATTTTCTCCAGCAGCTTCGGGCTCAGCGGGTTCACCTGCACCTTCGCCCGCAGATAGACGGCGGTGCCGACCGGGACTTGATCGCTCGTGGCAACCAACAGTGAGCGCGCCTCGGCACAGCGCCTGAGCACGCCTTCCAAGGTGGTCGTCCAGCGCACCTGACTGCTGCCCGGACGCACCAGTTCGATCTTGTAGGCTTCCTCCCAAACGTGCCAGGTGACCTTGCAACTCTGGGCCGTCGTTGCGACTGGTTGTTGCGAGCCGGTTCGAAACAACGTGGCCGTGAGCGCGATGGTCGTCGGCAAGCCGCGGGTCAGCTTCTTCCTGACGTGTTCGTCGACGACATCGCGAAAGTTCACGCTGCCGAACAGGAGCTGTTCGCTGTCGTTCCACTCGAAGGTCACCGGCCGCACCGGCTCCGCAGCGTCCTGCGCGCGCGCGGTCGTCCCCAGCGTGATCAGGCAGAAAAACCAGCTGATCAGCGCGAGGCCGCGCGCTGCGCTCGAGAGGCCGCGGAAGGCAGAGCCGAGCCGGTGCCTACTCACCCGCAGGCCCCTCCGTCTCCACGGGGATGAAGTACAGCACGTTCGAGAACGCGAATACGAACCCGCCAGCAGCCGTATCCATGCGGAAGCCGAAGTTGGCGGTGAGATCGACCGGAATCAGCTCGGCCCCTTGGTACCCCGAGGCAGGCGAATCGAGTTCGCGCTGGCCAAACACCGAGTAGATGCCGGCGGATCCGAACAGATCGATACCGAAGATGGAACGGCGCCCGCGGTACAAGGGTAGCCGATACTCGGCCCCGATCTTGGCGGCATACTCGCCGTAGCGCACCTCGACGATCTGCGTCCCGAGGAGGTTCGGCGGCGGTCTGCGGTCGAAGTTCACTCCCAGGATGCGGGACGGGAGAAAGTCGGTGAAGTCGCCGACGTAGTACTGCTCGAAGAACGGCGCGTCACCGGAGATCGCACCGCCGAACAGTTCGAGCCGCACGACGTGCTGCCAGGGTAACTCCCACCAGTGCGACGCATGCACGTCGGAGCGCTGATAAGTGTAGTCGCTGCCCAGCCACGGCATGCCGAGCTCGCCCGTGGCGGAGAGGAACCAGCCGGTCGTTGGTAGGAAGGGGTGATCCCGTGTGTCGAGCTGCAGTGTCGCGCGCAGCGTCGAAAGCAAGCTTTGTCCTCGGATGACGTCGAAGTCGATGGGTTCGACGTCGTCGCCGCGCACATGGGAGGCTTGCAGGGGATAGTCGGCGTCGACGTTCTCCAGCCGATAGTGGAGCCACAGCTGCAGCACGTTGGAAAGATCGCGGCCGACGCCGAGCGCTCCGCCAAGCCGTTCGTAGCGCATCACCGCATATTCGGTGAGCTCTTCGAGCTCCGGATCGGAGTACCGAACCTGAGCGTTGCCGAAGAAGTCGCGAGCGTCGTTGTACAGGAACGTCGCGCTCGTCATCCAGGGGCTGCCCAGAAAGCCCGGGTCCAGGAAGCGCGCGCGCAGGGCGAGCTGCTCCTCGGCGACCGCCATCGCGCCGCCGAGCGTGACGCCCATGCCGAACAGATTGGTCTCCGCGACGTCGAGGCCTGCGTACGCCGTCAGCGGCTGCGACCGCCCCTCGTTGTCCGCGTCTGCGGCCACACCCATCCAGACGTCGTTGAGCACGATCGTATTGCGCTCGATGACGTCGACGACCAAGATCACCATGCCCCGGTCGGAGCCCTTCTCCAGCGAGAACTGCACGTCCTTGAAGAAGCCCGTGCCCAGCAGTCGGAACCGCGCCACGCGAATGTCGGGATTGTCGACGTCGATCAGGCTGCCTGGTTTGAACGGTAGATAGCGAAGAACGACGCGCTCGTGGGTGCGCTGATTGCCGCGCACGACGATTCGCTCGAGCGTGTACCGCAGGGCGGCGCTGGTGGTGTCGTCCGCAGGAGACTCGCTGGTGGCAGGGGCCACGGTCGTGCGCGTGCGCGGCGCGACCGGCGCCGCTGGGTCCGGCGCCGCTCCGTCCGCAGCCGCGGGGTCGGGCTCGGCGGCGGGTGCGGGCGACTCTCCCGCTGGCGGCGCGTCGGGGGCGGTCGGGGCTCTGGGGGCGGTCGGGGCTCTGGCGGCGTCTGGCGCTCCGGGCGCGGGCGCGGGCGCTGCGGGCGCGGGCGCTGCGGGCGCGGGCGCTGCGGCGGGCGGAGCCGGCGGCGGCTCCGCCGGGGGAGCTGGTTGGGCCCAGCCGATCGCGGGGACATTCGCCACGAGCAGCGTGAGTACGGCGACCAGGAGCCGCATCCCAGGTTCGACGGGCGGGGACTTCACGGGATTCAGACCACTCAGAGCGGGCTCATCCTGGCATCCACACCGGCGCGCGCCTAGCCCGATTTGGCTCGCGGGCACTCTGGGGGGTGAGCATTTGTGGGGTGGACATTGCCACCCCTCGAGCCAATCGGCTACGCCTTACGAGCTCGCTTGGCCGGAGCCTTCGCGCCCTTGCGCCCGCGCGCTTTCTTGGTGGCTTGCTTGCCCGCTGCCGCCTTGGCGGCGCGCTTGGGCAGCGCTTTCTTGGGGAAGGCTTTCTTGGAGGAGGCTTTCTTGGCGGACCGCTTGCCGCCGCGCGTTGGGGTAGGCGCTGCGCTTCTGCCTTTGCCTTTGACCGGTTTGCCCTTCGTGGTTTTCGCGAGCTTGCTTTCTACGGCCTTGCGAGCGAGCTCGCTGATGTCACGGATGAATGCTTCGATCCGGGCTTTGATCTGTCGTTCCATGTCGGGCATGCAGGTTCCTTAGGCGCATCGAAGCGCCAGTGTCAAGCCCGTCAGCGCCAGCTCGCTGCGGCGCGCATGCGCCGCTCGACGCTGCTGCCGAAGTGGTGTGGCTCCGCAGCGCGAGCGCTCGCGCCAGCGCAGAGTCAGAACTCTTCCAGCTTGGGCACGCGCTCGTACAGCTCACTCAGGGAGCGCATCCGCTTCGCGATCGCTGGGCTCAATTGCTCTGCGGCGACGCGCCAGGTCCAGTTTCCCGTCGCAGTCCCAGGCACGTTCATGCGCGCGCTCGTGTCGAGGCCGAGCAAGTCTTGCAGCGGGAAGATCGTCGTGTTGGCCACGGACATCATCAGCGCGCGAATCATGGCCCAGTGCCGATCCTTGGCGTTCTTGGTTGCCCCGACGTAGTTGAGAGCGCGCTCCCGCTCCGCTTGCCACGCCGCTTCGGCGGCAGCATCGCTCGGCTTGGCCTCGAGCCAGCCCACGAGCGTGTCGTTGTCGTGCGTGCCGGTGTACGCGAGCGTGCGCGGGGAATAGCGGTGGGGCTGGTAAACCTCGGCCCCAGTGGAAAATCCAAACTGCAGCACGCGCATGCCCGGTAGCTCGAACTGGTCGCGCAGCTCTTGCACCTTGGGCGTGATGAGCCCGAGGTCTTCGGCCACGAACGGCAGGCCCCCCAATTTCTTACGCGCCTTCTTGAAGAAGTCTTTGCCCGGCACCTTGACGAAACGTCCTTGTTTGGCGCTGGTAGCGCCGCCGGGGATCTCCCAATAACGATGGAAGGCGATGAAATGATCGAGCCTCAGGGCGTCGAAGCGATCGAGCGTTCGTTCCAGGCGCGCGATCCACCAAGCGTAGCCGTGACGCCGCAGGACCGACCAGCGGTAGAGCGGGTTGCCCCAGAGCTGGCCGTCCTCGCTGAAGTAGTCTGGTGGCACCCCCGCCATGAAGGTGCGCTCGCCCGCCTCGTCGAGGAAGAACAGGTCTTGGTGTTCCCAGACGTCGGCACCGTCATGCGCCACGAACATCGGCACGTCGCCCAAGAGCCTGACGCCTTGGAGGGCGCAATGAGCCCTGAGCCCCCGCCATTGCCGATCGAACTGGAACTGTTGAAAGCAACAGTACTCGACCTCGTCCGCGAGCTCTTCCTTCGCACGTTTCAGGGCGCTGGTCTTGCGCGATCGCAGCTCGCTCGGCCACTGGAACCAGGCCTGTCGATTCGTATGGTGCTTGAGCGCCGTGAACAGGCTGTATGAGTCGAGCCAGCTGGCGGCTCGCGCCTTGAAGCTCTCGAACTCGGCGCGCTCTTCGACACCGGCGTCGGCTTGGAAGCGTTCGTAGGCGCTGCGCAGCCGCGAATCCTTGAAGCGGGTCGCCTCGTGATAGGCGGCCGCCGGGGCTTCGGTGAGCTTCTTGGGCGCCTTCAGGTCCGCTTTCGCCAGCAGGCCCTGCTCGACCAGATCGTGCAGGCCGATCAACAGCGGACTGCCGGCGAACGCCGAGGAGCTATCGTACGGCGAGTTGCCGGCGCCCTGCGGCCCGACAGGGAGCATTTGCCACCAGCGTTGACCCGCAGCCTTCAGGAAATCGACGAATTCATAGGCTGCGGGGCCCAAGTCACCGACGCCATGCGGGCCGGGCAACGAGGTGGGGTGGAGCAGGATGCCACTGCTGCGCTCGCCGAAGGGGTCACGGTGCTTGGCTGACATGGAATAGGCTCATCCCGGTGGTGTGGACTTCGAGGATCGAGGAGAGTTGGTTTTGTGGATACTCGCTGCGATGGCGACGCCGAGCGTGCCGACGATGACCAGGAGGGACACCGTGTTGGGGAGCTTGAATACGTCGCTCAGCAGCATTTTGGCGCCGATGAACACCAGGATGACGCTGAGCGCGAGCCCGAGGTAGCCGAACTTCCCCATCGCGTCGGCCAATACGAAATAGAGCGCGCGGAGGCCGAGGATGGCGAAGACGTTCGAAGCATAGACGACGAAAATGTCGCTGGTGATGGCCAGCACTGCGGGCACCGAATCCACCGCGAACAGTACGTCCGTGAACTCGACCACCAAGAGCACCAGGAACAACGGCGTCACGTACAGGCGGCTTCCCAGGCGTGTGAAGAAGCGGTCGTGATCGAGGGTGTCCGACACGCGCAGGAAGCGCCGCCCGAACTTGAGCGCCAGGTTCTCGGAGGGATCCATTTCCCCGTCGTGGCTCACGGCGAGCTTGATGCCGGTGAACACCAAGAATGCGCCGAAGATGTACATCGTCCAGTGGAAGTGATGCAGCGCCGCTGCCCCCGCGAGGATGAAGATGGCGCGCATGACCACGGCCCCGGCCACGCCGTAGAATAGAACGCGGTGTTGGTGATGCTGGCCCAGCCCGAAGTATCGAAAGATCACCAGGAACACGAACAGGTTGTCGACCGACAACAACTTTTCGACCAGGTAAGCCACCAGGTAGTCGACGGCGCCGGTGGGCCCCTTGAGCAAGTAAACGCAGCCCGAAAAGCCGACCCCGACCGCCACCCAGAGGACGCTCCGGTACACGGCCGTTCGCAGCCGCGAATCGTCCAAGCGTCCGAACACCAACCGATCGCCCAACATCACCGTGAGGACCGTCCCGGCAAAAACCAGCCAGCCCAACGTGCTCGTACCTTCGAACATCTAGTGGCTAGGTAACACGTGCCCCCACGCCTCACAAAGCGGCACAAAATGTGTCTAGTTGCCCACATGGGGTTCTAGTGACGCCCGAACCGCACTAGTATGTCGGTCAAATGAGAAACGGTGAGTTGCTAGTGTTTCTTGGCGCTTTCGCGGTCGCTGGTCTCTCGGGGTGCAAACAAGACCCAGAGCCCGCTCGCACGCCGGCCGCGAGCGCCGTCGAGATCCCGCCTGCGTCTGCGTCACCTCCAGACTTGGTCGTCCCGCAGCCTCCTCCAACCAGCGCCGGCGAAGCTCCTCCGCCACTCAAGGTGGGGATCGTCTGGGATGATCCGAAGGCCTGGACGCGCATGGGCTTTCGCAGTCCCATGCGTGCAGCGACCTACAAGATCCCTCAGGCCGATGCAGCCAAAGGCGCTGCCGAGGTCGCGGTGTTCTACTTCGGTGCGGGGCAAGGTGGAGACATCGACGGCAACGTCGCGCGCTGGGCAGGTCAGTTCGGCAAGACCCTCAGCGACGTCAAACGTTCGAATCGCGAGGTGAATGGCATCAAGCAGCACGTGGTCGAGGTCGAGGAAGGCGAGTTCAAGAACGACATGATGGGTGCCGGCGGCAAGTCGATGAAAGCCTGGGCCATGCTGGCTGCGATCGTCGAGGCGCCCAGCGGCAGCTACTTCTTCAAGATGACCGGGCCCAAGGCGGACGTCGCTGCCCAGCGGGACGCTTTCTTCGGGATGCTCGACAGCGTCAAGCCGCGGGAATAAAGCCCCAGCTTTCAGCTTCGGCTTTCAGCTCCGATGGCTGACGGCTGATGGCGGACTCAGATCATTTGCTCGGGCTGAGCCTGGGCCCGCGCTTTACTGGCCCGGCTCTGCCCCAAGAGCCTGAGGCCTACGTCCCAGCGAATGAAAGCGAACATCGTGCCGAGGATGGCCAGGATGCCTATGCCCGTGAGCCAGCGGTTGTACTCCGCCTTGGTGTATACAGAGCCCTCGCCGACGCGGGGCATCACGCTGGGCTCCACGGCCAGGCCGTAGGTTTTGGCTAGCGGAACTATGCTGGTGATGTGGATCACCGGCACGTCGCGGTCCAAGAAGCGCAGCATCACCGAGTCGACGAGCTTGACACCGCGCGGTCGCGCCCGGTTCAGCCCGGGTGCGAGCTGCTTGCGACCCACGTGGGTTCCGACGGACGCGGAGCCGCCGCCGATGTTGACGTAGGCGCGGATCGGTTGTTTGCCCGCAAACTGGTCGTAGATCTCCATGCGTAGGTCGATGGCGTTGGTGATTGACTCGGAGTCGATGCTCCGCACACCAGCACGGGCGATCGTTTCGTCGACCAACGCCAGGCCGCGTTTGGACAGACCGAAGCCACGGTCGTCGATGCCACCGCGCGAAGCCGCGATCGAGCGGACATCGAAGATCTTCTTTTCGAACAGCGTCTTCTCCATGTCGAGCCACGTGAAATCGACGTGGTTGGCTCCCCATTCGGAGGCGGTGACACTCGAGATCACGATGGGCTTCAACTTCATCTCGTGCAGCGCGGCGAGCGCGGCGATGTTCAGCGCGGGAAAAGATCCGGAGACGCCCACCGCCACCGTGCTGCCGCGAGGAAGGTTGGCTTGCCCCAAGAGCTCGACCATCACCGCGGCGAAGTTCGGGTTTGCGCTGGTGCGCTTCGCGTTGAGATAGCCGGTGTTGGAGGTGATCGGCGTCAGCGGAGCGCCGATCATGCCCGTGCCTGCGGGATCTGCGTCGGGGTCGATGCGGATCCCACGCTCCTCTTTCTCGGCTTTGATGACTTGCATGGCCAGCCGACACAGGCGGGCTGCTGCTAGCTTTTCTGCGTGGAAGGGTTGCTTGCGCTGGACCTGAAACGCCTCTACGGCGACCAGCGCGACGAGCGCTGTCAGTGCCACCAGGACCAAAGCAGAACGCGACACTCCCGGTGGCCGCCAGTAGAGTTTCCTCATGCGTTCACCGCCTCTCCGACGACCAAGATCAAGATCAGTCGCACGAAGATGGAAGCCGTAACCAGCGCTGCCAGTGTTTCGACGATGCCCTGGCGATCGAACCATATGGCGATCAGCCCCGGAATGATGAAGCCGATCACCGAGAGCTCGATGTCTGGACCAGTGAAGGCGCCGGCGGAATACCTGACTAACATCCCTACGAGGTAACCGGTCAGAATCATGAGCACGGTGCGGCGGCGGCCGTACACGATCATGAACGAGGCCAGCGTGTGAACGATCGCGTAGGTGACGAACCCGGCGCCGATCGTGAGCGCCACGTCGAGCGGCTTGTGCAGCGACAGCGCCAGGTACCCAGGCACGATCATGCCGCCCGCCGTGAAGCCAAAAGTTTCGACGAAGAACAGGCTGATCACCAGCCCGATCCCAACCGATAGCGGCAAGAGTTCCAGCACCTACGCCGCCTTCCACTGCGCGCGATTCCTGAAATGCCGCGCAAGCTCGAGCCCGAGGCCTCCGACGTTTCCCATGCCCATCAGCAGCGCCGACCCCTCCACCAGGCTGACGAGGCGTTCGAAGATTTCTTCGGTGCTCAGACCTTCGGCAAAGACCAACCGCGAAGCATCGAAGCCCGCGGCCGTCAGCGTGCTCGCCATGAGAAACGTCCCCGATCCCATCAACACGACGTGGTCGGCGGCCGCCCACTGCACGAAGTCTTTGCCGAGCGAGAGCGAACGATCGGGGCGATCGGCTCGGCAGTTGAAGATCGCGACGCGTGTCTTCAGCTCGGGGTGCGCGAGGTTGGCCTTGTTCCAGATCTGTGCCGTCGAGATCGGGTCGTTCGCCGCAAAGGCATTGCAGAACAACATCTTTCTACCGAAAAAGTCCAAGGTGCACTCGGTGTAGGCACCTGGATCGGGGCGACATTTTTCCATACCACGCAGGGCCACTTCGCGGTCGATGTCCAACTCTTTGCAGAGTGCGAGGGCGACTGCGACGTTATCCGGGTGCTCGCCGAAGGGTAGCCGCGCCATGTCCGCTTCCGAGACGTCGGGCGCGTCCGGGTCCACCGTGACGAGCCGTGTGTGCCGGTCGAAGCAGGCCTGGCGGATGGTATCGAGGTGGCGTTTCTCGGCCGTCACCAGCACTTGCCCCGGGGGAACCATGCCACACAGGGCTTTGGCGACATCGGACTCGTCGGGGCCCATCAGGTCCAAGTGATCAGGGCGCGCGTTGGTGATGATCGCATGCGTTGCGCGCACCATCTTGAACTCGCAGAGCGCCTGCAACTCTGGCAGCAAGGCCATGCATTCCACGACGAGCGCGTCCGACTCGTAGGCGGCCGCCGCCCCCACGATGCGGCCTTGCTCGATCACGTTGGCGCCAGCGGGACGAAAGATCGGCACCTCGCGGGCGTCCGGCAAAATCATGCGCGCCAGCGTGCCGGTGGTCTTCGCGCAGGTGACCAAGCCCGCCTCGCGCAGCGCCGCGGCGATGAGGCGGGTGACGCTCGACTTGCCGCGCGTGCCGTTGACGTGGATTCGAATGCGGATCCGCTTCAGGTTCTGCCGGTGGCGGTAGCTCTCGAGAGTTCCCCAGGCGATGAGCGCCACGAACAGCACACACAAGAGCTGGGTCCCGGTCATCTGAGCCCGAGTCTAGCCCGCATGCCAGGCCTGGGTAGGTGCATTTTCCGGGGCCCCGTCTTAAACTCGGGGTGTGCCGGAATACCCTGATGTCGTCGTTTATATCGAACGCCTGAAAGCGGTCACTGCCGGCCAGAGGCTCGAAGCGGTGCGGCTCAAGAGTCCATTCTTACTGCGTTCGTATGCACCGCCGTTGAGCGCCACGTTCGGCAAGCGGGTGCTGGGCTTTCATCGCATCGGCAAGCGCATCGTGTTCGAGCTCGAAGACGATTTGTACCTCGTGCTACATCTGATGATCGCTGGGCGCCTGCGGCAGCGCGAGCCGAAAGCTCCTTTGAAGACAAAGCTGGAGCTCGCTGCTTTCGACTTCACGGAAACCACGATCGTGCTCACCGAAGCAGGGACGCAGAAGCGGGCGAGCTTGCACGTGGTCCACGGGACGGCGGCGCTCGCTGCGTTTCGCCGGGGCGGCGTCGATCCGTTCGGGGTCACACTGGCGGCGTTTCGCGCTGCGCTCACGCGCGAGAACCGCACCCTCAAGCGCGCGCTGACCGATCCGACGATCATCGACGGCGTCGGTAACGCGTACTCCGATGAGATGCTGCACCGGGCGCGGCTCTCTCCGGTGAAGCGCACGCAGCAGCTCACCTCCGAAGAAAGCAAGCGTCTGTTCAGCGCATGCAAGGCGACGCTCAGCGAGTGGGCCGAGCGGTTGCGCCAGGAAGTAGGGGAGGGGTTTCCCGACAAAGTGACTGCGTTTCGCGAAGAGATGGCCGTGCACGGGCGTTATCGCCAGCCGTGCCCGGTGTGCCAAACCCCCGTACAACGCATCCGCTACGCCGCAAACGAGGTCAACTACTGCCCAACCTGCCAGACCGACGGGCGACTACTCGCGGATCGCGCGCTCTCGCGCCTCTTGAAATCAGACTGGCCTAGGAGTCTGGAAGAGCTCGAGGAGCGCCTCAATCCTGCTCCCCCACCGCCAACGCCAAAGGCTCGGTCGAGTATCGAACAGAAATAGAACTACGAATGGGAACGCCCCCCCGCGTAGATCCGTCGCTCACACGGCCCGAGCTGACAAGCCACGCGGCCCGTATTCACAGCCCAGGCCTGACAAGCCACGCGGCCCGCATTCGCGTCGCGCGGCGCGACACGCCCCCTCGGTGCCCAGAACTGACAAGCCACGCGGACCAGCGTGGAGAATGTTTGGCCGCTGGGATGCCGGGGACGAGCTCCTAACTGGTCTTCTCTCCGGAATAAAGTACCAGTCTATCGATGCAGAGCTCCACCCGGACGTTGGCAAAACCGGCGCCGAGCAGCGCGGCCTGCTGCTCGTTCGTTGATTTGTGCTGACGCGGATCGGGGTTAGAGCTTGAGCGTCATGCCTTCGCGCGCACCGAACACGGTCGTGCTCGAGCCGCGCGCGTTCGCGCGCTTCTGGGCCCGTGTGATGATCGAATCGACCACGCTGTCCGAGTGCATCGGATCGTGGTGGTAGATGGCGCATTGCTTGACGTTGGCGGCGACGGCCGCGTCGACCACGGTGTTGGCGCGGGCGTGTCCCCACCCAGACTTTTGCGGGTATTCCTCGTCGGTATACTGACCATCGGCTACCAAGAGGTCGGCGTTACTGATGAATTCGAGGAATGCGTCAGGGACCTGCCTCGGGATCGCTGGGTCCAGCAGCGATGCTTCGCGGTTCTGGAGCGTGAGGTCGATCTCGTTGTCGGTGGCGTAGACGAACTTCTTCCCGCCCTTCTCGAACGAGTAGGCGTAACTTCTGCCGGGGTGATGTTGCTCGAAGCTCTTGACGGTCACGCCGTCGATGCAAGCGGTGCCGTGGGTCAAGTTGCCCGAGAGTATCTGGGCGCCGAGGTCCGAAAAGCGCACGGGAAAATAGTCGGAGCTCATCTGGCCATGCAGCATGTCCTTGATGTGCTGCCGGTCCTTGGCGACTTCGTACACGTGCAACCGGGTCTTCTCCGAATACGCCGGGACGAAGAACGGAAAGCCCTGAATGTGATCCCAGTGCATATGACTGAAGAACATGTGAGCTTCCACCGGAGCGCCCTTTTGCTCCGTCAGCCTCAACCCGAGCTCGCGGAGCCCGCTCCCGCCATCACAGATCATCAGCACGCCGTCGATCAGGAGCTCGACGCACGACGTATTGCCTCCGAAACGTTTCGTGGCATGACCTGGCGTGGGGATCGATCCGCGCGTGCCCCAAAAGCGAACCAGAAAGTCCATCAATTCCCTTCGAAGAACGTGAACACCACGTCGCCAATTTGGAGCTGGTCGCCTTCGTGTAGCACCGCGGAGTGCACCTTGATCCCGTTCAAGTACATCCCGTTCGAGCTGTTCAAGTCGTTGGCCGAGAAAAGATCGCCGGTCTTGGATAGACTCATGTGCCGGCGTGAGATCAGGCTGCTGTCGACGCAAATGTGCGCGCTGGTCGAACGACCGACGATGGTTTCGTTGAGTGACAGGTCGAAGGCTCGCGGCGCACCGGGGCCCTGGGTTTGCTCGAGTCGGGCACGCTTGTAGTGTCGCTGGCCCACGCTCGCGAGATCTGGACCCCCGACCATCGTGGAGTCGTTGTCGAAGTCTTCGTCGGCGGGGCTAGACACTCGCCGAAGCTTATCACCGTTTTGCGACGAATGTGCGGTCGATGCCACCTCGAGAGCCTCCGCGACCGGTCGAAAACTGGACCGCCGGCCGCGCGCGCTGCGGAGGCTTTCTCAGCTACGTCCTTTGCGAGAACGCGCTGCTTGGGTGACCACGGTTCGAGGCGATCGTTCACCCGGCGACGTACGGTGGGGGAAGCAGGCTCAGGGAACGGGCGTGGACGGGTTGTCCGGCGCCCCGCGAGCGCGCGGCAGCGTGGTCTGGTTGCAGCACGCCGGGGGCCCCGACGACCCCCGTTTCGACGAGCACTCCATAGCGCGAAAGCTAGGCAGAAGCGTTGCTTCCGGGGTGCTGCCCGGTGGTTCCCGAGCCAGATCCGGCCGCGCGCAGCAAGCGCTTGCCCGGACCTCTGCAGTGTCATTATGGTGCCGGCCCCGTGACTAGAGAGCTTCCCCAGCACTGTCTCACTCGGTCGAAGGTGCGCTGTCGCTTCTGCGACACCGACCAGATGGGGGTGGTCCACCATCAGAACTTCATCGCGTATTTCGAGCTCGCCCGTATCGAATACCTACGAAACCGCGGACTGAACTACTCATCGTGGTTCGCGTTGGGTATCCACTTGCCGGTGATCGAGGTCAACGTGAGGTACAAGAAGGCTGCCTACCTGGACGACCTGCTCACGGTCGAGAGCCGGCTGACGCAGCTCGGGCGCGTGAAAGTTCGCTTCGACTACCGCGTGTTCCGCGACACCGAGGGGCGCTCGGAGCTGATCGCCGAGGGGCACACGCTGCTGGCTTGTGTGGGCAACGACCACCTGCCGATGCGGATCCCGCGGGAGGCGGAGGTCGTCCTGCTCTCGAAGGAAACACCGTCGGGCGAGGTTCACGCCTGAGCGCGAGTTAGCCGTTACAGCGCGATCGCGGGTCGCTCGCGGGGTTCGGGTCGTGCGTCGAAGCGGGGGCTGCCGTCGGCATCGAGGGGGATCGCGGCGCGATCGAGGACGTCGCTCGCCACGAACAGCGGGGCTTCGCTGCCGAGCGCCAGCGCAATGCCGTCCGAGGTGCGCGAATCGAATTCGTGGATGCGATTGCCAGAGCGCAGCACGACCACGCCGTAGAAAATGTCGTCTTCGAGGCGATCGACGCGGACGCTCTGGACCCGGGCCCCGAGGTTGTCGAGCATGGTATCGATCAGGTCGTGGGTCAGCGGGCGTTTGTAACGGGTCCCCTGTAACCGCAGCTGAATCGAGAGCGCCTCGGTTTCGCCGATGAACACGACCAGCGCGCGTTGCTTTTCGTCGTCGACGAGCAGAACCGCGTTGCCCTCGCCGGCAGGGGTGACACCGCCGACGCGTACCCGCACGAAGCCCTGCGGGGCAATCGCCGGATCGCTGGGCGGCGCGTTGGGTCCGGCCGGGGGGGGCGGAGCGCCCGAGCGCGACGGCCCCGCCGCGTTGGAAGCCGCTGCCGACGGGGCTAGCGGGGCAGAGTGGGAAGGCGCCGCCGTCGCTCCGGGACCACCCGCGCTGGCGCCGGCCTCGTCGCGATCGCATCCCGCGAGCAGCAGCGCCAGGGCTGCGGCGAGTCGGCGGGGGCGGGCAAGGGTCATCAGGTCCTAGTGATCGACTCCGAACGTCGGTACGCGCACCTTGGGCCCGCGTTCCACGCAGAGACGCTGCAGGTGTTCGAAGCGTTCGCCATCGATGATCGGATTCAGTTCGCCGTCGAGCGGGACGATCGTCATCTCTTTGCCGGCGAGCTCCGTCAGCCCCGTGGTGCTGAGCGGAGCGCCACGGTACAGCCGCGGCAAGGAGCGAATGATCTCGCCCGGCAAGATCGAGCCCGCCTGAAAGTGAAGCACCCCGGACTGTTTGGCCAAAGGGAACACCCGGAGCATGCCACGAAAGTTCACGTCGATGGATCCGGCGTGCAGAGCGCCGTGTTCGGTGGTCGCCAGCTCTTTACCGTCGATCGTGACTCGGGCCAGGGTTGGTCGAAACAGGTCGCGGCCGTAGTCGCGAAAGTCTTGGGAGACGGGCAAGCGCGCTCGCGCGGACAAGTGGGAGCCGACGGCGCGACTCAGGATCTTGGCGATGGCGCGCCGGCCGCGGGAGCGCTCTTCGTAGTAGCGATCGAAGAAGCGCGCGCCCACGCCTCCAGCGGCCAGCGCGAAGCCTATGCGTGAGAACGCGCGCGTACCGCTGGGACCGGATTCGATGCCTTCGATGCGCAACGTATCGAGCTCCTTGGTGCGGGGCCGGGCTCCACGCCGGAGCGCGCTGGTGAGATCGCGGATGACACGGGTCGGGCTGCCGAAGATGCCCGCCTTGGTAGCGACGAAATCGATGGTCCCCGCGCGGGCTGGGACGAAGATCGGCAGGCGCGCTTCGTCCCCGCCGCAGAGATCGGCGAGTGTATTCACCGCCCAGTGCACCGAGCCGTCGCCGCCGTCGCAGACCACGTAGTCCGCCGGGGTGATCGCCAGCCGTTCGAGCGTTTGTCGCAGCTCGGCCAGCGTGCGCGTGCAATGCACCGCCCCTTGCGAGCCGAGGATGCGGCGAATCATGGCCGCCCGGGCTTCGGTATCGGTCCGGTTGCGGCGAGCGTTGGGGTTCAGAATGACGTGGATGGTGGGCATCACAAAGCTATCTGTGCTGTTCGAGCGGCCTGTGCGACAGCGCCGGCCCGGTGCCGGCATGCGCCCTCCCAGAGATCTTGCCGGAGGTTCGAAGGCGCGCCAAGGGTCTGCTCCACGGGGGGCTAGGGCGCAAGTGAGTCGCCAGAGGGTCCGCTGGCCTGCCCCAATCCAGCAGTTTGCCGCTGATTTTCGCCGTGCGCGTAGCGGCTGTCGCACCTCGCCCCTCACGGCGCTCCCCGCCCCACCACAAAATGATGCGCTGAGGGTCGATTTGGATGCCCTGGGTGGTACGCGCTGGGATCGACGAGCTATACCGACGAGCTCCGTCCCGGGACGGCTCTGGCGAACTCCGAGCCTCGCGTGATATCCTCGAGAAGTACGCCAAATGGCCGACTCGCCTGAACACCGTCCCCTGTCCAAGCAGACTCGCACGTCGCTCGTGGACACAGGCTGGTCGGACGAGCCCCCGTTGGCGGAAGGGGACTCGACCGTGCAGATTTCGCGGGACGAGCTGGAGAAGCTGGTCACCGTCGCGCCGGGGAGCGATGCCCCGCCGCGGGAGTTACCGCGCTACGAGGCGAGCGACGACGGCGCCTCCGACAACGAGGCGGCGCACCCGGACGATGCCACCAAGCGCATCTCGTATGCCGCGCTGCTCGGGGGCTCGCAGGCGGGCCGCGGCGGGCCGCGGCGGGCCGAGGTGCACGAGTTGCCGACACTGATCGCCCACAAGCCGCTGACCGAAGAAGTAGCCCGCGTGCTCGCGCTCGAGGCGGTGCCATCCCTGGATGACGAGGCGGTCGAGTTCGACGAGCCACTGCCCTCTTTCGAGCAGGCTTCGTTCGACAAATTCGAGGAGGCTGCGGCGACGTTCGCGTCGCCCTTCGGCAGCGCCCCGGATGCCGCGGCTCCGCCGACGCGGCGTAAGCTCGACTCGAATCCCTTGCCGGTGCTTGGTTTCGACGATAGCGACGTGACCGTGCGCGCCGTCATCGAGGTTCCCGGCGAGCCGCCGGCGACCACCGTGCCTGCACCTCCGACCACGCTGGCCGCGCCCGCGACCACCGTGCCTGCGCCCGTGACCACGCTAACCGCGCCCGTGACCGTGGCGGCACCTGCACCGGCAAGCACGGCACCTGCTCCGGTGCTGTCCCTGGTGGCTCCCACCGAACCCGCGGCGATGGCGCCGGTGGCCGGCGCCGCACCGCCGATGGTCCCGCGCGCGCCGGTAGTGATCCCGCAACAACCGGCGCCGGCCGCGCTGCACCCATTGTCGCACACGGTGGAGTCCGCACACGCGCAACCCTTCCGCGCGTCAGCGCCGCCTCCGGCAGTGCCCTGGCCGGCGGCAGCCGCGCTTGCTCTCGACGAACCGCCGCGAGAGCCCCCAGGGGTTTTCGAGGCGCTCGGTCAACGCTGCTCGATCCTGGGTTTGCGCGTGCCGCTCGCGGCGCTTTGGCTGATCCCGACCGCGCTGGCGGGCGCGGCGCTCGCCGTTTTCGTGACCGAACCCGGTGCCACCCCTGCTCCGGCAGTTCAGTCCGCGCAGCCGCCGCCCGAGGCATCTGCCGTACCCGTGGCGGAACCGACCCTGCGCGAGCGCGTGATTCGCGGCGATTCTGGCGCGTACGAAACGTTGAAACGGACGCCGGAAGGCCAGCGCACCGTCGCCGACACGCTGGCGCTCGCCCAAGGGCGCGCTCACGTGGAGTTGCGCAGTCTGGACCAGCTGAAACGAGAGCTCGAAGCGGGCAAGGCCAACGTCAGCGACGAAGCCACCCGGGAACGGCTGCTCGGCTTCGTGACGGACTCGCGCACGGCACCCGCGGCGCTCGCGGTGGTGGCAGCGCTGCGTGGACCGAGCGGTCCCGATCTGCTCTACGAGATCTGGACCGGCACGAAGCGAAGCAACGAAACCACGCAGTTGGCTCGCGAGCTGCTCTACAAACCAGAGATCCGCGGGCGCGCATCCGAGGCGCTCGCCGTAGCGCTCGATCTGCGCAGTGACCCCGAGTGCGAGGAGATCCCCGCCATCCTGCCCCGGGCAGAAGCGCACGCGGACTGGCGCTCGTTGCACTTGCTCGGCAAGCTGCTGGTCGTGAGGGGTTGCGGAGCGCAAGGGTACCGAGACTGCTATCCGTGCTTGCGCAACGGCCAATACGAAGAGCAAATCGGGGAGACCATCAAGGCGGCGCGTCGGCGGGCGCGTCCGAAGCCTTAGCTTCACGAATTCTTGCAGCGGCAGCTGCCCGGGTGCTTCGGTGCACATCCTTCTGGCCTACGCCTGCGGCCTGCCTCTAGAATGCGGGCACCCCAAAGGTCGAGAAGAGGTGGCGATGCGTCGAAAAGTACCAGGAGTGCTGCTGATCGCGACGAGCATGACGTTCGCCTGCGAACAGGCCGAGCCCGCGACGGAAAAAGCAGCAGCGCCGGCGAGCGCTGAGCCCGCGAGCGCCGCGCCGCCGGCGGCGAGCGAGCCTGCGCCGGAGCCGGCGGCCGACAAACCCCCGGAGAGCGTCGCTGCGCAGCACGTGCTGATTGCTTACCGGGGCGCGAAGAACGCCCCCGCCGGTGTCAAGCGCACCAAAGCGGCTGCAAAGACCTTGGCGGAAGAGGTAGCCACCAAGGCCAAGGCTGGCGCTGACTTCAGTGCGCTGGTGCAAGAGTACAGTGAAGACCCCGGCACGAAAGATCGCCTGGGCAGCGTCGGCAAGTTTACGCCTGACAAGATGGTGAAGCCCTTCAGCGAAGCAGCCTTCCAGTTGCGGGTGGACGAGGTCAGCGCGCCCGTGGAGACGGAGTTCGGGTTCCACGTGATCAAACGCAATCAGTAGCTGCGTGCGCCAAGAACGGTCTTCGGGCCAGCCGAAGGCTGCCGCGCATGCAGGTCATTTCACCACAAATGCGCCTCCTCGCTAGGACGCGCGTGTTTCGACGCGCGTACAGGGCTACGCAGGCGTGGTGGCGCGATCGGCGCTGCGTTTGCGCCCGTCGCGCATGCGGCGAAGGCCCAACTTGTGCCGGGCGATCTTTCGATGGGTATTGCTAGGCATACAAACCTCACACATAGGACCCTCGTCCTCGTCAGGGGGGCGCCGCTGCGGCGCTGCCGCGATGACGCATCGTACGATGTTGCCTAGTGGGTGCAGCGAGTATGGGCCAACTAAATGGGGCGATCTTGGGGGGCGGGGCGCTGCAGATCGGCGATCGGGGTGCTATGTTCGTATGAGATCATGCTAGCTCCTCTCCACTCGCTGCCCCCGACACGATTCTGTGAGACGCTGAAACACCTGGGTATTCGCCGCGTTTGCTTGCGCTTCGACGCAGAGAGCGGTCGCGTCACGGCGTCGCACCCCGAACTCACCCCGCTCGCTGACTGGCTCGCCGGCAACACGCGCGATTTCGCCGAGCACGAAGCCGTGTTCTTGGAGCGCGGTGAGCGCTCTGGAGCGTTGATGGGCGCGTTCATTCACCAAACGCTGCGCGGACAGGCCCAAGGTGGGCTGCGCTTCTGGCCCTACCCGGTGCTCGACCAGTTTCTGAGCGACGGGCTCAGGCTTGCGCAGGGCATGGGCCGCAAGAACGCCTTGGCCGGGCTCTGGTGGGGCGGGGGCAAAGGCGTCATCGTGCGGGACCCGGACGCCCCGTACCAGGACGAAAGCTACCGCAGCACGCTCTATCGCGAGTACGGGTCGTTCGTCTCGTCGCTGAATGGCGCGTACATCACCGCCGAAGACGTGGGCACGCGGCCCAGCGACATGGCGAGTGTCTTCGCGACGACGCGCTTCGTCAGCTGCGTTCCCGCCGAAGTCGGGGGGTCGGGCAATCCGTCACCGTGGACAGCGAAGGGCGTGGTGTGTGCCATGCAAGCGGCGCTCGAGGTGGCGGGGCTCGGCACGCTCGCGGGCAAGACGGTGGCGATGCAAGGCCTCGGCAACGTCGGCGCTGCGATGCTGGGCGAACTCTTGAAGTCGGGCGTGGCGCAGGTGGTCGCGGCGGACATTTCGCCGGCCAACGTAGAAGCGGCTCGTCAGAAGTTCCAGGACTCCCGCGTCGCGCTGCGTGTCGCCGAACGCGGCGACGATGGCATCTTGGCGACGCCTTGCGACGTGCTCGCGCCGAACGCGCTCGGCGGCGTGCTGAACCCCACGACCATCCCGAAGCTAGCGGCCAAGATCGTGTGTGGCGCCGCTAACAATCAGCTGCTCGACATCGAGCGCGACGCCAAGCTGCTTGCCGAGCGCGGCGTTTGGTTCGTTCCTGATTTCGTCGCCAACAGAATGGGCATCGTCAACTGCGCCAACGAGCAGTACGGACGCTTGAGCGAGGACCCCGCAATCTTGCGGCATTTCGATGCTAATGCCGAAGGCTCGGTGTTCCAGGTCACGAAGCTGGTGCTGCTGCGGGCGCGCGCAAGCGGGCAGACCCCCAGCGCAGCGGCCAACCTGCTCGCCGACGAGCTCGGCCAAGTGGCGCACCCCATTTGGGGCCACAGGACCAAGCACATCATCGACGATCTCGTGCGCACCGGCTGGGCCGATGCTCCCCGTCTCACCCACGACGCCGCGTAAAGTCATCCCGGTCCCCTCGCTGGGGACAGCTTCCTTCTCGTGCGCTGGCGAGATCCCGTGGGTAACGAGTGCTTTTATGGGGCTCGGCTCTTGGATTGATGGCGGTCGCTCAGTGGGTGCGGGCGTCCGAGCCGCTGTAGACCTCGACGCGATCGTGCTCGGGCAACCGGCGCAACGCCAAGACCTCGTGCGTGGCGGCGCTGCCGGCGACGCCGCCCGACTGGGTGGTCACGATCCACTGGACGTTCGGCAAGAGCTCGCGCAAGCTGGGCACCAGCAGCGCCTGCACGGCCGGATCTTGGTGCAGGTCGATCTCGTCGATCGCCACCACGCCTTCGGTGTCGCGCGGATCGCGTTCGGGGCGGGCCAGCCACATGGCGCGCAACGAAAGAGCGCCCATCGCGGCCAAATGGCGGACCTGCGTCGGTAATTCGTCGAAGCCGCGCGCGCCGCCCGTTGTGGTGAACTCGGGTTCTAGAGACGCCGGGTCGAGTCCGCGGTAGGTGTACCCCGCGAGGCGCACGAGGCCGTCGACGACTTCGCGTGTGGCGTCGCCCAGGGCCCGGAGCGCCACGTCGCGCCGTGCGACACGCAGCTGGCCCTGGCGTTCGAGCGCCGCCCCGATCGCTGCGTAGGCCAGCAGCTGCTTGGTGTCGCGGGTCAGATCTGCGCGCGCGGCGTCATCGAAGAGGCTGTGCTGGCGAGTGTCGTACGCACTCGCGACGCGCGACGGGACGCCGAGCAGGATCGGCTGCCGCGAGAACCAGCGGTGGGCGGGCAGCACTGCCCAAGCGAAGCCGCCTTCGCGCGCGACCTTGTCGAACAGCGTTTGCTCGCGACGCCTCAGGCTTTCTTGCTGGTCATCCGCGAAAGCGCGCGCACCCGGGGTGGCCAAGGTGAGGGTATGCGGGCGCTCCGGATCGTCTTGGCCCAGCGCCCAGTCGGCGACGACGGCGGGCGCTTCGGGGACGGTTTCGTCCGGGGTGCGTGCGCGCCGCTGGTGCAGAGTGCTGAGCGCGCCGGGGCGCGTGGCCGCGATCGCAGAGAGCAGCGTGGTTTTGCCCACGCCGCCCGGACCGTGAATCACCGTCACGGCACGACCGGCAAGCGGGGCACCGGCTTCGAGGTTGTCGCTGCCGCTCTCGGCGTCGGGTTCACTGAACGAGAACCGCTCGCGCTCGAACGGACCGAGGTGAGAAACCTGTAGACGCAAGAGCCGCACGCGAGGAGTCTACTGGAGAGGACATCCGCGGCACATGCAACTAAGGACGGAAATCGACATTGCTGCCTCGCCTGAAAAAATCTGGGAGGTGCTCACGGATTTTCCCGCGTACCCGCAGTGGAACCCCTTCATCGTCAGCATCGTCGGTGAGCCCGCCGTCGGGCAACGCTTGAACGTGCTGTTGAGCCCCCCCCAGCAATCCGAGATGCGGTTCAAGCCGCTGGTGCTGCGCGCCGATCGCGGCGAAGAGTTCCGCTGGCGGGGGGTGTTCGGTTTTCGCTGGCTCTTGACGGGCGAGCACTTCTTCCGTCTGGAACAGCGGGAGCCGCGCCTGACGCGTTTCATTCATGGCGAGGACTTCAGCGGCTGGGGCGTGCGTTTCGTACCGATGACCAACACCACGCGTGGCTTCGTTTTCATGAACCAGGCCCTGAAGAAGCGCGTGGAGTCGCTCTGACCCACGCGCTCGGGGGGAGCGACCTGAATTAGCGTCCGTTCACCACGTTGATCGGATGTCCTTGCAAGAAGGCGCGCACGTTCTCCGTGGTGGTCTCGAGCAGGCGCTGGCGAGAAGCACGGGTCGCCCAGGCGATGTGCGGGGTGACGAGGCAGCCAGGGGATTGCAGCAAAGGATTGTGCGGATCCGGAGGCTCGCGCGACAACACATCGACCGCTGCGCCGCGGATGACCTTGCGTTCGAGCGCTTGGGCCAGCGCTGCCTCGTCGACGAGAGGGCCGCGACTGGTGTTGATCAAGTAAGCGTCCGGTTTCATACGCGCGAGGCGCGTGGCGTTGACCAAATGCCGCGTGTCTTCCGAGAGCGGGCAGTGCAGCGTCACCACGTCGGAGCGCTCGAACAGGCTGTCGAGATCCGTGAATTCGATGCCCGCGTGGTCGAGCGGCGTGCGCGTGTGCACCAGCACTTGCATGCCGAGCGCTTGCGCGATGGCCGCGACGCGCTTGCCGATCGCGCCAAAGCCGACGATGCCCATCACGCGGCCCTCGAGCTCCACCAGCTCTTGCTCCCAGTACGAGAAGTCTTGGCTGGCGCTCCAGCGCCCCGATTTGGCGCCGGCGCTGTGCTTGCCCACGCCCTGGGTCAGTTCGAGCAGCAGGGCCAGCGTATGTTGCGCCACCGAGGCCGTGCTGTAGCCGGGCACGTTGCAGACGACGACTCCGCGCCTGCTCGCCGCGTCGAGGTCGACCACGTTGGTGCCCGTGGCGCACACGCTGATCAGGCGCAGCTGGGGCAGCTCCGTCAGCACCTTCTCGTCGAGGACCGCCTTGTTGGTGATCACCACCTGGGCCGCGCGGCTGCGCAGGGCGACCTCGCCCGGCTCCGAGTAGGGGTACACCACGACGTCACCGAGCGCTTCCAGCGGGGCGAAGCTCAAGTCACCCGGGTTAGCGGTGCGAGCGTCGAGAACTACGATTTGCATCCGCCAAACCTCGCGCTTTTTCAGAATGCGTTCAAGCCCGTGAGCGCCTTGCCCAGCACCAGCGTGTGGATCTCGTGCGTGCCCTCGTAGGTGTACACGCTTTCCAGGTTCAGCATGTGGCGGATCACGGGATACTCGAGCAAGATGCCGTTGGCGCCGAGCAAGGCACGGCAGCGGCGCGCGCAGTCGAGCGCCATGCCCACGTTGTTGCGCTTGCACAACGACACCATGGCCGGGGCGAGCTTGCCGAGGCGATCTTTCAGCCTTCCGTAGTGGAGGGCCAACAGCTCGGCCTTGACGATTTCGGAGGCCATGTCCGCCAGTTCGGCCTGGACGAGCTGCTTTTCTGCGATCGGGACCGAGAACTGGACGCGCGCCTTGGTGTAGTCGAGCGCACAATCGAAACAGGCCTTCGCGGCACCCAGCGCGCCCCAGGCGATGCCGAAGCGCGCCTGATTCAGACAACTCAGCGGCCCGGCCAAGCCGCGGCGACCGGGGAGCACGTGGTCGGCGGAGACGCGGCAATCTTCCAGCACGATTTCCCCGGTCTCGCTCGAGCGCAAGCTCATCTTGCCGTGCGTGCGCGGAGTTTCGAAGCCGGGCATGCCACGCTCGACGACGAACCCTTGGATCGAGTCGGCGTCGCCGTCGTCGACCTTGGCCCAGACCACCGCCAGATCGGCGAAGGGGGCGTTGGTGATCCACATCTTGCTGCCGCTGAGGACGAAGTCGCTGCCGTCACGGCGCGCCCGCGTCTTCATCGACCCGGGATCGGACCCGGAATCGGGCTCGGTCAACCCGAAACACCCGATGGCGCGACCCGCGGCCAGCTCGGGTAGGTAACGCTGCTTCTGAGCTTCGCTGCCGAACGCATGGATCGCGTACATGGCGAGCGAGCCCTGCACGCTCACGAAGCTGCGCAACCCGCTGTCGCCATATTCGAGTTCTTGGAGCACGAGCCCGTAGCTCACGGCGCTCATCCCCGCGCAGCCGTACCCCTCGAGGTTGGCGCCCAGCAGGCCCAGCTCGGCGATCTCGCTGATCAACTCACGAGGGAAGCGCTCTGCTTCGTACCATTCGCCGGCGTGCGGGAGGTAGCGCTCGGCCACGAAGCGGCGCGTAGCGGAACGCAGCAGGCGTTCTTCTTCAGTAAGTTGATCGCTGAGCAGGGAGAGTTGATCGAGGCTGGAGCTCACCTCGTGAATCTACCACGCTAGGGACACCCGTGCTTTTTCCGGCGCTGTGCGCGGGTTTGCGCCGAGTGTCGCCGCAAACTTTCCCAAGCATGCTCGGGCGGGTTAGCGCTACCCGAGTACCATGGCACTGCGTCTTTTCCTCAGTGCAGCGCTGGCATTGCTGGTCATGATCGGTTGTCCGGTCACGGAACCTCCGGGCCCGTCGCGCGCACCCCTGAGCGTGCTCGCGCCGATGCCGGCAGCGGTCCAGGTACTGCCGGCTCCGGCCACGGATGCGCGCCCCGAGGCGCAGCCGCCGCAGGCCAAGAAGCCTCGCCGCGCACGGCAAGCGCGCCGGCGGGCCTCGAAGCCCGAGCCCCCGCCGGCTCCGGTGGTGGAGGTACCCGAAGGCTTGCCGTTGCATCGTGATCTGGTGGCCGGGCGCATCCTCGGGGCGCTGTCCAAAGAGACCGTGGTGCGCGCCGAGCCGCGCCCCAGCGCCCGCAAGCTGGGTTTTCTCAGGCAAGGAGCGCTGGTGCGACGGGAGCCGCAAGCGGCGGGGCACGAGGGCTGCCCCGGCGGCTGGTACCGCGTGGCGCCCGAAGGCTACGTCTGCGTCGGGAAGACTGCGACGCTGGATGCCAGCCACCCGCTCTTGCAGCTCACGAGTCGTCGCCCCGATCGCGCGGCGCCACTGCCCTACCTGTACGGACGTGCTCGCTTCCCCACGCCGCCGCTCTACACACGTCTACCCACGGCGCAGCAGCAGGCGCTGGTCGAGCTGGATCTCGTGGCTCAGCAGCGGCGCACGCGCCACTTCGCGGCGTGGGACGACGCCCCCATCGCCGAGGTGCCCGAGCTGCTCGCGCGTGGCGAGCGGGTCCCGCGACCCTTCGGCTATCCAGTGCTCGAGCGCGACTTCGTCAGCGGCAGTGCCCTGCCCGAAACCGGCTTTGCCTTCCTCGAGCTTTACGAGCACGGGGGGCGTCGCTGGGGCCTTACCACTGATCTGAGCGTGGTGCCGCTCGATCGCGTCGAGCCGGTGCGCGCGAGCGAGTTCCATGGCATTCAGCTGTCGAAGGAGACCCCGCTCCCCGTCGTCTTCGTGCGCAGCAAGGGCGCGTACCTGTACCGCGGTGACCCCCGCTCGAGCGGGCTCGTCATCGAGCGCCCGCTCGGGCACCGCGAGGCCGTGCCCATCACCGGCACCAAGCTGAGGCTGACGCAGGGGACTTACCTGGAAACGCGCAGCGGCCACTGGATCCTCGATCAACACCTGGTGCGCATCGACCCCATGCTTTCCAAGCCGCGCTGGGCCGATCGCGGCCAGAGTTGGATCGAGGTGAGCATCCTGCAGCAAAGCCTGGTCGCCTACCGCGGCGAAGAACCGGTGTACGCGACGCTCGTATCCACGGGCATCGGTGGCCTCGGCGACCCCAAGGAGACTCAGGCTACCATCCGCGGCACGTTCTTGATCCACACGAAACATGTCACGGCGACGATGAGCAACGACGAAGTCGGCGACGAATTCGACCTCAGGGACGTGCCCTACGTGCAGTACTTCCAAGACGGCTACGCGTTCCACGCCGCCTACTGGCACGATGCGTTCGGCAGCCCTCGCAGTCACGGCTGCATCAACCTGTCGCCCGCCGATGCTCGCTGGTTGTTTCACTTCACCGGCCCCGCCGTGCCTCGCGCCTGGCACAGCGCTCTCTCGCTCCGCGAGGGCACGCTCGTGTACATCCACCCCTAACGAGTGCGAATAGCTGCAGCCTACAGCCCCAATTGGGTCGCCATGCGTGCGGCGTACTCGGTCAGCGTGGTGGGCTGCTGCCCGCAGAGCCTGGCGTAGACCTGCTGCACGGGGCGCGTGACGATCGAGCCGACCTCGAGCACGTACCTTGCGGGTTCGGCGGACTCGCTGGCGACCCATCGGCCTCCCCACTTGCTACGCAGGGCTTCGCCGACGTATGCCCCCACGAGCACGGCGGCGCGCCGCAAGGCGGGCGAGGGAGGCGCCGGCGGGGCCGCTGGGGGGGCGATCAGCGCGAGGTAGCTATCGAGCGCCGCCAGGCCCTCGAGTCCGTGATCGAGCGGTGTGTCAGCGAACTGCTCGCAGTACATCGCGACGACGGAGCGACTGAGCGCTCGACCGTAGGCGCCCACGTCTTCGAGCGTGGGCCAGGGCTGGGGAGCCCAGGGCGTGGGAGGCGTCGCTTGATCGTCGGTGTAGCGCGACCATTGGTCGACGCTGCGATGCGCGGACTCGAGGGTGACGAGCCGGTCGAGGGCCAAGGCGCCGCCGGTGAGCAGGCGCGTGTGCACGACGTCGAAGGGGGCTAGCACCGCGACGCGTGTTTCTACGCTGGCTTCGTGGGGCTCGGCCAGGCTGCCGCTCCAGCGCCCGTCGTAGGCGCGGCGCACCGTTTCTCCCACGTAGGCGCTCAGCACGAGCTGCGCCCCGAGCCGCCCCTCGAGCGTGTCGGGATCGGCCGGCGCCTTGCCGAAGATGAGGTCGAGGGCAATCTCGAGTCGAATCAAGCTCCACAGGGACAGGTCGTACGGCGCGAAATGGCAGAAGCCGGGCGCTCGCGTCAGCGCGATGGCCGCCAAGCGTCCGAGTTCGCTGGGATCGGCGTCGAGCCGGGCGAGGATGGGTTCACAATCCGCGTTCCACGCATCGAGCAGCGCGTCGTGTTCGCCGCTGATCAGCGCCGACTCGAGGGGATCCCAGACACGGCGCGAGGTAGGGGAGGCACGTTCGGGGGTGAGAGAAGGGCTGGCGGCCTCGAGGCGCACCCCGAGCTTCACCAAGCGCGGTCGCAGCACCGTGGCTTCGTCCTCGCTCAGGGCGAGCAGCTTGCGCCAAGTCTCGGCCGCCTCGATGAGCTGACCGCGCGCCGCGCGAGCGACGGCCGTGGCGACGAGCGCGTCGACCGACGCAGGATCCAGCTCCAGGGCACGCGCCGCATGCAGCAGCGCCTGCTTGCAGTGCCCTTCCTCGGCGTCGATGCAGGCGAGCAGCGCAGAGGCCAGCGCCGGGGTCGGGCCGCCGGCAGCGTCCAAGCGCTGCAGCAGCGCCGCGGCGGTGGCACGCTTCGTCAGATCGAGGTCGCGCCGCTCGACGCGCAGCAGCGCCCAGGCCATCGTGAGCAGCACGGAGGGCGATTCCGGAGCCATGCGGTGCGCCATTTCGGCCTGATCGAGCGCGATCAGGGGTTCTTCGGCTTCGAGGAGCAGGCGCGCACAGCCGGCTCTGAGTTCAGGTCCGATGCTCGTGGATTGACACAGCGGTTCGAGCGCGTCGCAGGCGGCGTCGTTCCTGCCCATGCCCAAGTAGGCACGCGCCCGCATCAGTGTGAGCTCGGGCGCACGCGGATCGTGGCCTTCACCGATCCGCTGTAAGACATCCCCGAAGCGTCGTTCGTCGAGCAGCGTGAGCACCGAGAACAAGGTCGGCGCTTCCTGGGGCTCTGGTCGTGGCGCGGGCGTTGGCTCTAGCTCTAGCTCGGGCGGGCCCGCCGCGGCCCTATCCGGCGGTGCCTGCAGTGTGATCGTGAGTTCGGAGGGGTCGATGCGCGGTCCCCCGGAGGACGCCGGGGAGGTACTTCGCGAGGGGCTGGAGTCGTGCGCGAAGTCAGCGCCGGTGAGCTTGAGTGGCGGTAGGCCGAGCGACTCCTGCCGCAGCTTCAATGGCAGCTCCGGCAGCGTGGGCGGCTCGAAATCGAAACCGTCACTGCCGAGTAGCGGCTCGGTATCGATGTCATCGTCGCCGTCGATCAGCGAGGGGCTGGGCAGCTCCGGCTCGGGCCCGGGCCCGGAGAACGTGGGCAACGCCGGCGGCCCAGGGATCGCGAGATTCGTGGGTCGCCCCGAGTCCCCGGCGAGCGATTGCGGTGAGAGGGTGCCGCCCTCCGCTGCCGCCAAGAGCGCCCGCGCCTGAGGGAAGTCCTGGATGGACTTCAGCACCTGGTGCATGCGAGAGCTGACCTCGCTGACACTCAGCCTGCCGCGCTGGAACAGGAGGCGCGTCGTCAGGTACGACAAGCCTTGCCGATGCAACGGTGTTGGCTGGAACTCTTTCAGGAGGGTCTGCGCTTGGTCCAACCTTCCGCTGTCGAGGGCTGCCTCGACGGCCTGCAGCCGAGGATCGTCCAGCGGTCCGCTACCCATGACCAGGCCATCATAGCCAGGGGACGCTCGGCCAGATTGACAATCCACCGCGGTGTCACAAACCGGCTGCCTGGTGAGCGCTACTCGGGGAGCCTACGCGCCGATTTCACCCACGCGGTACGCGGATTTGCCCAGCAGTACCCCGCGGTCGGCCAAATCTGCGAGCAGGGTGGCGGTTCCGGTCAGGACGTCTTCGCCGAGCGGGGTGCGACGTTCTGCGCACGCCACGACGACGGCTTGCTTCAAACTCTCCTTGAGCTCCATGAGCCGCAGCAAGATCGCCGCCGCGAGCGCCGTCAGCTTCAGATAACGCACCTGGTGCTCGCGGCTCCGGTACACGAGCAACCACGTGGATTCGCGGCGGGGGTGGCTAGGGTCGCTCTCGGCGTCCGGGAGCTCGTGGACGGCGTGTTCGTAGTGCACGATGCGGCAAGCGTCGATGAACTCGACGCCCGTCTCGAGATCGAGCTCCGGGGGGACGTGGTCTTTGGGGAGCGCTGGCAACGAGCCGATGGTCACTTGCAGTGCCTCGTGATCGGCGAGTTCGATGACGTAAGCGGGGACGCGCGGGTCAGTTGCCCAGAGTGGCACGCAAAACTCCAAGAACTCTGCCGTGACGTCGCGGAGGTAGTGGGTGCGCGGCCCTCGATCGCGCAGAAAACGCGCGAAGTACTCGTCGAACGTGGTCCCCAGGCGCGCCACGACGCGGGGCATGCAGAGCTCGAGCGCTTCTCGCAGATTGGCGCGCACGAGTCGCCGGTAGGTGAGGAGCCGCTCGAAGCCTTGACGGCTCAGGTAGCGCGCGTCGCTCGGGTCGAGCCCCTGGCGCGCGAGCCACCGTTCGCCCTCCTCGATCGTCTCGCCGAAGCCGTCGCCCAGCGTCAGATCGGCCCAGACCTTCTCAAGCAGGGATTGCATGGAGCCCCTGGAACCGCTCGAGGCCTGCGCTGTAGCGCGCGCGCAGCTGGCTCACTTCAGCCAAGAGCTCCGGCAGTTCTGGAATTGCGTTGTCGCGCTCCAGCAACACCGCCACCGGCCCGATGTGCGAGATCGCGAGCTCCAATAAATCGAGCACGGGGTCACACACCGGTGCGCCGTGGGTATCGATCATGAGCTCCGGATCCCACGCCGACGGGCTATGCCCAGCCACGTGCAGTTGCACGACCCGCTCGAGCGGGAGATCGAGGATGAACTGCCGCGCGTCGAAGCCGTGGTTCTGCGCGTTGACGTAAACGTTGTTCACGTCGAGCAAGAGCCCGCAGCCGCTCTGATCGAGCACCTGACGAATGAACTCGGTTTCTGGCATCTCTGGCGCACCTGGGTGCGCGTAGTACGAGATGTTTTCGACCGCCATAGGCACACCGAGCCTGTCTTCCACGGCGCGCAGCCGATCGGCCACGCGCGTGGCGTTCGCGCGCGAGTGTTTCAGGGGCAAGAGCTCGTGCAGCACGAGCGACCCCGCGCTGCTGAAGCACAAATGGTCCGAGTGCCAGGGCGAACCGAGGCGGGTGATCTCGGCGTCGAGCTCGCTGAGGTAGCTGGCGGAAGGCGGATCGGCCGCACCCAGGCTGAGCGTGAGGCCGTGCGTCACGAACGCGTAGCGCTCTTTCAGGGCCTCGAGCGCGGCCGGGTAGTAGCCTCCGCGACGCATGTAGTTTTCCGGGGAGACCTCGAAGAACGCGACGTCGATCGGCGGTCCCTGGAGCACCTGCTCCAGAAACTCCCAGCGCAGACCCAGGCCGACGCCGGTGGGGCCCAGCCCAGAAGTCGCGTGCTGCACGGTCGATCGCATGTCTGCTTCAGCTACCATCGTTCGCGCGCCCCGTCCTGCCAGCGGCGCTGAAATCTGCGAGGAGCGCGGAGGCTAAAGGGGTTTTCGCGCGGAGGGTACGAACTCGAGCGCAAATGTCACTTGCGCGCTGCGCGCCACCTCCTCACCCAAGAGCTTGAGGTCGCTCGAGATCAGCATGCCTGCCGCGTTGCGCGGGGCTATCTGGTATTGCTCCAGCGCGATCTTGTAGCTGCCGCGGCTCGCGACGACGACCCGGTCCGGAGGGAACCCTGGCGTTGCCTTGGCGGGATAGTGAAACTCGATGGACACGGAGTACGGCTGCGTCACGCGCCGGTTGTTCAACTCGAGGCTGCCGCGCACGCGCGCGCGAGCCACGCGGATTTCGCCCGGCAGGCTGCGGGTCTCGGCTGGCGCCACGTCTGGGTCAGCATTGGGGTCAGCGTCCGCGCCGGCAGCGGTGGTGGACGTGGGCTCGCTCGCGGCCTTCAGCTGCTCGAGCCGCTTGCGATCGACGCGCGCTTCATGAGCGGAGCCTGCGTCGATTTCGGGCACCTCCTCGAGGAGCAGCGTCGCCCAGCGCCGGGTGTCGCGACTGGCTTCGGGGATCGACGCCCCCAGGTTCAGCCAGTTCTGTGCCGAAACGCTGTAGCCTCGGTTCTCGTCCTCGCTGCCGGACGTGATGCGGACCGCCCCCAGGTCGATGCGTAAGCTCGCCTCGGAGTTTTTCAGGTGTACGGGATCGAGGTCGAGCGTACCGCGCACGATCGGAAACACTCCGGTGATCAGCGTCGTCTGGGTCTTCAGCGAAAACGTGATCGCTTGCTTCGGCGCCAGCGTGTACTGCAGGGTTTTTGCGAGGTCGGGGCCTGGCGCCGACGCCGCAGCCGGAGCGCGCCATGGCTCCGTCCGCTCCACGGGCTGCGGCTCGGGGTCGCACCCGACGCTGCCGCTGAAGAGCAAGAGCAGCCTCCACCATCGAGCCGCAAACGTTTGGCGCACGAGGGCTCGACCGAATGGGGTGGGGTACGCACGCTGCACGGCTTCGCTGGTGTACCAGTTCGGGTGCGCTCCGCGAGCCGTTTTTCGGCAGCTTTGCGTGTTTTCGACGTGGCGGCGCATTCTCTCGTGGGCGCAGTCCGACAGTCGTGGCGTATCAGGTTGCCAAGGCGCGGAGTGACCTCGCCCTGTTCCTGCGCAGCCTCGCGGACGAACCCGCCGGTCGCGTCCCGCGCTGAGCCGCGACGGAGTCGGGGCTAGTCGCAGAGGTAGGTGAGATCTTCGTCACCGATGCAGACGCAGATGTTGCTGTCGCCGCCGGGGTCGCACGTCGACAGGAACTCTTCGCAGAGGCCGCCGGGCACGCACCCGACGTCGGGGCCGCCGCTGCTACCGCTGCTGTCGCTGCCGTCCGCCCCTGCGCCGCCGCCAGCCCCACCGACGTCGGTGTTGCTGGTGCCGCCGCCTTCGTTGCCGCTGCCGCCGGAGTCGCCGTTGTCGCTGCCGCCGTTACCGCCAAAGATGCCGCCACCGATCCCGAAGTCGCCGCCGAAGCCGTTGCCGTTACCACTCCCGCCGTCGCCGCTGCCGCCGCTGCCGTCAGTCATGCCGCCGAAGGTATTGTTGTTGTTGTTGTTATTGTTGTTGAAGCCGCCGTTGTTGTTGCCGCCGGAGGTGCCAGCGCAGTTCCAGGTAATGCCGGAGCACGTACAGGTGCCGCTGCTGTAGGCGCACGAAACGCCGGGTGCGATACCGCTGCACGAATCGGCGGGGGCGGGGGCGGTGTTGGGACACTCTTCGGGGTTGTTGGCCGCGCCCGTGGTGTTCGAGGCGTTGTTGCCAAAGCCATTGGTGGCACCGTTGGTGGTCACTTGGTCGTCGTCATCACCCGAGTTATCGCTACCGCCGCAAGCGACGGCGAGCGACCACAGCGCCAAACCAGCTATGCCAAGTATGAATGTCCTCATTGTGCTCACTCCTAGTTCGACGTTTCCGAGGTCGACGTTGCCAACGCGAATGAATGCGAGTCCGCCGCTTCGCCCGGCGCCGACGCACCGATAATTCTAGTGCTCCCCTTCGGCCGAGGCAGGCAGAAAGTTTGGCGCATAGGTTCGCAATCCTTGTCTGTTTGCGCTCGCGCGGCGTTCTAGTCGCTCCTGAAGTTTGCAGTCGCGCAGCGCGTGGATCGCAGGTACCGAGCGCGGGGTGCCCTTGCTCCTACATGCCCTGCGCAGCGATCCTGTTTTGACGCGCGCGCCAGAGTCGGCGCGGGTGGGAGCCGGCGTGACTCGGCGCGGGACGGCGACGCAACGTGGCGACGCGAGCAGGGGGCCGTAGGCCGAAAAGCCGATCACGCACGAGGACGGCGGATTCGCCCCAGAAGCTTCGGGAATCACCCTCGGAACTCGACGCGGACGGCGCTGACGATATAGTCCGCGCCGTGGCCTATCGAGCAACATTCCGCTGCTTCCAGGGTTGTGACGGTTCCTGGCCGGTAACACAGCCGATTTACACCTGTCCTACCTGCGGTGGGCTGCTCGAAGTCGTGCACGACCTCGCAGCACTGGCCGAGCGCACGGGTCCACAGTGGACCAAGCTGTTCGACGAACGCTACAAGTTGAACAAGTGGCCTTACGGATCGGGCGTATGGGGCAAACGCGAGTGGGTGATGCCCGAAATTCCGGACGACGATATCGTCTCGATGTACGAGGGCAGCACCAATCTGTTCTGGGCCGAGCGCTATGGACAGGAGCTGGGGCTGAGCGATCTCTGGGTCAAGCTGTGCGGCAACAGCCACAGCGGGTCGTTCAAAGATCTGGGCATGACCGTGCTCGTGAGCGTGGTGCGTTCCGCGGTACGGCGCGGGCTCCAGGTCAAGGCCGTCGCTTGCGCTTCCACGGGAGACACGAGCGCTGCGTTGGCTGCGTACGGAGCCGCCGCAGGTTTGCCCATCGTCGTGCTCTTGCCGCGCGGCAAGATCTCGACGGCCCAGCTGGTGCAGCCTCTGGCGCACGGCGCGCTGGTGCTCGGTCTCGACACCGATTTCGACGGCTGCATGGCCATCGTCAAACGGCTCGCCCAAGAGAACATCGTCTACCTGGCGAACTCGATGAACCCGCTGCGCATCGAGGGTCAAAAGACCGTTGGGATCGAGGTCGTGCAGCAGTTCGAATGGGAGGTCCCCGATTGGATCATCCTGCCCAGCGGGAACCTGGGCAATGCTTCTGCGCTCTATGCCGGCTTCAAGATGATGCGCGAGCTCGGCGTCATTTCACGCTTCCCGCGCCTGGTCGTAGCGCAGGCCGAGAACGCAAACCCGCTGTACCGCGCCTGGCAGGCCGGCAAGCGCGAAGTCGAACCCATCGTTGCCAAGCAGACTCAAGCCACCGCCATCCAGATTGGCAACCCGGTGAGCGCGCCGCGCGCGGTGCGCGCGCTCGAGGCGATGAACGGGCTCGTGGAGCAAGCCAGTGAGCAGGAGCTCGCCGATGCCGCGGCGCGCGCCGACAGGACCGGCATGTACACCTGTCCCCACACCGCCGTGGGTCTCGCGGTGCTCGAGAAGCTCGTCTCCAACGGCACCATCGGCAGCCGCGATCGCACCGTGTGCATCTCGACGGCGAACGGCCTCAAGTTCACCGAGTTCAAAGTCGCCTACCACGAAAGCGCCATCGCGGGCGTCACCAGCAACCTGAAGAACCCGCCGGTGCTGCTGCCCCCGGACTTCGGTCAGGTGGTGGATGCGATCGGCAAGCGCTTCGATTAGCGCGCTCGTGGCGGCGCTCGTGTGCGGAGCCTGCGAGTCCACGGCGCCGCCCGCCCGTCCGCTCGCCCATGGGGGCGCCGCAGCCGTCGCGCCGAGCGCTCCGACGAACGCTGCGGTGTGCGAGCCGCCTCCGGGCGTCGCGACAGCCTCTGCGACGGAGCCGCCCCCGGCGGCACCCGCGCCGGCGTGGCCGGCGCTCCCCGCCGCTGAAGGCGCGCACGACTTTTGCCCCGAACGCTTGCGCGTCCTCGACGCGGACGCTTGCTTCGTGTTGCCGGAAAAACCGGTCACCACGCTGCTCATTTACCTGCATGGGATCGTGCCGCCCACGCGCGTCAGCGTGCAGAAGACGAACCTGGCCGAGGTGGTCGCCAACAGCTCCGAGCGCGCCGGCATCGTCGCGCTCTTGCCGCGCGGCGATCAGGGGTACGCGCCTGCAAAGTACCCCGGCTGGTGGGGCTGGCCGACGAGCAAACAAAGCTACGAGCGCCAGGCCGACATGTTCATCGGAAGACTTCAGCGCAAGCGCTCGCAACTGGAAGGGTTGCTGCGGGTGAAGTTCGATCGCGTGTACCTGGCAGGCTCGTCTTCGGGGGCGTACTTCGTAGCCTCGGTGCTCTTGCACGGCGACATGCCCGAGGTCGCCGGTTATGCCGTCCTCAGCGGTGGCTCGGGCTACGCCACGCCGGAGTTGCCGACGCTGCCGGTGTCCCCCGTCTACATCGGTTTCGGTCAGCACGACTCGGTAGCTGGCGCGGCGCGCGCGCTCGGGACGCGACTCGAAGCGCTGGGCTGGCCAGTGAAGCTGGCCGCCCACCCGACGGGTCATGGCGCACGCGAGGTGTATCTCGACGAAGCGATCGCCTTTTGGCAGCAGCCAGGCCGCTGAGCGGAGGCGAGCGTCAGGAAAGCGTCAGAAGCAGTTAGAAAGCGTAGCTGGCCGCTGCGCCGCCGGTCTTCTTGCCGACGTACGGCGCGAAGCTGAATCGGCTCTTGTCGAGCGGGCTCTTGTCTGCGGAGGCGGCGGTAGGCGCCTCGGCGGGCGCGTCGCTCGTGAGCAGCACGATGCCGGTGACCCCGAGCGTGATCGCGATGCCGAATGACATGTCTGCGATCAGCGCGTAGCGCTCGACGTCGTCGGCGCGGTCGGTGGTCGGCATGTCCTCGAAGTCTTGCTTTTCTTGCAGCGCTTTGACGCCGAAGATCGTCCCCGCCACGAGCCCGGCGCCTGCGAGGCCGAGCGTGACGTACGCGGGCACCATGCTGCGCTCCGGTGGAGGCGGGGGAGGCGGTGGGGGGGCCGGAGGTGGAGGCGGGGGAGGCGCCGCAGCCACCGGTTTCGGTATCTCTGTCAGCTGCAGCTTCTGCTCGGCTTCTTCGCCCGGCTTCACTTCGACCTGCACCTCTTGCGGTTCGTACCCTTCGAGGGTCACCGAGACCTTGTGCATGCCCGGGGCGAGTTCGCTCGTGACCGGGGCGACGCCTTCCACCGGCGCTCCATCGACGAGCACCGTGGCGCCGGGAGGGGTGGTGACGATGCTGAGTTTGCCGGGCAACTTGGCCTTCAGCTCCGTGAGGCGGGTTTGGGCCGATGCCACCTGGTCGGCGCCGACCTTGGAGGCTTCGGGGTTGGCCAGGAAAGCCTCGTAGGCGGCGATGCTCTCTTGCAGCATGTTTTGGCGATCGAGGGAGAGGGCCAGCCAGTACTCGGCGTGGGGTGCCGGAATCAGTTCGTTGGCCTCTTTGAACTTGGCGTATGCCGCCGGATAGTCGCCCGCTTCGAACGCCTTTTGACCTTCACCGTAGGCTGCCCGTGCGGCCTTGGTGGTTTTCGCGTCCGGCTTTTTGGCTGGTTGAGCCGGTGCGGCTGGAGCCGGTGCAGGTTGCGCCGGTGCAGCCGGGGCCTGGGCGTGAACCGTCGCGGGGTTACCCAGCACGAACGCGCTGGTGGCGATGAGGGTCGCAGGGCCGATGAGCGTGGAAATAAGTGATCTTTGGCGCATACGTCGTCTCCAGCTGTGGGAGCAGCCACGGCTTGGGGGCAAAGGCTAATCCGGGCCTCTGGTTCTGCACAAGGGCTGGTTTCGTTTATGTATTGTCACAAAAGCCGACGTGGCTGAATTCGGGGGATACTAGACTGTGCCTCGGGTCCTTGGTCTGATTCGAGCAGCCGAAATGTCCTCTCAACCGTCCGATTCCTCAGATGACAACGGCGCCGGCGACGTCGGGCTCACCGCTGCTGCGGGCGAATCCGAACTCAAAGGACGGACGCTTCCGCCGCCTTGGGGTGGGATCTCGGGTCCGCTCTCGGTGACCGCGCTGACGTTGGAACAGCAGCGCCCGGGTTTGCCGATCCCGCGCAAGAAGGGGCCACACGCTGAGCTCGCGACGCTCGAGGCGCAACTGCGAGCGGCGGACAAACAGCATGACCCCGAGGCGGAGCGTCGTGCCGCGATGGCGCTGAGCCGCGCGTTGGCGGCTCGCGGCTCCGAGCTCGACACCGCGACTCGGTTGGCGCGTCGCGCGTTGGTGTTGGGCGACGACCCCTCACTGCGGACCGAGCTGTCGACCTGGTTCGCGGGGCTCGGCGAGCCGGCGCTCGCCGCTGCCACGCTGCGCCCGATGCTGAACGATCGCAGCGGAGTCGCGCTGAGCCGCCTGCTGACCCGCATCGCCGTGTTGCTCGCGCGGGCAGGGGACGCAGCGGGCGCGGCTCGAGCGTTGCGCGAGGCCACCGAACACGCCGACACCGATCCGCTGCCGCCCGAACTCTTGGGCGCGGTCGGGGCTTGGGCGCCGGATTCGTTGCCGGCAGAGAGCGCCGCGCTCGCCTACGTCGAGGGCAGCCGCCGGCGCGAGCGCGCGGGCGAAAAGTCAGCCGCGTTCGAAGATCTGCTGCGCGCCTTCGAGGCCGCACCGCAATGCGCCGAGGCCGCGAATGCGCTGCACCACGAGCTCACTGAGCGCGGGCGGGCCGGGGCTGCCGACGAGGTGCTGCGCGAACACGCGCGCGCGTTGCCCGACGAGCCGGCGCGCGCCGTACACCTGGCGCGCATGGAGCTTGCGGCCGAGCAAGGCGAGCTCCACCGGGGCATCGCCGCGGGGCTCGACGCGCGCCTCGAGAGCGACTTCAACGCGCGCGATGCGGTGCTGGCTGCGGCACGCCTCGAGCGTGGCGAGCAAGACTCCGGCTTCGACGGATTGCTGGACGAGGTCGGGCTGCACGATCTGCGGGCCGCGCGGCTCGAGCTGGCGGCGGACGGGCTCGAGGGCGCTGCCCGCGCCGCCGCGCGCACGGCGGCGGCTCGCATCTACAGCGCCAAGCTCGCGCGCCCGACGCGGGCCGTGCAAGGCTGGCTGGATGCGGTGGTGAACCACCCCGCGGAACACGATGCCTGGAAAGGCCTGCGCGAGCACGCGGCCCAGACGATGGACTTCGCGCCCCTGGTCGAGGGCCTGATCCGAGTCACCGAGCGTGCCACGGACAGCGAGGCGTGGGGCTCCTCGGCGGAAGAACTGCTGCATCTCGCCGAGGAGCGCTTGTCCGATCCGGGGCTGGCGGCCTGGGCAGCGCGACGTTTGGTGGCGCAGCAAGAGACCCACGTCGAGGCGCGCCAGGCGCTCGAGCGCCTCGCCCCGCGCGTGCGCTTGCAGAACGAGACGCTGCGGACCGCCCGCGAGCAGCTCGCGCGGCAGCCGCAAGACGTGCAGGTGTTGGCGCGCGTGGCCAGCGTGCTCTTGGGGCGCCCCGACGACGTGCAAGCGACGTTGCCGATCCTGGCGGCCCTGGTCGAGCTGGCCCCGGGCCAAGCTCGCTGGCGCCAACAGTACCGCTTGCTGCTCGAACGCGTGGGCGACTTCGCGAAGCTCGAGGACTTTCTCGACGACCTGGCGGCAGAGGCGCACAGCCCCGAGAAAGAGGCCCTGGTGCTCGATCGCGCGCGCCTGGCGCGCGGCCGCCGCGATTTCGAACGCGCGCTGCTCGACCTGAGGCCGTGGCTCGGCGACTCGAACACACACACCGAGGTGAGCGCGCTCGGCTTGGTGCTCGCGAGCCGCGTGCGGGACGAACGCGCCCGCGCGCAAGCCCTGGTGCGCGTGGCAGCGCCGCTGCGGCCGCCGCTTCGGGCCACGTTGCTGAGCATCGCCGTCGAATCGCTGCTGGCGGCGGGCGACGTGCACGAAGCGCGCACGCTGGCCGAGGCCGCTTGCCACGCCGACCCTTCGCGCACGCGGCCGGTGGCTGCGCGCGCGTTCGCCGTGGCGGATGCACCCCAGCCCGACCACGCGGCGCTCGAGCGGGCGGTGGGCGTGGTGGTGCCGCGCACGACGATTTGCGCCGCCATCGCCAAGGCTTACGAGAGCGAAGGCTCGCCGCTCTTGGCGCTGGCGTGGACCCAGCGGCAACTCGCGCTCAGGCCCGGTGATCTCGCAGTGGCCGAGGTGCTGCTCGGCCGCGTGATCCAGGCGGGCGACGCCGCGCGCCTGAGCGACGCGCTGGCGTGGCTGTTGTCGCAGCCCGAACCCCTCGATCGTCTGGCGACGCCCATCAGTCAGGCGTTGCGCACGCTGGCGAAGCTCGACCCCGATCGCAGCGCTGCGATCGCCCGCCGCGCGCTCGACGTGCTCGGCCCGCGCAAAGACGATCTGCGCGAGGCGATCTTGGAGGTGGCCGACGCCGTCGGCGAGCGCGGCCTCGGGATCGCGGTGATCGAGCGCTGGCTCGCCTCCGGGGCGCCCGGCGATCTGCGGGGTCAGGTGTTGCTCCGCGTTGCGGTGCGCCGCCGCGACGCCGGAGACGCCGACGGCGCAGCACGCACCTTGGGGCGCGCGCTCAAGGAGGGCGTCGACGCGAAGGCAGTGCAGGCCGAGCTCGAACGCTTTCCGAGCCCGCGGGGCTCCGACGGTATCTTGGCGCTGCTCGAAGTGCGCGCCGACGTGCTCACGGCCACCGTGGTGGAAGATCCCGCGACCGTCGCCGAGGCCTGGCGTGAAGTCGGCGCCGCACGCTGGGATCTGGCTCGCGACACGGCGGGAGCCTTCGAGGCCTGGCGCCACGCCGCGCGGTTGGATCCCGAGCACGGGTACTCCAAGCTGGCCGCCGATCTGTTGAACTTCGCAGGTGCCGAGGCGGCGCTGGCGGAGCTCGAGCGTTTGGCCGAAGCACACACCGACCGCGCGGAAACCGCGCGTATCCTCTCGGTGGCGGCGGGGGTAGCGCTCGAGGCCGGCCGCCTGCGCGACGCGCTCGACATCGGTGCGCGCGCGCTCGGCCTCGACCCCAGTCGCACGGACGTGCTTGCGATCGTCGAACGCAGCGCGCGTCCCGAAGACATCGCTCTGCTCGACGAAGTCTACGAGCGCCTGGCGGCCCGCTCGCTCGGCATGTACGGCACGCGAGCCGCGCACTATCGAGCCGCGCGCCAGATGGAGCAGCGCAAGCAGCTCGAGCGCGCCTACGCTCACGCGCTCAAAGCCTTCGAGGCGGTCCCCACGGAGGGCGTCGCGTTCGTCATGCTCGCGCGCCTGGTGCAGAGCCTGGACAACCGCGCCGAGTTCGTGCGTGCCCTGGAGCGCGTCGCGCAAGAGAGCTCCGACCGCTATCAGCGCTCGCGTTGGCTGAAGCGCGCCGCGATGTTCGCGGATGACAGCATGTCAGGCGCGCGGCAGCGCCTCGAGGTCCTGTTGCGGGCGCTCGCCGTCAGCCCGGATCTCGACACGCTCACGGCGCTGGGCGATGCAATGCAAGCCGTGCTGCGGGGCGCCCCCGAAGATCGCGAGATCCTCGAGCTGCGCTACGAACGCGCGCTCGGCAGCATCCTGAAGCACGCCAGCGGCTACAACGGCGCACTGCTGCTGGTGCGCGGCGCCTCGATCGCCTTGAACGGCCTCGACGCGGTGCGGCCGGCGCAGCAGGCGGTCCTGAGCGCGATCCAGTGCGATCCGGGCAGCGAGGCGTTCAGTGAGCTCAGCGCGAGCGTTCCGGTGCTGGCGGCCGACCGCGAGTCGGCCGAACGCGTGATCCAAGAAACGCTGGCGCTGGCGCGCGAGGAGTTTTCGGGTGTCGGCGCCTCGCTCCTGCGCTTTGCTGGGGAGCTCGCGATCGAGCTCGGGCGCGTCCCGGACGCCGCGCGCCTGTTCGTGGCGGCCGCCGAACGCCGCCCCGAAGACCGGTCGCTGGTGCGCACGGCGGAGCGTCTGGCGCACGAGGTCGGCGACCACGAGCTGCTCGAGCAGGTGCTGCGAGCGGTGCCGGCGAACGAGCGTTTGGCGGGGCTGTTCGAGATCGCGGCGCACTGTCGCGAGACGGGCCAGCTCTCGCAAGCGATCGATGCGCTCAAGCGCGCGCTCAACATCGAAGGCCTCGACAAAGAAGCGCACGCGGAGGTGCAAGAGCGACTCGCCGAAGCGTACCGCCAGGCGGGCCACAACACCGATCTGGAGGCGCTGCTCTCGGACCGCCTGCAAAAAGACGACCTCAGACCTGACGTGCGCGTCGAGCTCAGCGTCGAGCTGGCGGCGCTGATCGGCACGGGCGGCGATCCGGAACGAGCCCTGCAGGTGTTGGCTCCCATCGCGCGCGAGCGCCAAGACCGCGGGCTCTTGGGGGACATGGCAGCGCTCGCCGAGCAGGCGGGGGACAAGCGGGCGCAGGCCGAGGCGCTCGACATGATGGTCGACCATGAGCAAGACCCCGCCGATCGCCTCGAGCTCTTGAAGCGCCTGGGCGCGCTGCTCGAGGAGCTAGGCGACGAGAGCGCGGCGCTCGCGCGTTACCGCGAGGTGCTCGAGCTGAATCCGAACGATCTCGAGGCGCTCGCGGCTCGGGAGCGCGAGGCCGAAGGGCGTGGCGATTTCGAAGGGCTCGTCGAAATCTTGGCGCGCCGCGCCACCGTCGCCCCCCTGGTGGACGACGTGCGCCGCATCCAGCTGCACCGGGCCATGGTGCTCGAGCAGCGCCTGGCCCGTCCAGAAGAGGCGCGCACCGAGCTCGAGGCGCTGGTGGCGGCCACCGGCGACAACTTGAGCGTGCTCAGGGTACTGGCGGACTTGAATCAGCGGCTCGGGGATCCCGCGCGCGCCGCAACCCTGTGGTTGCGAGCGAGCGCGCTGGCCCGGGACCGCACCGAGGCCGCAGATCTCGCCTTCAAGAGTTGCGAGGCGCAGCTCAGCGCGGGCGATGTCGGCGCGGCGCGGCGCGTGCTCGAAGGCATCGAAGGCTGGTCGCAGAACCTGCACTGGCGGCAGCTGAAGGTGAGGATCGAACGCTTGAGCGAAGACCCCTTCGCGCTGGGGCACGCGCTCGAAGAGTTGGCGCTGGCGTCCGATGCCAGCCCCGAAGAGCGCGCGCGGCTGCTGGTCGAAGCCGCCCAGACCGCCCTGGCCGCGGGCGACACCAAGGAAGCAGCACGCCGCGTGAAGATCGCAGCCCGCTTCGCACCGGGCGATGCGGAGGCGTTGCTCATGAAGCACAGCCTCGGGTATCGGCAGAGCGGAGTCAGCGACGCCGATCAGGCACGCCTCATGGTCGCCGAGCTGCGCGGTCTCGAGGGCGAGCTCAGCGATGCTCAGGAAGAGCTGCGCGGCTTTCTGGTCGCCGAAGCCCTGGATCGGATACTGGGCGCGGGGGCGGGGGCGGGCCTCACCGAGCTCGAGAACTTGATCGGGCGCATCGGGCCGCGGCCGCTCTTGGCTCTGGGGCTCGCCGAACGAGCGCTCGCAGCCCAGGATCACCTCCGAGCACAGCGCTTCTTCGAACGCGCGCTCACCGGCGATCTCCAAGAGCTGCGTTCCGCGGGCGAAGTCGCGCTGCTCGCGGCCGAGACCGCGCGCGCCCTCGGCAACACCGAGTTGGCGTTGGCCTGGGCCGAGTCAGCGGCCCGCGACGAGACCCTCCGCGCTCGCGCCACCGCCCTGCTCGACGCCCTCCACCGCCAACAGGCAGACCCCGCCGCCGAGCCACCTCTGGAGCGAGCGGCCGCCACGCGGCGCTCCACCCCCGCCGCCACGGTTGCCGACGACGAAGGCTGGGAGATCCCAGAACAGCAGGGCCCGGCAGAGCAGCCCCCGGCAGAGGTCGTGCACGTCCCGGTCACCAACGCCCGCGTCCCGGCGGTCGTCGAGGTTCCCCCGCTGGCGGGCGAGGTTGCCGTCTCGGAGGGCGCCGAGCAGCCGCCGCCCCCCGAAGTCCTCGAAGCCAACGGCCCCGACTCCAGCGAGCGGCTCATGCAGGGCCCCCCGGTTCCGGAAATCCTCGATCCGCTGCCGAGCCCGCTCGACGACGCCGAGCCGGATTCGTCCTTGGCCTACGCCGATAACCTCCCTCCCGATTCGGGGCGGGTCGTCCGCCCCTTGAGCCCGGGCTATGAGATCAGCGGCGTCATCCAGTCCCCCTTCGCCGAACCGGCGCCGGACGAAGCCGACCTGCTGCAGCGCCTCCAACGTGGCGACGAAGCCGCCGCTCGCGAGCTCATCACCCGACTCGAAGGCAGGCCCGAGCGCACCCAAGATCTCGTGAGCGTCTGCCGCCGGCTTTCCAAGCTGAAGCCGGGGGACCCCTGGGCGCTCCGCCGGCTACACGACGCGATCTCGCAGGACGGGAACTACGCCTACGCGAGCGCCGTCGGGCACCTGATCGCTGCTTGCGAGGGTGACGGCACCGCTGCCGAGGCCGCGCCACCGTTGCGAGATCAGCCCGAGCTGCCCGAAGCCGTTCGCGCGATGCTGTTTCGCGGGGCGGTCGCACCGGGTGTCGAAGCGCTCCGCATCGTCTGGGAGGGCGCCTCCCACGTGTTCCGGCGCGATCCGAGCACCTACGGGGTGACGGGTCTGGAGCGGGTGCCGATCGGTGCACCCACCACCCTGGCGCGGGTCTACTCCGAGGCCGCGCGCGCCCTGGGCCTCACCCGCACGCCGATGTTTCAGCGGCGGAGCGCCGGTTCCGTCACGATCAGCCTGGCCCTGTTGAACCCTCCGTCCCTGATCCTCAGCGGCGAAGTCAGCCAGGACACCAGCGCGCTCCGCTACCACGTGGGTTCCATGCTTGCGACCGCCTGGCCCGAGCACGTGCTCTTGTTCGGAGCGGGCGAGGCGCCGGTCAAGGCAGTGCTGCGGGCGCTCTTGATTGCGTTCGGCCCGCCGAGCACGAGCCATAACCCGCAGAGTGTGGCGAATCTCGCCGAAGTACTCTGGGAGAGCATCCCCATGAGCGGGCAACGTCAGCTTCGACAGCTCTGCGACGAGCCGAGCCTGCTCGACTACACGACCGTGGTGACCACCGCTCGGCGGGTGCAGCAACGCACCGGTCTCTTCATCTCCGGCGATTTCGGTCTCAGTCTGAGGCAGCTCCTGGGTCAAGAGCAGCCCCGCTCCGAACCGCCGACGTCACTCGAGGAATTGGCAGCGCTGGCGCAGCGACACTCGGCCGTCGCCGATCTGGTCAAGCTGGCCAGCAGCCCCGAGTACGCCGAAGTCCGCTGGCAGCCCGCCAAGTCCAACCGATAAGTTGACTGCTGCCAGCTGCCTCGTCGGATGAAGGCCGCCCGACCGTGGACGCTGTGGCGACGCCGCGCAGCACTTGTACGACGACGCTCTCGGTTGCACAGTGTCTAACCGGCGTTTCAGTTAGGCTTGAATCACGGTGCAGGTTCCACACCTACCAGCCCCGCTCCGAACGTCGTTTTTGTCTGCAGAATCTTCACAGCCTTCGGTGTGCGTTCTCGGTTATCGAACTCCCGGTGTGGTGAGGCATCATGGTGCTGGCCTAATCGAGCGCGCCATAATAGGGTTCAGTCGTGAACAACTCGGACGCCTTGAGCCTCAGAGCAGGTGATCCCGAGCACGCCGAACCTGAATCGGGTGTCGGAGAGCCAGACAGCGATCTCAAGGGAGCGCTGCACGAAGTCTCCAACGCTCTCACCGTGGTCCTTGGCTGGCTCGATGTCGCCAGCGGTACTCCGGCCGCGACCGAGGTCAAGCAAGCGATCGAAATCGCGCGCCGTCACGCCCGCTTGGGTCACAGAATCGCGCGGCAAGCCATCGGCGCCAAAGTCATCAGCGGCGCCTCCGCCGATCGACTCGTGTGTGATTTCGCGCGCAACGCGCTGCTGGCTGTCGAACCACAGGCCGCTAACAACGGCGTGCGGCTGATCTACGCGGGAGACACCGAAAGTTCGGCCCGCATGCGCAACGGCTCGAGCGCGCTGCAAATCCTCACCAATCTCTTGCTGAACGCGATCGAGTTCACGCCCGCCCAGAACGAAGTGACGCTGGCGGTGCGCTGCGACGGCGACAACGCCTACTTCACCGTCACCGACACGGGGCCCGGCATCGATACGGATCGCGCGAAAACACTCTTTTCGTCACCCCCCAACTCCACGCGCAACGGCGGCGCCGGCATCGGCCTACGCCATTCCGAAGCGCTCGCCCGTGTCACCGGCGCCTCCCTCACCCTGGTCCAGGCCCGCCCCAGCGCCAGCTTCGAGCTGTGCTGGCCGCTCTCCGATACTCCCTCGGGGGCTCGCCATTCGAGCGCTCCCCCGCGGCTCTCGCTCTCGCTGCAGAACACGCGCATCCTCGTGCTCGAAGACGACAAAGACGTCCGCTCGCTGCTCGAGCTCGGGCTCGAAGCCCGCGGCGCCCAGGTGATCGCCGTCGGCTCTGCCAGCGAGTTCGCCACGCTGCTCCAGCGCAGGCCCCTCATCGACGCCGCCCTCATCGATCTGTCTCCCATCAAGGGCAACGTCGACGACGCCATCGCCAAGGTGCGCGCCGCCTGCCCCGACGCCCGGCTCGTGCTCATCACCGGCCAGCCCGAAGGTGTGCCCGCCGAAGCCCAGGGCCAGTTCGCGGCCTGGGTGCGCAAGCCCTTCGAGCTCGGCGAGGTCGTCGAAGCGCTCAACGCCGTCACCACTAAATCCAACTAACCGCCGGCAAAACGCCCGTAAATCGGCCCCTGTCGCTGGCTAGCGGGCCGGCGCACTCCCACCGCGCGCGCCCTCCGCGCTTTTCCTTTGAGTTGACCTTGCCCACGAGGGGGTCGGTGAGCTAGATCGGCTCGACTTTCAGGACGACATAACTTCGTTCCGCGCCCCGCGCGCCGACCGAAGCCAACATCACCTCGCGAAGGTGGCGGAATGGCAGACGCGCTAGCTTGAGGTGCTAGTGGGGTAACTCCCGTGGAGGTTCAAGTCCTCTCCTTCGCACAGACAATTGTTACAACTGATCACGTTTGGCCGGCGATAGATAGTCGCGCCGAATGGAGGTCTTATCCTGTCCCGAAGATGTCAGCTAGCGGCAGTTCGATCGCTTCAAAGGGCTCGGCGCGAACCGTCTCGTCCCCTGTGGCAATGAGTGCTTCCAAGTAACCTTCGGAGGTCCAGCGGAGCACGGTGAGCGTCAGCCGTTCGGGGTCGAGCAGCCAGTAGTGGGGGACGCCCGCCCGGTGGAGCGTGCGCAACTTGCGGACCGTATCGTTCGAGGCGTTCGAGGCGGACAGGATTTCGCACACCCAATCCGGGCGCGCGTCGACGGGTCTGCCCGAGGGGCGCACAGGGTGCCGGTCCCTGCGAAAGCCGAGGTGATCGTGTCGATAGACCTCATGGGTCTCGTACTCGACCTCGACTTCGGTCATTAGCCACCACCCGCCCGGACCACCAGACCCTCGCGACGAGCCGAACGGCGAAAACAATTGCCCGCTCAATGCGAATTGAGCGCTGCCGTGCTCTGGGCTTGGCGCGGCCTTCTCCACGAGGTCGCCACCGACGATCTCAGCGGGTGGTCCATGCCGCATGAGCAGGTCCTGCTTGGTGGCGAGTGGGCGTGCTGGTCGGCTCGTCGACACAGGGGCATCGTAGCATGAGACTGAACGTCGTGGCGCGTTCGCCGAATCCACTACTTCTTCCGGCGGTGGCGACGCTGACTTGTTCTCGATCGCGCTCGCCCGTGCGAAGCTGGTGTCAGCGTCAGGAGTCGTCCGGCCATGGGCACGGGCCATCGCCGGTCTCGAGCCAGCGGATGTACGCAGCACTGGTCTCGGCATCCATCACGTCGCCGCGCTCGGCTTCCGCGATCGCTTCGAGAATGTAGGGAAGGTCGTTGGCGGACGGCGCCACCTTGGGCCTACCCTGCGACGTCGACCCGGGCGCAGATCCTACGGGCGGTTGGACATGAGCCAACCCTAGCCCAGTGGCGCGGCGACGTCACGAAAACCACCTCAGTCGTGGCACTTCGCCGTTTGGACGAGGACGTGCTCGGAGGACGCAAAGTGGCGGTATCGTGGAGCAGCTTCGCCGACTCGAGCATCTGGTGACGCAGCTCCAAGTTCCGTGTTCAGAGCCGCGTCCAACTGGAAGTGGCTCGCTGCTTCACCCTTTGGGTCGCGCGATACCGCGCCGCGGGGGAGCTCAGCGTTCCGGGGCGGAACCGGTTCTGCTGCGTCGGTTCTTGTCGACGATGCCGATGATGATCAGGGTGAACGCCAGCAAGCGGGCGATGAACGCTTGGTGTCGAGTCTCGGGAACCCAGGGGATGGCTGCGAGGCTGAGCCAATTGACTGCGAGCAGCCAGAATGCGGCGCAGAAGTAGACGAAGAGGCGGTCGTGGCTGAGTCGCCAGAACCTTAGAAAGAACAAACCGGCGACCCAGGCCGCGAGCGCGAGCGCGCCGTGCAAGACCAAAAGGGCTTCGTTGGCGGTCATCGAGACTCCCTCACCAGGCCATAGAGCAAGACCATCATCGCGGCGAGTGCGGCGCCGCTGCGTAGCAGACCGAGGTTCATGCCCGGCACCAGCACCAGGTCCACGAACAGCAGCACGTTGTTCACGACCAGGCCGGCGAAGCAGAGGCCGCTCCAGAAGAGCAGCCCCGCCCGGGTGCGACGATAGCCGTTCACCAGCAGCACGGTGCATACCAAACTGGTAATGGCGCACAAGGCATAGACGAATTCAGCCATCGGTCTTCTTCTTTCCAAGGACGAACGCATCAGCGAACGTCCGGATCGCCCCCGTGCGCACGCGCTCGATCGCGTTCGCGCTCATCTGGTTCATGACGGCGAGCTGATGACGATCCCACGCATCAGCCAGCTGCTCGACGAGACCGCTCAGATGGATGCTTCCAGGCGCGTACTTGTAGCTCCGAGGCGTGCTGCCCACCGAAACCTCGACGAGACTCACGCCGCGAAGGTGCTCGAGCGCCTCTTCTGCGACGATGTCCGACGCATGTAGGATCTCGGCGATGGCCTGGGGCGAAAAGCTTTCGTCACGCCGCTGGCGCAACAGGAGCAGCGTTTGGAGTTGTTCGTACGACGTGAGCCACCCGCGGAGGAAGCTCTTCACTTCGGCGCTGAGTTCGGGCGGAGTATCCATGGTCTTCCGTAGGCGGACCCTAGGATTCCTCAGCCTCTACGCGAGGATGGCGAGTACAAATAGGCGTGTGCGCGGAGCGCGAGTCCGCGAGGAAACCGAGCGCAAGTGCCTGGGTGGAGGACTCGAATGCCACGAGCATGGCAGGCTGAGCTAAGCACGAATCAATTGGTGCACCAACCGAGATCTGCTACCACGCTGAGGTGCTTTCGGACGATCTCGCAAGCGTCCTAGCTGCCACACCTCAGCGCCTGTGGATCCTCCTGGTGCGGTCGTTTGCCCCGCCTGAACCGCTCGTAGCTCGATTCGCGGGGCTCGCGGGATCCGCGGCAGCCGCGCGAGCGCCGAGATAGGGCATCGATGCGAGAACGACTGCGGCTGTACTACTCGGAAGCGCGTGTCTGGTGGGCGCAGCGCAACGGCAGTCTGCTGCCGATCATCTTTGCGGAGACCGCGCCGCTCGATCTGCGCATCGTCGGACGCATGCTGTTTCACGCCGCGCTCGTCGGCATGGCGGCAGGATTCGCCGGTGCGGCCTTCTTCGGCGCTCTCGAGTACGCGCAGCGGTTGGTGCTCGAGGACTTGGCAGGTTACGCGACGCTGCGCGCGCACGGGGAGACGTTCGCCGCTGGGGCTGGACCGCGAGAGTTTCGGCCCTGGCTCTTGGTGCTGCTTCCTGCAGTGGGCGGGCTGGCCTGCGGCATTCTGACCCGCTGGGCCCCCGAGGCGCGTGGAGGCGGCGGCGACGCAATGATCGAGGCCTTTCATCATCACGGTGGCATCATTCGACGCCGCGTGATCTGGGTGAAAGCGCTGGCTTCGTTGTTCACCCTGGGGACGGGGGGCGCCGGCGGTCGCGAGGGCCCGACCATGCAGATTGGCGGTGCGCTGGGATCGCTGGTCGCACGAGTGCTGAGGGTCAGCGCGCGGGAGCGGCGCATCTTGCTCATCGCAGGGGTGGCGGCTGGGATCTCTGCCGTCTTCCGAACGCCGTTGGGGGCGGCGCTGCTCGCCGTCGAGGTCCTCTATCGAGACGGCTATGAGAGCGACGCGCTGATCCCCTCCGTGCTTGCCAGCGTGATCGCGTACTCCATCGTCATCTCCATCTTCGGCGAAAGCACCTTGCTCGCGCACGCGCCACGCTTCGAGTTCGTGCCCTGGCATCTGCCGCTCTTCGGCGTGCTGGCGCTCTTGGTTGCGGCGCTGGCTGCTGCGTTCGCGGCGGTGCTCCGGCGCTCGAAGAGGCTCTTCGCGGCTTTGCCGGTGCCGGATTGGGCGCGCCCCGCGCTGGGCGGTCTGGCGCTGGGAGCGCTCAGCACGTCGCTCATCCTGGCAATCGGCGCGAGGGTCGGGACGCCGGGGCAAGGCCTCGGCATCCTGGGCGGCGGCTACGGGGCGGTACAGACCGCCATCAGCGGGGCAGACTGGCTGCCGGACGGATGGGGTTCGGTGCAGTTGCTCTTCATCCTGGCGATCGTCAAGCTGTTCGCAGCATCGCTCACCATAGGCTCGCAGGGGAGCGCCGGAGACTTTGCGCCGTCGCTCGCCATCGGCGGTCTCGCGGGCGGGGCGTTCGGCAGGCTGACGCAGTTGCTCATCGAAGACCCGCGCATCGATCCTGGCGCATTCGCCCTGGTCGGCATGGGCGTTTTCTACGGCGGAATAGCCCACGTCCCGCTCGCCGCGCTGGTACTGGTCTGCGAACTGGCGGGAAACTACGACCTTCTGGTGCCGCTGATGTTGGCGCAAGGCATCGCGTTCGTGGCGCTGCGCAAGCGGGCGCTCTACGAAGCTCAAGTTCCCACCCAGCGCGACTCGCCGGTGCACCGCGACGCGCTGCTGATCGACATCCTCAAGGCGATCCAGGTGAAAGATCTGATGACTCACGATCGGGAGTTCATCAGCTTCGAGCCCAAGACGTCCACGGCACACATGATCGAGCAGCTGGGTGAGGCCACCGAGCAAGACGTGTTCCCGGTCGTCGAAAACGGAAAGGTGGTCGGGTTGGTTTGTGCGGACGCGATGCGGGTGCTCGCCAAGGAGAGCACGGTGGCTCCTTGGGTGCTTGCGGCCGACATCATGCAGCCGGCGGTGGTCGTGCGCCCAGACGACGATCTGCGCAGCGCCACGCAGCGTCTCGTCGCTAACGGACTGCGCGAGGTGCCGGTCGTCGATCACGCGAACGCCATCATCGGGTTCCTCGATGAGCGCGAGGTGGCAAAGATCTATCTCAGGGCCGAGGCGCGTACGGACGACACGATGCCGGGCGTCAAGCCCCAGCGTTAGACGCCTCGCGGCGAGCGCACGCTCGAGGGAATGCTTCAAATGGGCGCTTTCGGTCGCGCGAAGTGCTTCGTTGTGCCAAGATGGCAACGATTTCTGAGTCGCAAGGGTGCAGCAGGTCCACTGCTGCAGGACATCGGATGGTCGGGCCGCCATCCCCGCCGGTCTTGAAACCTGCAGGGAACCTCGAGCATGTCCACCACGACCCAGCCGGGCCACGGCCCACTCCCTTCGTCTCCGCCGCCCGAGGCTTGGGAGCCGCTGCTACGGCTGCGGCGCCTGGCGGGGCGTCCGCTCGAGCGCTTCCTTCGGATCGAAGCCGCTAGCGGCATTCTGCTGCTCGTCGCCGCAGCCGTCGCGCTCGCGTGGGCCAACTCTTCCTGGGCCGAGAGCTACTTCCATTTGTGGCACACGCCTCTGGGGCTGCGGATTGGAGAGTTCAGCTTCGAGCGTCCCCTGGAGTGGTTCGTCAACGACGGGCTGATGGTGATCTTCTTCTTCGTGGTTGGCTTGGAGATCCGCCGTGAAATTTACTGTGGGGAGCTCTCGGAATGGCGCCGCGCAGCACTTCCAGCGGCGGCGGCTTTGGGCGGTATGCTCGCTCCAGCCGCGATCTATCTGGCGATCGCCGGTGCGCCTGCCACGCGTTCGGGGTGGGGCGTCCCGATGGCCACCGACATCGCCTTTGCGGTGGGCATTCTGACGCTGCTCGGCAAGCGCGTGCCACCGGCACTGCGCGTGCTGCTGCTGGCGCTGGCCGTCATCGATGACCTGGGCGCCATCGTCGTGATCGCCCTGTTCTACTCGTCCAGCGTCGCCTGGAGCGGGCTGTTGGTCGCTGCGCTGGGGTTCGGCGGGCTGCTCGCGATGCAGCGACTCGGCGTGCGCGTGAAGCTGGCCTACGTGGCTCCCGCGCTGGTGGCATGGGCAGGCATCTACGCCGCCGGGATCCATCCGACGATCGCGGGAGTCGCCGTGGGGTTGCTCACGCCCGTGCGTGCGTGGCTCGGGCCAGATGGGTTCGTCCTGGGTGTGCAGAAAGAGCTGGAGCACCTCTCCGAGCTCCCCGAGCGCTCGCGTTCGACGCACGAGGTCGCCGAGACGCTGCGCCACGTGGGAGCCGCGCGCCGCGAGGCGTTGTCACCGGCAGAAAGCCTGATCGAGACCCTGCACCCTTGGGTGGCCTACGGAATCATGCCGCTCTTCGCGCTGGCCAACGCCGGTGTCTCGCTCTCGGGCGGGGAGCTCGACAGCGCCTCGTGGCAAGTGCTGGCCGCCGTGGCCGCGGGTCTGCTCGTCGGTAAGCCGCTCGGGGTCCTCACGGCAAGCTGGCTCAGCTTGCGCCTGGGCCTCGCCACGTTGCCCGCCGGGCTGACGCAACGTCACCTGCTGGTCCTCGGAATCGTAGCCGGTGTCGGTTTCACCATGGCGCTGTTCGTCGCAGGGCTCGCGTTCACCGACGCCAGGCTGCTGACCGCGGCGAAGCTGGGGGTGCTCGCGGCGAGCGCTGGCGCTGCTCTCGTTGGCCTTTTGCTGGGGCGACTGTTGCTCGTCGAGGTCACGGGCGGCGACTTCGCGCAGACAGCGGACGAAGCCGAGTCTTCGACCTCCTCATAGCCCGAGCGCTTTCTGCCGGGGACCCTGTGGGCCAGATCAGGTCGAGAAGGTCACGATGGCGTAGCCGCCGCCGCCTGAACTACAGCTCCCGGCGCCGCCTGCGGCTTGCCCCGACGGCAGAGAAGCGGCATCGAAGGGGGTACCGTCGTTGCCCTGCTGCGTGACGTCACCGATGCAGACGCCACCGCCACCACCGCCGCCGCCGCTCGCGTCCGCGACCTCGCCGTCGCCAGCACAGCCTTGGCCTCCGTCACCGCCTGGAACCCCGACCACGAGCAGGATAGAGGCCGCACCGCCCCCGCCGCCTCCTCCGCCCGCGAGCGCTACCAGGGTTCCGTCGACCAACAGGTAGCTAGCAGCGCCGCCGCCGCCGCCGCGACCCGACAAACCCATCACGGCATCGCCTTCGCCGCCGCCACCACCGCCGTAGTGACCGTTGCCGCCGGGGCTCGCGCTGGCGGGAAGGGCGCCGCTTCCGCCTCCGACCACGAGCTCGTCTCCGCCGTGCGCGCCCTCGTCCGAGTTGCCCGTGCCTCCGCCGGCCATGAGCGGCCCTGCCACGCCACCCGCCAGGTTGCAGCCGCGATCGGCGCCGCCTCCGACGTAGAGATCCAGGGTGCCGCTGACGGCGAAGGCGGCTTCTGCATAGCCTCCGGCACCGCCGCGCCCTCCGAGCTGAAACAGCACACCCTCCGGTTCGCCGGAGGCGCCGGCCCCACCCCACAGCCGAACTGTCGCCTGACTACAATTGGCAGGGACCTCGAGCCCCAGGTGCTCGCCAGGGAGAAACGCGCGCGGCGTGGTGTCGCACGCGGCGGCGTCCTCGTCGACCTGGCCATCGCAGTCGTCGTCGATCCCGTTGATGGCTGGGCCGTCCTGCGTGGACGCAGGCGATCCGGGCACGCAATCATCGACTTCGCTTCCAGCCACGCAACGAAGCAACCCGGTCGACTGACAAGCGCCCATGCCGCACGCGCTGGCCGAGCCCACGTAGTCCTCGTCGAGCTCTCCGTCGTCGTCGTCGTCGAGGCCATCGCACGTCACGTCGTCACTGCCGGTGGTGACGGCCGTGGTACTGGAGCTGCCGCCCGCTCCGGAGGCGTCCGTGGTGCCGCCGGCACCGCCTGAGCCGCCTATGCCGTCTGAGCCGCCCGAGCCGCCTGGCGCTTCGCCCGTCGTACTGGTGCTGCTGTTACCGGCGCCGGACGCACCCCCGTCACTCGCGCCTGCCGTACCGAAAAGGGAACCAGTGACACCGGTCGAATTCAATCCCCCGCCAGTGACCGCGTCGCCCGAGAGCGGCACCAGTTCGTAGTCCATCCGACAGCCCTGAACGAGGGCCAGGGCACCGCACGTGGCAGCACACAATGTCTGGCCACACAATGTCGGGCGGGCAGCCTTCACCACGACCTTTCATGCTGCGCGAGCGAGACCTGCGGAACAAGCATTTTGTGCGCGATTGCGCGCGCACACGCGCCTACAGGTCGTGTGTCTGCTCGAGCGCCAGCAGGCGCCAACGTTCGTGTGCTTGGGACTTCAAGCCGGGCAAGGCATGCCGCAGGCGAGGCTGCCGTCCGCGCACGAGCTCACGCTGCCCGCGCCGCAGTCGATATCGCACCCTTGAGTGCCGGGGGTGCCTTCCGGGCAGCTCAGCGTACAGCTCGAGCCTGCTTCGCATTCGACGCCGCAGTTGTGATCCAGGCAGGTGAAGGCGCAC
>JAICQQ010000242.1 GCA_025937785.1 Polyangiaceae bacterium
GCGCCTATGGTCTCCGCGCTATTCTTGTGTCTTTCGAGTTCTGTTGTTTGCACGCCGACCGGTGTGGTTCGACGCCATGGAGTTGACGTTGTCCGTCAGGTCCTTCCAGGTGCCTGCGACGCCCGGCACGACGGCCTGTCCACCGAGCTTGCCTTCGGTGCCGACTTCGCGCGCCACGCGCGTCACCTCGCTGGCAAACGCCCGGAGTTGCTCGACCATGGTGTTGATCGCTTCCTTCAGCTGGAGGATCTCACCGCGCACGTCGACCGTGATCTTCTTGGACAGGTCGCCGCTGGCGACCGCGATCGTTACCTCTGCGATGTTGCGGACCTGGGCCGTCAGGTTGCCGGCCATTTGGTTCACCGATTCGGTCAGCTCCTTCCAGACCCCCGACACGCCTCGCACCTGGGCCTGTCCGCCGAGCTTGCCCTCGGTGCCGACTTCGCGCGCGACGCGCGTCACTTCGGAGGTGAAGACCGAGAGCTGGTCGATCATGTTGTTGACGAGGCGCGCCGAACGCAGGAACTCGCCTTCGAGCGGGCGCCCCTCGACGTCGAGCGCCATCGACTGTCCCAGATCGCCCTTGGCGACGGCGCCGATGGCGCGCGTCACTTCGGTGGTCGGCCAGATCAGGTCATCGATGAGCGTATTCAGCGACGCGATCTCGGCGGCCCAGCCACCGGCCGCGCCGGGTACGTGCATGCGCTGTTTCAGCTTGCCCTCTTTACCGACGACGCGACAAGCCCGTGCGATCTCGGCGGAACGGTTGGCGCTGATGCTCGAGATCTCGTTGAAGATATCGGCGAGCTTGCCGTCGGGTCCGGTCAAGTCCGAACGCAGCCGCACACTGAAGTCGCCCTCCTTGAATCGGATCAGCGCCTCCAGCAAGTCGCGAGCGAAGCGCGCGCCTTCGGTGTCATCCACGGCGGCGGGGCCATCACTCTCCGGGGAGTGTTGGCCTACGTCCATGTCGAGGGTCTTACGGTTGTGGCTCGAAGTATCGACCGCGTCAGTCATGATTGGAGTTCGGCGCTCCCAAGGGTGAGAGCACACCGCCCATTCTGAGGCCTCCCGGTCGGCAAGTCATTGGCGGTGACCGCCACGAACTTGCTGAAAACGATGCAGGTTTGGCTCGGCGTGTCGCAATTTGCCTCACGCACGCGGGCGCTCCCTCATCTGCCGACGCACCAGGGCCGATTCAGCCCGGGTGATGTCGCTCGCCTCGCCACCCGTCAGAACATCGCGGACGAGCCTGCCGTGCTCAGTGACCAGTGCGTGCAGCTTCGTCGAAGGACCTCCCCGACAGCGCCCGAGCGCTTCGGGACGCTCTCCCTCCCTTCGATGCCCCCGTGGCGTGCGGATGCGTCTCGGTGATGGTGCTATCGATCAGCAAATAGCGCGTAGCGGCAAAGGGCGTCGCCGGGACATGCGCGGCAGCGCCGTTCACGGGCGGCGTGGCTCTCGGCGTTCGGCAGGCTCGCGATCGCTACGAATCCATTCGATTGGAAGGGTTGGGCGCGCAGGCGCTTGTGTGGCTTGGCGTTTCGAGTGACAGTGCGCATGGCCATGGGCGCGTCCCTGACATCGGCTCGCTGGGAACGAGAGAAGCCGTTCATGACGCGGACATCCGTCCTCGTGCTGTTGGCCGGGTGCTCGCGGACCGATCTCACCGTGCGTAGCGACGGCATCGCTACGGCCGGCGGGGCGTTGGCGGGACCCACGGTGTCGAGCACCGGCGACGGGAAGGGGGGAGCTGGCGGGTCATCCGCTGCCGCAGGTGGTGACGCGACCAACAGCGGTATCGTGGGTGGGGGCGCGGGCGGCGCTGCTCCGATAGGAACGACGGGCGCCGCCGGTGCTACCGTGGGCGGGAGCGTTCGCGGCAGCAGCGTTGGCGGTGGCAGCAGCGTTGGCGGCGGGACTGTCGGCGGTGTTCCAGATCCGTGTGCTGGGGTGGCTTGCGGCGGTCAGGGCACCTGCAGCATTGGCGACGACGGCAAAGCCCGCTGCCACTGCGAAGGGGGGTGGTCGGGGCTCGATTGCAATCAGCGATGGCACACGATCGACGTCCCGCCCTTCGTCGAGGACATGGCCTTCGATGACGAGGGGAACGGTTGGTTCGCTACCACGCAGGGTTTGCTCTTTTGGGACTTCAAAGATACGCCGCTAGACGCCGCCGACGACAGTTGGCAACTCTTCACAGAGTTCGGAGACTATGAGGACATCCAGAGCGTCGTCATCGATTCGAACGGCGTGAAATGGGCGCTCGCTGGTCGTCTACATCGGCTCGACGACAAGGGTACGCCTGCGAATACGGCAGACGACGTTTGGGAGGACTACGAGCTCACCCATTGGCGTAGCCTCGTCACGCGGCGCATCGTTCTGGATCGCGAGGGTCGGCTGTGGGCGCTCAGCCAGTTGGGCACGGGCGTCAAGGTGTTGCCAGCTGCCGAGTTTCAAGCCGGCCCCCCACCCGTGGATCCCGCGTGGATCCCCCTGTTCACGACGGAGGTCGTGCGTGACGTGGCCGCCGACGCTGAAGGGGTCTGGGTCGCTGCCGAGTCGGGCCTGTACTACGTGTCGCTGAGTGATACGCTGGACGACGAAACCGATGACGTCTGGACGGATTTTTCCGAGGTTCCAGCACTAGGCGGCGAAGCGGTGACCAGCATCGAACTGGATCCCGTCAGCGACAGCGTGTGGTTCAACACCGCCGGGGGCGTGGTGCACCTGACCTACGCGGGCGATCCCTCGAACGAAGTCGAGAGCAACTGGGCCGAGTGGTCACCCGAGTTCGATCAGGCTCCGGTCGGGATTGGCCCCGTGATCGCCGTAGGAACGGACGGCGCCGTCTGGCTACGCTCGCCGCACGGCGCCGCAGTAAGAGTGGCCCCGGCGGAAGCTGGCAACGATGATATGACCCTGTATCACCCTGCGAGTTGCCCCGAGTACGCCGCGACTGCGATCACCCGAAACGTGTTCAGCCTGGCCGTGGACGAGGGTGGGGACAAGTGGCTGAGCTGGGGTGGCGCGTTGCTGCACTTCGACGACGGCGGTACCGCTGCAGATACCTCGGATGACCGCTGGACCCGCATCGGGAGTGCGCTGCTCTCCGAGAGTGTTCATGAGCTGTTCCCGGTTGGTGACGCGGGCGCGTGGCTGAAGAGCCATTGGAGCCACGGCGCCTCGACTCCGGGCTGCTCCGGCGAGCAGACTCTGTACTACCTCGACGTGGGCGCCTTCTCGAATGGCCTGGATGATGCGTGGATCCCGCATCCTCTGAACGAGGACCTGTCTTCGTGTCTCGAACTGCTCGGCCCGGACCACACGGGCCATCTGTGGATCAAAGACCAACCGCCGCAGCGTACCGACGGCGCTTGGTACCTGCTCGACGTCGGAGTGACGCCGGGAGACCCCTCCGACGACACCTGGGTCGCGTGGACCGAGGCCGACGCGTCACCCTTCGCAGCTAGCGTCGCCGCGCTAGATCCGGTCCTGGGGTTGTGGATCGAAGATCAACTCTTCAGCTACGGCGCCTCGCTGTCGGATGCGAGCGACGACAGCTGGTGGACGCTGGCTGCGAACTCCCCGAGATCCGTGGCGCTGGACGCTCGGGGCGGGCGCTGGTTCGGCTACGACTTGGCGGTCCTCCGGTATCTCGACGACGGCGGCACAGCCGAACTCCCGACGGACGATCGTTGGGACGAGTACTCGACTGCTGAAGGGCTGCCAGTCCAGTCCATCCGCGACCTGCAGCTCGATGGGCTCGGTGACCTGTGGGTCTTGGGTAACCGGTTCGATGAAGAACCGCAGCTGTGCAGACTCGCTCACTTTGCGCCCACCGACTACTCCGATGATCTTTGGACCTGCTATGCCACGAGCGATGGCTTGAACAGCTCGTGGGTGAACGCGATCGCCGTGACTTCCACCGGTAACGCTTGGGTTGGCACTCGAGGAGGGCTCCAGTACCTTGAACTCGATCGCTGATCCAAGCGGCAGCGGCGAGGTTTCAATCACTCGGAAACAATTTCCCGTCGGTGCTGCCCCCTTGGGACAGCGATGTCGAGAATTCGAATGAGTCGACCAGATGCTGCGACTGAACCGTCCGCCCATGTTTACGTCCGCTCTCGTAGTGCTCCCCAGGCTGACCGCCACGCCTTCCGTTTTCGCAGGGCTCTACCTGCTCGTGGCGTGCTCGAGTGACGACGGGGGGCCCGGGCCCTCGTCCCAGGCAACGACGGCCGCCGCCAGCACCGGAGTCTCGTCCAGCGGCGCGATGTCCAATAGTGCGACGACCAGCGGCGCGACGACCAGCGGCGCGACGGCCAGCAGCACGAGCTCGGCCTCCCCCACGTCGGCGGCAGGAACGACGAGCGCTGCGACGGCGTCGTCCTCGACGAGCAGCGCCACTACGGACGCTTCGACGAGCAGCGCGACGTCCGCGACGACAGGGACGGGGGGCACCACCGCGAGCGGCGGCGCGGGCGGCGGGGGCGGAATAGGCGGCTCGGGGAGCGAGCCGAAGCTGTGCCCGCCCGGCATCGAGCAAACCATCAGCGTGGCTCATGAGGGCGCTGACTTCGACAGTGTGCAGGCGGCGATCGATTCGATCCCGAGCGGTAGCTCGACGCGGATCCGCATCGACATCGGTGCGGGCACCTACATCGAAAAGCTGGTCATCGAAAATCGCAGGAACCTGTGTCTCGTCGGCGCGTCGGCGGAGAGCACGGTGCTCGGCTACGACGATGCCAACGCAACGATCGGCAGCACCAGCGGCAGCGCGAGCGTGCACGTCAGCGCGGACGACTTCTCAGCGGCCAATCTGACCATCCAAAACAGCTATGGTAGTGGCTCACAAGCCGTCGCGCTGCGTACCACCGGTGACCGCCAGCAGTTCCTGGGCTGTCGCTTCGTCGGGTACCAAGACACGTTGTATACTCACAGCGGCACGCAGTACTTCCGAGATTGCTACGTACAGGGGAACGTCGATTACGTTTTCGGTGGTGCCACGGCCATCTTGCAGGACTGCGAGGTGCGCAACGTCGAAGCTGGATCGGCCGTCGCCGCGCCGAACACCGATGCATCGGTTCCCTACGGCATCATCTTTCTCGGGGGCGAATTCACGGCCGTCGCCTCCATTTCCCAAGATTCGGTAGCGCTCGGGCGCCCCTGGGGTGCAGCGGGAGCAGCCGCCTACCTGAACGTCACGCTGGGCGCTCACATTTCCTCGGCGGGGTTCGTCATGATGAGCGGCAACGACCCTCTGAACGCCCGATTCCGCGAGCACGAAAGCAGCGGCCCCGGCGCAAACCCCGCTGCCCACGCCACGTACCAGATGGATGGCAGCGAAGCCGCAGACTACACGGTCGAAAACGTCTTCAGCTCCTGGGTGCCGAGCTACAGCGAGTAGCGCGGTATCGACAACGGAGACGGGCGGCCCTTCGGAACGCCGCGTTTTGCCCCACACACAGCATCGAATGCTTCTCGCCGCTGGACGAATCGCGTATCCCTGAGTATCTCGTGAGAATGGGCCGCTTGATCATCGTTTCGAATCGGCTGTCGTTCTCTCTCGCGAAGGACGGCGACGAGCTGGTGTTTTCGCCCAGCGCGGGTGGCCTGGCGACAGCACTGACCAGCTACATCGAGCGCAAGCGCGCCACGGACCCCGGCTTCGAATGCCTATGGGTCGGTTGGCCTGGAGCCAGCGTCGACGAAAGCGAGCAAGAAGACGTTCGGCGTCGAATGGGGGCGGAGCGCCAGGCCTATCCGGTCTTTCTGACGGACCAGGAGATCGAGGCATTTTACCACGGGTTCAGCAACAGCACGCTCTGGCCACTGTTTCATTATTTCCCGAGTTATACGCAGTACGACGAAGAGCAATTCTCCGCCTACCGCCGGGCGAACGAGGCATTCGCCGAAGCCGTGCTTCAGGTCACACGTCCAGGGGACGTGGTGTGGGTCCACGATTATCAGCTGCTGCTCGTCCCGAACCTGCTGCGCGCGCGAGCCCCGAACCTCAGCATCGGGTTTTTCTTGCACATCCCGTTTCCAAGCTTCGAGGTTTTTAGACTACTGCCCACGCGCTGGCGCAAAGAAATCCTGGAGGGCATGCTCGGAGCCGACCTGGTCGGCTTTCACACGCACGACTATACGCAGTACTTCCTGCGCTCGGTCTTTCGAACACTCGGCTACGAGCATCACCTCGGCCAGATCGCGATAGCCGAAGAGGTCCGCAGCGCGGAGACGTTCCCCATCGGGATTGACTACGACAGGTTCATGGAAGCGGCCAAGAGCGAGGAGGTCGCGGCCATACGCGCTCGCTTCGAAGCAGAGTTGCACGGTCGTGACGTGATCTTCTCGGTAGACCGCCTGGACTACTCCAAAGGCATCGGCCAGCGCTTGCGCGGCTACGAGGCCTTCTTGGAGGCGCACCCCGAGCGCCGCGGCCAGGTGGTCTTCATTCTGGTCGTGGTGCCGTCGCGCACGGCGGTCGAGCGCTACCAGCTGATGAAGCAAGAACTGGACGAGCTGGTCGGCCGGATCAACGGAGCGTACGGCGCCGTCGACTGGGTCCCTATCCTCTACCAGTACCGAACCCTCGAGTTCACGGAGTTGGTCGCGCTCTACAATCTGGCGCCGGTTGCGCTGATCACGCCCCTCCGCGATGGGATGAACTTGGTAGCCAAGGAGTATCTGGCGAGCAAGCCAGATGGTCGCGGTACCTTGATCTTGAGTGAAATGGCCGGTGCGGCGCGCGAGCTGGGTGAAGCGCTCCAGGTGAACCCGAACCACAAGAGCGAGATCGCCGACGCGCTCGAGCAAGCCCTCTGCCAAAGCCCCGACGAACAGGTGCGGCTGGTACGCCTCATGCAAGAGCGTTTGCGCCGCTACGATGCGAGTCGTTGGGCCACCAACTTCTTGGAGACTTTGGGTCGTGTGAAGGAGCGCCAAGGGAAGCTCGCGACCCGACACCTGGTCGGTGACGTGCGCCGAGCCGCGGTCCGACGCTTTCGGAGCGCCCACCGAAAGCTCATCCTGCTCGACTACGACGGGACGCTGGTGCCGTTTGCGCCGGCTCCCCACTTGGCGGTGCCCGATCGAAATCTGCTCGACACCGTCTGCGCGCTGGCGGCGCATCCCGAAAGCCTCCCCTACCTGATCAGCGGTCGCGATCGGCAGATGCTCGACTCATGGTTTCGCGATGTCCCCATCGGTGTCATCGCCGAACATGGCGCGTGGATGCGCACCGCCGGCGGCGACTGGGGGCTGATCAAGCCTCTCGCTTTCGAATGGAAGGACCAGCTCCGTCCACTACTGCAATTTTACGTCGATCGTGTGCCCGGCTCACTCCTCGAGGAAAAGGAATACTCGCTGGCTTGGCACTATCGGCGCGCCGATCCGGAGCTGGGGGCGAGCGCGGCGAAAGAGCTGACCGACGACATGGTGAACTACACGGCCAACTTCGACGTACAGGTGTTGGAAGGGAAGAAGGTCGTCGAACTGCGCAACTCCGGCATCAACAAAGGAATCGCGGCGCTGCACTGTGTCGCGCTCCACGCACCGGACCTGATCGTCGCGGCAGGAGACGACCAGACGGACGAAGATCTGTTCCGCACCCTCCCGGAGCAGTCACTCACGATCCGGGTCGGGACCATCCATTCACACGCCGCGTACCACGTGACCGATCATCGTGAGATGCGAGCGTTCTTGAGGGAGCTGACCGAGTCGAGCGACCTCGTACACTCATGAGCCCGCTCACGCATGAGCCCGCTCCAGGCCCGAACCCGTGCTTCGGATGCCTGAAGGTTCATTCCCCTTCGCTCGGCTTGCCCCGCACGATGGGCCGCGCGAAATCGTCAATCTCGGCGGCATGCGGCGCGATGGCAAAGGCGGCGTTGATGAGACCGACGTGGGAGTAGGTCTGCGGGAAGTTGCCCAGTTGTCGGCCGCTGATCGGATCCAAATCCTCGGAGAGCAAGCCCACGTGATTGGCGTGGGCCACGAGCTTCTCGAGCGCCTGCTCCGCCCGCTCCAAATGGCCAAGTCGCGCCAATGCCTCGACGTGCCACAAGCCACAAATGGTGAAGGTCGCGCCGTGATCGTCGCCGATCCCGTCGTGGTGCACGTAGCGGTGCATTAGATGATCGCCAACGGAGAGCTTGCGCTCGAGCGCAGCCAAGTGCGAGTGTGCGCGCGGGTTGTCGACTGTCAAGTACCCCAGGTTGATCAGCATCAGCAGGGCCGCATCTTCGTTCTGGCTGCTGAGCGAGTCGGCGTAAAACCCACGGTCTGGCACCCAGGTCGACTCGATCGCGACGCTGGCCTTTTCGGCTACGGCGAGGCCCGCTTGGCGCAGCGATGCGTTGTCGAGATTCTCACCGATGCGAGCGGCGAGCATGCCGCCCACCCAGTGGAACAAGAGCGAGAAGGTGTGCACTCGATTGTCGTCGCGGATCTCCCAGATGCCCGCGTCCGGAAGCAAGAGCACTTGGCTGATGGTCGAAAGCAGGCGTTCGATCAGCGCTAGTGAGTTTTCGCTCACATGTTCGCGCAGGCGGACATCCAGGAAAAAGGGGGCGAGAATCGCGATGACCTCGCCGTAAGCGTCGAGCTGTACCTGCCTGCAAGCGTCGTTGCCGCGACGTACGGGCCCCGAGCCCTCGTATCCGGCAAGGTGTGGCAAGATTTCTTCCTCGATCGCGGTTTCCCCCGAGATGCCGTAGACCGGCTGTAGGCGCGGATGGCGGCTCGCCACGTTCTTGATGAAGCCCACGAACGCTTCCAGCTCTTCGAAGTGGTTGATGCGCCGCATGGCGCGCAAGGTGAAGTACGAGTCGCGCAGCCAGCAAAACCGGTAATCCCAGTTCCTTCCGGAGCCGGGCCACTCGGGCAAGCTCGTAGTCGCCGCTGCGGTGACTGCGCCCGTGTCCTCGTACGTGTGGAGCTTGAGCACGAGCGCCGAGCGAATGACCTGTTCCTGAAATCGACCAGGCACCGCCGTGTGCCTGACCCAGGTCTGCCAATACACTTGCGTGCGGCGCAGGAACGACCGCGCCGTATCGGCCAACGCTGCCTCGAGATGTTCGCCCCAGGTGAGCACCAGCCAGTGCTCCTGTTCCACCAAAAAGCTCCGTTCTTCAACGACGTAAGAGAGCGGCACATCCGTCGTGAGGCGCAGCGACTCGCCCGGAATGTCGAACGTCAGATGATTCGAAGCCAGACGTGTCGCAGGGCGGATGCGCCCATAGTGGTAGGTGGGCTGGCAGCGGATGCGGGCCACGGGTTCCCCGGACAAACGCCTGAGGCGCCGCATGAGCATCAGGGGCTTGAAGTGCCGCTCGTATTGCTGAAACCTGGGAGCAAAGTCCATGACCTCGAAGGTGCCGCGTTCCTCGGTGAACGTCGTCCGGACGATGTTGGTGTTGGGGACGTACGCCTGCTCACTCGACCAGTTTCCGCCGGCAGGCTGGATGTCGAAGACGCCCCCGCGCTCGGCGTCCAGAAGCGCGCCGAAGACGGGGCTCGAATCGAAGCGCGGAAAGCAGAGCCAGTCGATGCTCGCGCGGTCGCTGACCAACGCTTGAAACGAGCAGTTTCCAACCAAGGCGTGTCGCATACGTTTACCGAGAACCTTTCGAGCAATTTGGCAGTCCTGTCAAACCACTTCGTTCCCCGGTCGCACGAAGCGCACGCGGATCAGAGCTTCGCCGACCCCACTCGGTACCACTCGGTACTGCTTCGCACGCGGCACCGAGACCCCGGTGCAGAGTTCAGGTGCAGAGTTCAGGTGCAGAGTTCAGGGATACGATCCCATGTTGCTCATCACGCTCAGGCCGGCGACGGTCGCCAAAATTCCAATCACCGTGACGAGCAGCAGAAACACCACCACGCGCTTGCGCCGCGATCCGTTGAGCTCCGCCGGGATGTCGACCAACGCGTTCCCGCTGAGCGCCGCAGCCGCAAGCGCATCGCTCTGGCGCCTCATTGCCACCTGATCGACAGTGACAGTCATGGCGCCCTGCGCCGCGGACCGTGTCGACAGCGAAGCTGCTCCGACGAGGGGCTCAGGGCGGGCCTCTGCTCGCCGAAATGCTTCGAATGTCGCCTCGAACGTCTGCTGTTTGGCGAGCAAGGGCGCGATGGCGGCCGCGAGCTTGGCCTCGAAGTCGAGTGGCTTGTCGTGCACCACGCCGCCAGAACGCTCGACCTTCGCCTCGAGTTCGCGCTGCCGGTCGAGCAGTGAGGCGATGGAACGCTCGATCGAGGTCTTGACCATGTGCTCCGTGAGCACCCGGAGCTCGGGCATGACCAAGCGGACGAGCTCATCGCGTTCCTCGCTGGTGAGGACGCTCGCGCTGATTGAGCTGCTCGCCGTGGTTGGACTGGTTGCGCTGGTCAGGCTGGTTGCGCTGGTCAGGCTGGTTGCGCTGGTCAGGCTGGTTGCGCCGGTCAGGCTGGTTGCGCCGGTCAGGCTCGTGGACGCAGGAGATTTCCCAGGCAGCTTCGTCGCTAGCGGCTGGCGTGAGGCGGCACTGGATGGGGAGCTGACGAACGACCTAGGCGGCGGACGATTGCTCGTGCGCCGCGCAGATCGAGCGGCAGTCTCTCTCGTGCCTGCGTTGCCGGTCGACGGTAGGGGCGGGGGCCGACGAAGCTGAGGGCCCGCTGCGTTGGTGGCCATGTTCTCACAGCCTGAACCATCGCAACGGCATGATCCAGAATTACGGCACATGTTGCGAACGATTTCCCTGTTCCAGCAGCGAGCGCGGTGCGGCGGCCTCGGTGCGCCGATTGGTACGAACGTAGGTGATTGTCCGGTGCCATCAGTCTGCATGCGAGGGGATCGTACCGGGCCGGGTGGCAGCGAGAACCTCGAAATTCAGTTAGCAACCGGCTTCCGCCGTCTCCCGATGAGTGCGCTGGAAGCAGGGTCTGCCCTGGGTCCAAGTCACTGGGAGCTGAAACGATGGGACGATTTGGTCGGAAACTGAGGATGAGGGCCGCGCCGAGCGACTTGCTCGCGACGGTCGCAGAGCTGCGCCGTAGGTTGCAGGACGAGACTGATCTCAGTCGTATCGCAGACTACTTCGACGAGCGCCTCGTGACGCACGACGCATTCATGAAAATGGGCAAGCCGGCACGTAACGATGCACTCGCGTCGATGGCCCTACTGGCGATCCAGGTGGTGCTCCCCCCTGAAGAGCCTAGGCAATGTGTGTTCATCCACCTGCCTGAGTTCACACTTTGGCACGGCATGCTGCTCTTTTCGGCACACCTGGCGTGCACTGTGTACTTCGATGACATCAACCGTGGGGTGTGTACGCTGGGTCAAATGGTGCCCGGGACGAGTCTGCACCACTTTCGTTTCTCCATCCCGGAGGGCACCACCGAACCGTTCGATCCGAGGCAGGCTGAGCTGGTGGGTATGTCACGCCGAACAGCGTCCGGAAAACCCAGCTGACGAAGCGCTGAGGCGTGTCTGGACGACTCTGCAGTGTGTCGCGACAGGGCGGGGCCGGGGTGCGGTTGGTGGCGAGGAACCCGGGGCGATCGCCCAAGGGTCTTGTGTTCCCCCACGCATCGAGGTAGGCCTGGAACAAGCGGGGTAGTAGCTGGCTGCGCCGCGGCGCGCCGGCATTCGTTGGCACTTTCAACACCTCCGCCTTCGTGGTAGGCCAGTTCGACAACTTCTTCGTGCGTGAGGCCACTGGCGCGGAGCTGGAAGCTTGGCTGGACGAATGAAGCATGGGGCTAAGCCCCGCCCGCTGCAGCCGGTGTTCAGATCGCGCGAGTAGGCTGCAAGCGCTGCTTCACCCGGTCTGCACCGCCGGAGGCGTCGGCACCGCCGGAGGCGTCGGCACCGCCGGAGGCGTCGGCAACTCCGGAGGCGTCGGCAACTCCGGCAGCTTCGTCAACGCTAGCAGTGCCAGACCGACCGGCTCGACGCTGTTCGGCGCCCACGGGCCGCCTGGGCGGCGCTCATCTATCACCATGAACTCAGCTCAATGGCGCGTCGCAGGGGGCAAAGTTGTCCCCCTCCCGGGCGCCTGGCGGCAGCGCCAACCCAATTTGCCTCTGCTACTCGACGCGTGGCTCAAGAATATGAACCAGCTGCTGCACGACCGCGCGTCTACTAGTAAGGCATGCCTCTACTAGCCCCAATGCGACATTCCGTCAGCTGAGCTGAGGAGCAGAAAGTACTGGAAGGAGCCCTTTCGTCTGTGTTTGTCTCTTGTTGCCAAACACGAAACAACCAAACGAAAGGCAACTCCCAGTGCGGATA
>JAICQQ010000219.1 GCA_025937785.1 Polyangiaceae bacterium
ACCTTCTTCTTGGGCAGCTCGACGAAGTTCGCCGCCTGCCGTTGCGCCGCGCCGATTTTTTCGTCGAAGCGCGTGAGCCCCAACTGACCGAAGTACAGCTCGCCACCGATGGTCTGCGCGTGGCTCACCTGGTGGCGCAACAAGATGCGCCCAACCTCGTCGCCCGTCGTCGTGTCGATCGCCGTGACGTACTGGCTGTCCCAGGGAACGAACGCGACGCCACCGTAGACCGCGGGTACGCCCAACGGAGCGCGCATTTCGTAGCGATGCGCGACCGCGCCGGTGCGGGTGACCAGTAGGAACTGGCTCGGTAGCGTGCCCTTGGCGTCGCCCAAGCTGACGGCCGTGACCGATCCGTCGTCGCCCACACCGCGCAGCTGCCGCTTGCCCGCGTCGACCTTCCACAGCGGCGCGCCGCTCTGGGCATCGAGGGCAACGACCTGACCGCCGCTCGTGAAAGCGACCACGCTGCCGCTGATCTGCGGGACGGTGTCGACAGGGCCGGCGTAGCTCCAGCTGGCTCCGGCTCCAAGGGGCTTGCCCACTAGCCCGGCGCTGGTGACGCCAACGGCCACTTGCGCCGCCGCGGGTGCCGCGGTCCCCTTCAGTCGCTCGTGCAAGCGAGTTGCCGAGTCGCCGGAATCGGACTGCCAGCGCTTGGTGAATGCTTGATCGAAACCGTTCTGCTGGCCCGCGCAGCCGGCGAGCGCGGTGGCTACGAGGCACGTCGAAAGTAGGCGTTTCATTCGTCTTCTCCCAGATCTCCGCCGTTGTCTTCGATCACTTCCCCCAACTCTTTCTTGAGGGACTTGCTGCCGTCTTTGGGCCAGCGTTTGTACACGGCGACCAGATAGTCGGTCGCGGGCATGGTCCTGAGCTCGGCGATCTTTTCGATCACGGCTAGCTTCGTCTTGTCGTCGATCTCGGAAGCGGGACGGAACAAAAGGTGATCGGTTCCGCTCGTGATGACTTCGAGCTGGAGCTTCTTCAGCTGCTCCATGAACTTCATGCACTCGGTCGGGTCACACAGCTTGCCGATGCTGACGGCGGCGGCGAACACCCGTTGGTCGAGCGACTGGAACAGATCGGGCAGCACCTCTTTGGCTTTCAAGTCACCCAAGCCGCGAGCCGCGATGTCCCGCACCTCGGGATCAGAACTGCGCAGCGCGCCGCGCAACGCTTCGACGGCGTCCGGACCCTTCGTCTGAAGCAGCGCGTTGGCGGCGACCTGGCGCACGGGGCCGCTACGGTGGCGAACGTACGGCGCGATCACGCGGCTCGACTTCACCTCGCCCAGGGCGCCGAGCACGCCGAGAGCGTTCAGCGTGATCTTCAACGTCGTGCCTTTGGCCAGGAGCTCTTCGACGTCTGGAGCCAGCGGCTTGCCCAGCGTGGGCGCCTGCTTCAGTTGGTCGAGTGCGCCGATGACGCGTGACTCTTGACCACTTTGGAGATTCTTCTTCGTCTCGGTGACGTCGAGCGCCTCGGCCTGCTGTTCAGACTTCCGCTTGGGAATCTGCGCCCAGCTGGTACCGATGGGCATGTTCAACGCCACGCCGAGCCCGAGCAACCAGAGCGAAATGTGTCGTGTCGAACAGAGCACGGTGACCCCTTTTGTTTGTTCCACAGGCTCGTGTACCCTTGAACCAACGACCCCGCAACCCGAGCTTGTGAGTTTAACGAAAGATGAAGCGCACCCCACCGCGCCGGGGGCTCGAGCTCCCGACGATACGACTCGAGTTGATCGAGGACGCGAGCCCAGGAGACGCGAGCGGTTTTCTCAAGTTGATACGTCAACGCTACCGGGCGCACTACCCCGACGGCACTAGCAGCGCTCCTTTCCTGTACGATTCCGTCGATCGAAGGGCGATCGATGCCGTCGTGATCTGTGCCCACTACAGCACGCCGGAGGGGCCACACGTTTATCTGCGCAGCTGCTTGCGCCCGCCCTTGTTCCATCGTCCCAGAACACGCGAGCCGTACGAGGTGCCCGAGCCGCCAGGAGCGCTTTGGGAGCTGCCTGCCGGCTTGGTCGAGGAGCGGGACCAGACGCCGCAGGGACCGGCGCTGACCGCGCAGCGCGAGCTCTTCGAGGAGCTCGGATTCCAGGTGCCCCTCGAGGCCGTGCACCCCCTGGGGTTCGCGCTCCTCCCCGCGCCGGGTTTCGTCGCCGAGCAGCAATTTTTCTTTCACGTGGAAGTGGACCCAACCACTCGCCAGGAGCCGGGGCTCGACGGATCGCCGCTGGAACATTGCGGGCGGGTGATCTCGCTACCCTTGAAAGAAGCCCTGGAATTGTGTCGCCGGGGCAGTTTGCAGGACGCGAAGACCGAGATCGGCCTGCGTCGCCTGGCAGAGGAGTTGGCTTGAGCCGAGTCCGAGTCATCGTCGTGGCCAAGCGCTCGCTCTACGCACGCTCGTTGGAAGGAGAGGGCGACGCCAGGGCGCAGCGCCTCTTGGAGCGCAACGATCCGAGCGTCAGCAAATGGCGGGGCGCCCACGACGAGCACATGAAGACACTGGACGCAGTCGTCAACGACCTGGAAACGTTGGGGACCGAGGCGCTGATACTCAAGGGGGCCCACGCCGCCTTCGATCCGAACGACGCTGCACTGGTGGTGGCGGTCGGCGGAGACGGCACGCTCCTTGCTGCTTCACACAACATCGTGGACGTGCCGATTTTGGGGGTGAACAGCTCGCCCCGCCACAGCGTGGGGTTCTTCTGCGGCGCGCGCCGCTCAGGCCTGCGACGGTCGCTCGCTTCCGCTCTGGACGGCACCATCAGCAAGATCCAGTTGGCGCGCATGTGCGTTCGACACAACGGGCACGTGCGGTCCCGGCGGGTACTCAACGAAGCGCTCTATTGCCATCGATCGCCCGCAGCGACGTCGCATTACATCTTGCAGCACGAGCGCAAGCGCGAGGTGCAGCGCTCCAGCGGGTTCTGGGTGGGCCCGGCCGCAGGCAGCACCGCGGCACAACGTTCCGCCGGCGGCAGTGTGCTTCCACTCACATCGAAAAAGCTGCAGCTCGTGGTGCGTGAGCCCTATACCGCAGCGGGTGAAAATCTTCACCTGACGCGTTTGGTGGTGCCCGCCGGAAAGTCCATCAGCGTACGCAGCAAGATGCAGAGCGCAGGCGTCTACCTCGATGGCCCCTACCTGCAGATCGGTGTCCGGCTCGGAGACGTCACGACCTTCGAGCTCTCCGATCAGCCGCTCACCGTGCTGGGACTCGACCGCGGCACTCGGGCGGCGTTTCGGTGACAGCCCTGGCAATCAGCACCGCAGGAGCCGTGGCGTGTCGTTGATCGGCCACTACTTCACGCTGCGCCAGCACTTCGCTCGCTTCGTCGAACCGGGACTGCCAGCGAACCTCACGCGCTGGGCGCTGCCGGGACACGACCAACACGGCCTCGCGATGCAGCTGAGTGGGGCCTTCGCGCATGCCAGCGAGCGCGAGCTGGTGGTCGTGCTGCACGGTCTGGGCGGCTCGATCCAAAGCCGGTACATGGCGCGCGCCCTGCACGCGGCGCTCGCGCGCGGAGTCTCTTGTTTGCTGCTCAACGCCCGAGGGGCGGGAGATTCTTCCGGCAACATCGCGCATGCCGGGCTCATCGAAGACCTCGAGCACGCGCTGGCGGCAGAGAGCCTGCGGAGCTACGAGCGCGTGTACCTGTTCGGTTACTCGATGGGCGGTCACGTCGCGCTGCGCTACGCCAGTCACGATCCAGACCCGCGCGTGAAGAGCGTGGTAGCGCTGTGCTCTCCCCTGGACTTGGCGGCGAACATGCGGGCCTTCGACCAAGCACTGGTGAACCCGTACCGCCCCTACGTGCTCGGAGGCCTCGCCGCCCAGTTCGCGCGCTATTCGCAGGGCGGGCGCGCTCCGATCAGCGTCGAGCGAGCCCGCCGCATCCGCCGCATCTTCGACTGGGACCGCGACGTGATCGCGCCGGTGTTCGGGTTCGAGAGCCCCTGGGCCTACTACGAGCAGTGCAGCGCAGCGAACACCCTCGACAGGCTCCGGGTGCCCGCGCTCTACGTGGGTGCGAAGCACGACCCCATGATCCCGTACGACACCGTCTCGGGCGCCCTCGAGCGAGACAAAGGCAAGCTCTCGGTGGTCTGGGCCGATTCGGGCGGACACCTGGCATTCCCGGCGCGGTTCTCGCTCGGCGGTCCCGCGCAATCTTCCCTCGAGGCACAGTGTCTGAGCTGGCTGCAGCACCCGACCAGAGTCTGAGCTCCGCACGCCTTCGGGCGCTCGGCGGGGCCAGGCTCTGGCCCTGGCTCACGCTCGCTCTCGTTTGGCTGTTCCTGAACCTGACAGTGAACGCTACGTTCCCAGCCTCGACCGACTTCGGCGCGTGGTTGCGGCCGAGCTGGGAAGTCGCGCTGCTCTTCGCGGGCTACGCCGGGTGGCTCAGCTGGAGGGGCGGCGTGAGCCGAACTACGCATGGTGCCATCGCCGTGGTGCTGGTTCTGGTGCGGCTCTTTCGCTTCGTCGACGGCTGCTATTCATACTTCTTCCATCGACCATTCAAGCTCGCGGTGGATCTGCCGCTGCTGCCGGAATCCATCCGGCTCTTGGTGACGACGGATGGGCTCTCGATGGCGCTGCTGCAAGTCGGCGCTGGACTCGTGCTGCTCGCGGCCATGGGCTGGCTGTCGTTCCACGCCCTGTGCCTGTTGGAACGCGCGCTCGGCTCACTCTTGCGAGCGGGTCAGCGGCCACGTCGCCAACCGGTGTCTCGCGCCAGCCTCGGGGTTTGCATGCTCGTCGGTGCCGGGGCGATGCCCCTGGTCGAAGCTGACGCAGCGCCGGGGCTAATGCAGCGGCTGTACACCGAGACGCTGTTCTTCGTGGAGTACCCCGAACTTCGCCGCGGCATGCTCGATCACTTCCGCCGGGTCGCGACCGCACGCGAGCAGGCTCCGCACGGGCTCGAAGTCTTGCGCGGGCGCAACGTGTCGTTGATCCTGATCGAGTCGTACGGGCGCGGCGCTCTCGATAGCAGCACGCATCAGCGCGAGATCGACGGGGCGCTCACCCGACTCGGGGAGCGACTCGCCGAACGCCGGCTCGGCGTGGCGAGCGCGTGGCTCGCCCCCCCTACTTACGGGGGTGGCTCCTGGTTTGCGCACGCCACGCTCACGACGGGCGTCAAGGTGTGGCTGCCGCTCGACTACGACCTCTTGCTCGCGAGCGACGTGGTCCCGCTGAGTCGCTTCATGCAGCGCGCCGGGTACTCGACGCTCAACGTAATGCCCGGCACGACCCGCGCCTGGCCCCAAGGCGACTTCTACGGGTTCGACCAGAACCTGTATGCCAAGGACTTCGAGTACGCGGGGCCCTGGCTCAGCTGGGGGCGCTTCCCCGACCAGTACGTGCTCGACCACGTGCGCCGGTGCTGCGCCGCTCGCAGCGGGCTCTACAAAGAGCTGAAGTTGGTCTCGAGCCACGTCCCGTGGCGAGCCGTACCGCCCCTGCTCGATGACTGGGATTCGATCCGCGACGGGGCGATCTACCACCGGGCAGCCGGCACTCGCGAGTATTCGATGAAGTGGTCGAACCTGAAGCAGGCGCACGACCCCTACATCGCCAGCATCGTCTACGATCTCGACGTCGTCGGCGACTACATCCGCCGCTTCGAGACGCCCGACACGCTCGTGTTCATCCTGGGGGATCACCAACCCGTCAAGGAAGCTTCGCGTTCGGATGCCTGGGACGTCCCCATCCACGTCGCCGGCCCGGAGGACCTGGTCGCGCGCTTCCAAGGCAACGGCGGCTTCGGGCCGGGCCTGAGACCGCCAGTCGACGCCAAGCCGCTGCCGATGGAGCAGTTCCTGCCATTGTTCCTGCAGAGCCTCTCGGAGCCGAAATGAAAGCGAGCCTTACTCCCGAGATGCACGCCAGTGCGGCGACCGCCAGCAGCCGGCGTCGCTGAACGCCTGGCGCCACGTCTACCCAGCCTGCAAATGTTCGTGGACGGCGCCAGCCTCGAACTGGAGAGCGCGGCTGCTTCGTGGTAACAACGGTCGCAGGCGTAGCAGTGGGCGCAAAGAGGAGCGGTGCGGGCATGGTCATGAGGATCCGAATCGGGGTGCTAGGGCTGTTGGGACTTGGTGCGGTGTGGAGCTGCGGGGGAACCGTGACGCACGGCGACGCTGAAGCGAGCGACTCCGATGCGAGCGACTCCACGAACGGCACCGGCGGCGGGGACGACGATGGCTTCGGCGACTTCGGCTCCGGTGGCTCCGGCGGCACTTCGGCCAGCGCTGTGGGCGGCAGCGACTCGACCGGTGGCGACGGTCCGGGAAGCGCAGCGACCACGCGCGGTGGCGGTTCTCGCAACAACAGCGCCAGCGGCACCACCACCACCGGCGGTTCGACCGCTGGCTCGTCCGCCGCTTCGACCGGCGTGGGTATGAGCAGCGGTGCGGGCGGGCAGAGCGCGACGTCGACCGGCGTCGGCACGAGCGTGAGCACCACGGGCCGCACTACCATCGGAAGCGGCGGTTTCGGTGGCGACACCACGAGCAGCGTTTCCACGTTCGGCAGTATCTCCGTCGTCACCAGCACCAGCACCACCAGCACCAGCACCACGGGGACGCAGAACGACCCATCCGATCTCGAAGACTTCCCCTACCTCGACGGCTGTGACCCGCTCTACTGGTCCAATGATACCCAGTACTGCAGCTTGGGCTTCGAATGCCCGAGCGAAGCCGGCCGAACCAGCTGTTGGAACGCGGGCAACGGCGAGCTTACCTGCGAGTGTTACACAGACTACTCTTGGAGCACTTATCGGCTCACCGAGGCAGAACTACAGAACGCTTGCGCCTACGTGGCTTCGGGTTGCGTCGCGGGAGCCGACGCAGAGCGCGGGTCACCCAAATGCACGCCGACGTATCTGTCCCAGGGCACCACGTACTGTAGCGCTAGCGCCGAGTGCCGGACCAGGCTCGCTATCGACGGCGCCGACATGGCGAAGACACACTCGCTGTACGCGTCTTGCGAGCAGCGAGAAGACGCTTGGGTCTGTAGTTGTTCGATCCCGAGTGGCTCCGTGAGCGTGACACTGGACGGTTCGAGCGGTTCTGCCGACATGTGCCTCGACGCGCTCGACTGGTGTACGGGCGACGTCACACGCGAAGGACCGCGCGAATGCACGCCGACCTCGCAGTACGCCGAGACGCAATCCTGCTACGCGAATCTGGCCTGCACTCAAGCAGCCGTGGCCGGCGGTACTCCGGCGACCATCACCGAGTACTATACGCTCAGCTGTCGACGCGCTGACGCGGGCCAGTGGACCTGCGATTGTCCCGGCAAGGGCAGCTTCGACGTCGAGTCGGAAACCGGCTGGGACGCTTGCACGCTCGGCGCCTCCGAGTGCACACCGACCTAACGGCAGTCGACCGAACGCCCTCTATCTGGTGCCACGGGCTCAGGCAACGAGGCGCTGGGCGCGCTCGCGCAAGGCGCCCGCCAGGCCCTGCCGCAAGCGGGACTCAGTTTCCCGCGAGGGCATGCCCAGCTCCGCGGCGAGGCCGCGAAGCGCCGCGGGAGCGGCGTCCGCGGCAAGACCCCTCGTCCAGTCGAACTCACGGCGAGCGAGCGTGTCGAGAGCGGACTCGAGCGCCTGATCGAGCTGGCGTTGTTCCCCCGGCGTGAGCTTCATTCGAAGCTCGGCGTGGAGCGCCCACGCTAGCTCGGCGTGCTCGGCTTCCTCACGGGCGATGCTGGCAAACACACGCCGGACCTCGGGATCGCGCGCCGCCCCTGCCTGGTGCAGCGCGACCAAGCCGGCGTAGGTCTCGGCGACGCAGCCTTCGCGCGCATTCTCGAGCACGATCTCGACGAGCGAGCGCGCGTTGCCGGGGACGTAGGCTTGCTTGGGCCGCTCGCTGCCGCGCGCCCTGGCCAGCCGATCGAGCAGGCGCGCATGACCGATCTCCTGCCGCGCGGCGCGCCTCAGCACTCCGCTCGACCGAACGCCGCAGCGCCGCAGTTCGCGGTCCAAGGCGCGGAAGCTCTGCACGCTGGCCGCCTCGTTGGCGGCGGCGTCGGCAAACCAGCGCCCCACGAGGTTGGTGCCGGCGACTGCTTCGCGCCGTGCCCAGGAAACATGGCGTCGCCCCTCGCAGTAATAGCGCAGGCCCTCGACGCTGCAGCGGATGCTGACCTCCCTGTCAGCGGCGCCACCGGCGCTACCACCGGAACCGCTCGCCGTATCTCCAGAGTTCGGGCTTTCGCTGCGGAAGGTGACCGTGCAAGCATCCACCCTGGCCCAGTTTTCGAAGTCGCAGAGCGAGTAGATGCACTCGCTCTGGGTGATCTCGAGGTCCTCCAACACCGCCGCCAACGTCGCAGCGGCCACTGTGCGTTCGGTGGAATCCCGCCGCGGCGGGTCGCAGCCATCGGTGCTGCTGCTGCTGACGCAGGACCAGAGCGCGGAAGCGGTGCCTCCCGCCACGAGTAGGAGCCAACGAAAAGTCGAAGCGAGGGAAGGTTCCATGCGGGTAGTCTAGTTCGTCCGTCCCCCTTTGGATGTCACTACCTCTAGAGCCGCTGGTGAATGGCTACTTCGGATCCGTGCCCAGGAGCACGCTTTTGCTCCACGATGTTTCACGTGTCGGGCAGATTTGGGTTTCTGCAGGGTCCAGACGGCGCTGCTCGGCAGCTCGTGCCAGGCTTGGGCGGATGTCACGCTCTTGGTTCGGGTTGCAAGCTCTCGAGCGGCGGTCACTGCTCGCAGCACTGCTGCTCGCCGTGTGCGCGACGGCGTGCCCTGGCCAGAAGTCGGGCGCGCCCAAGCGCTGTACTCGCGCGTTCGAGCAATGTCAGCTCCAGGACGGGCCCCTGGGGGTGTGCCAAGAAGTCGGCTGCGCGTCGGACCAACTCCCGCCGTGCTTGAATTGCGTCTCGCAGCACTGAACGCCTCGGCGCGATCGCAGGCGTTGGCGCGGCAGCCGTGGGCCGCTACTTGATGATCTCTGGCGGGATGGGAACCTGGCACGTCATGGGCGGACTCAACCATTTGAGGATGTTCAGCCAGAACAGTTCGACCTGTTGCTCCTCGACGTCGGCCCATTCACTATCGTAGGTGATCCACTCGTCGCCCCACACGACGACCCGACCCGAGCCGGCCTCGGTGACCTGCAACGCCGGCTGCCCATCGGCCTGCCCGCGAGCTACCGTGGTGCCTGCCGTACCCGCGGGTTCCACACCGTTGTCGGTGAAAATGTTGGTCACCCCGAGCGTGATCGGGTGCTCGTCCCAGTCCTGCACATGCCCGGTCAGGTCCAGGTTGGTCGCGCTGTAGCCCACGCCGACCGCGGCGAGCAGCCGGTTGACGTTGACGACCTCCGCCGCCTCATCCCCGGTATAGCCGATGGTCGTCATCACCCCACCGCCATTCTGGACCCAGCCTCCGAAGGCAGCTACCTCGGTGTCGGAGAACACGTGATGCGCTGCAGCCATTCGATCGCCGTTTGCGACGGCGGTGGTGTCGACGTGCAGCACCACCACTACGTTGAAGGGGGCGAGCAACTCGGGAGTGAGGACCTCGTCGTCCAGATCCGTGGCCCCGAGCGGGCTCCGAGCGTTCAGCCAGGTCTCGAAGATGTTGCCACCGTCGCTCCATGGACCGATCTGGCCGAGCGTCGCGATGTTCAGACAATCGCAAACACCGTCACCCCCAGCGTCTACGTCATCGGCGATCCCGTTCCCGTCGTTGTCGATGCCGTCACAGATCTCTGGCGTTCCGTCCCCGCCGGTGGTGGAGCTGGTACCGCTGCTGGTCAAATTGACGCTGCCGGCGCTGGGAGAGCCCACGCTGGGAAAACCTGCGCTGGTCGAACCTGCGCCCGGCGCGATGCCCGTGCTCGCCGTGGCATTTCCGTCGGTTCCTTGGCCGCCATCCGCGGCTCCGCCGGACGGGTTCAGCGTCGCGTCCGCGTCGTCGGCACCGGAGCTACAGCTCGCCGCCGAGAAGATCAGCAACGGCAACGTGGGACACAAAACTCGTCTCAGCATGGGATATCGTCCAAGTCTCGGTGGATGCACTCGATGAACGGTCCCTGAAGGACGAAAGTTTACGCGCGCGGTTGGGCCATCGAGGCAGTCGCACTACTCGGGTCTCGCGCGGGACCAATCAGCTCACAGAGAAGCGAAAAGGGTGCTCGCAGCCCAGAGATCTGATGAACTGTAGGGCGCTGGCCCGCAGAGTAGGTGGGACACCAAAACGGTGCTAGTTACGGGCGGTGTCAGACTTTGCGGGCGTACCGCTCACCGAAACGCAAGCAGCGGCGCTGCGTGAAGCCGACATCGTCGATCCGACACCGTGCCAGCGCGCCGCCATGAGCGTGATTCTCGCAGGGCAGCATTGTGTGCTGCAGTCTGGGACCGGGACCGGGAAGACGCTCGCCTACCTGTTGCCGGTGCTGCAAAGGCTCGCGAATGACGCCGCGAGTCGCGCCGTGATCGTGGCCCCCTCTTCGGAGCTCGCTATCCAGATCTCGAACGTGGCGCGACGCTACAAACCGGAAGCCGTGAGCGTGGCCGCGGTGGTCGCTGGCGCAAGCCACAAGAAGACCAGGGAACGGCTGCAAAAGAGCACGCAGCTCGTCGTGGGCAGCCCCGGACGCATCCTGGAGCTGTACAGCCAGCGTAAGTTGAAGAACGTCACGACGCTGGTGCTCGATGAGCCCGACCCGATCCTCGTCGGTGAGACGCCGCGCGCGCTCAGCGAAATCTTGTCTCGGCCAGAACCGAAGGTGCAGCTCGTGGTCGTGGGTGCGACGTTGGGACCAAAGACCAAGAGCCTGCTCGCCGAAGTCACCGGGGAAAGCGCCGTGCGCCTCAGCATCGAGGCGGACGCTCCGCTGCAGCAGCAGATCCTCCACTACTTCGTGCCCGTGGGCGGCGACCGGCGTGAGGTCGATCTACTCAGGTTCATCGAACAGCAAGCGTGCCAGCAAGCGATCGTGTTCGTGAGCGAGCCGCGGCACATCGGGCACCTCTTTCGCTACCTGACCGAGCGCGCAGTTCGACCCGTCACGCTGAGCGACGAGCGCACCAAACAGCAACGACGCGCGGCGCTGGATGCATTCAGCGCTGGCAAAGCCCGTGTGCTCGTCACCACCGATGCTGCCGCGCGCGGCATCGACGTGCCGGCCATCGATTGGGTGCTGCACTACGGGCTGCCGAGCTCCGCACCCGCCTATGTGCACCGAGCGGGTCGCACGGGGCGAGCCGGACGCAACGGCACGTCGGTGTCTTTCGTGACCCAGCGTGAGCTACCCATCCTGCAAAGCTTCGCGAAGCAGCTTCGCATCGCGTGTCCGGCCTTCCCGCGACGTTGAACTCTCTGGGAGCGTTGACCGCGCCCGTCGCCGCTACCCGACCACTTGCGCGATGAGCGCGTTGGCAGCCGCGGGCGCCCGCTGACATTCGAGCAGCGCGCTCAGCACGAGCGGAGCGACGATGGTCGCGTCCGACTCGATCACGAACATGGGCGTGTCTTCGGTGAGCTTGTCCCAGGTGATCTTCTCGTTCGGTGTAGCGCCCGAGTAGCTGCCATAGGACGTGGTCGAGTCGCTGATCTGACAGAAGTACGCCCACGGCTTCGCCGGCTGCTGCAGATCGTACTTGATCGAAGGCACCACGCAGATCGGGAAGTCACCGGCGATGCCGCCACCGATCTGAAAGAAACCGATCCCCGCCCCGGACGACAGCTCTTGGTAGCGATCGTAAAAGTCCGCCATGTATTCGATGCCCGATTTCACGATCGAGGGGCTGCATTCGCCGGTGCGGACGTAGCTGGCGAAGATGTTGCCGAACGTCGAATCCTCGTGCCCGGGCACGACTATCGGCAACTTTGCGCGCGCTGCCGCCAGCAGCCACGAGTGTTCGGGGTTGCCTTCGTAGGCCTGCGCCGGCACCGCCTGGATCACTTCGTAGAAGTACTCGTGCCAAAATCGGCGCTCGCCACGCTCGCTCGCGCCCTTCCACATCGGAACGATGATCTTCTCGACGGCTCGGAACGCTTCGTCTTCTGGGATCGAGGTGTCGGTCACGCGTCGCATGCGATTCTCGAGGATCTGCGTGTCTTCTTTCTTGGTCAGGTAGCGGTAGTCGGGGAAATCCTTGTAGCTGTGATGGGCCACCAGGCGAAATAACGACTCTTCGATGTTCGCACCCGTCACCGACATGCCGTGGACCAGGCCCGCGCGAATCGCGGGGGCCAGCGTGATCCCCAGCTGCGCCGAGCTCATGGCACCCGCCACCGCCCAATACATGCGCCCGCCTCGCTGAATGTGTTGCCAGTACGCGACGAGCGCGTCGCGGGTTTGGCGGGCGTTGAAGTTCTTGTAATTCGCGAGGATGAACTCGAGGACCGGGAGCTGAGATGTCGTCATGATCGCCTCCAACCGACTCAGGGGTAGCTCGGGAGCGCAGTTGCCGCCCGAGGACGCCCTACGACACGATGCTTTGCATCACGTCGCCATCGAGGCGCCTGGTGGCTGAGCTGGCTTGTAGCACAGCTGGCGCCAGGCGTGCCACCACCCCTTCACGGGGCGAGCTTGTGCGTTGGCACACGATTTGCGACCAGCCGTGCGCCGTCAGCCTGGTTCCGGGAGCCCGGGTATCAGGTGGCGGTCGTCCGCGGCATGGCGCAACCGGCGGTGCACACGGCCCTCGGCAGTGCGGGCGGCCTGCTCCGTGGCGTCTTCGCGCACGCCGAAGCGTTGGAGCTCGGGCTGCCATAGAAAACGCCTGATTACCACGCTGTCGCGGTCGACGACGATCTCGTTGAACGAATTCTCGACGCCTCGGGTGCGGCTCGAAGTCGTCGTGCCGGCGTGGACGGTGAGCAGGTCCGTTCCGAGCGGGCTCACCCACGGCAGATGGCGGTGGCCTGTCAGGAGCAGGTCCACCTCGTACTGGACCAGCGCTGCGAGCGCCGTGTCCGCCCGGCGCGCGCGCTTGCGGTCGTGCGTATCGACGGGAACCACGAAGGGGTGGTGACAGGCGAGCACCCGCAGGGCGTGCGCCGGCGCCTCCCGAAAACGTCCCAGGATGACCTCGATCTGACGCATGCTCACGCGCCCGTTCGAGGTCAGCACGCGCGTCGTGTCCAGGCCCACAATCGCCAGTTCTCGATCAATGAGCGTGGGAAAGAGGTCGCGCGTCACATAGCGATCGAAGCGGGCACGCGGTGAGAAGATCCGGAGCACTACGTTCCATAGCGGCACGTCATGGTTACCCGGCACCACCAGCTGTCGGCGGCAAGTTAGACGCTCCAAGAAGCTGCGAGCCGCTTCGAACTGCCTCGGCGTCGCGCGCTGGGTCAGGTCGCCGGTCACTACCACGGCGTCGGGTGCGAGCTCACTCGTGAGCGCGAGCAGCGGCTCCACGGTCTCGGCGCGCAAGGC
>JAICQQ010000265.1 GCA_025937785.1 Polyangiaceae bacterium
CCGCCTCTACAGCGCCGCCGTCCAGCGGGCCATCGGACCACTCCCGGTCGACGACGACGATGACGCCTCCTTCTGAACTGCCGTCCACCGTCCCTCACAAAACGTGCGCACGACTCCCTCGAACTTCGTGCGCACGCTCAACTACAGACGGGGACCTCTACCGAACCGTGCCATTCGGGCCGGACGCGGAAGTTCAGTTGGTCGCCGACAACTGGGGCGGCGCTCAGAGCGGCCCCATAGCTGTGAACGGCTCGCTCTACTGGATATGCGACAACGATAACCTGTGCCGGACCCCCACCCCCTGACGCGCTCCGGATCCCGCCCGAGGGATGCCCGGATGGCTCCATACACGAGCCTCACCGAGTTTCTCGGCTCCGCACTTGAGCATCTACTCGAAGACTTCCTCCTATCCGACGCCGAACAAGAGTGGCAGCAGTTCCTCGGCACGCCCCAGCACGACCTCTCCAAAGGCAGGGTTGTGGGGCTTCATCGGTTCAAGGTTCACGTAGACGGTACGGGCACCAGCATATTGCGCCGCTCGCACGAGGTTCGACGCGGGAGAGACGGTGCCGGAAGTGCCAACGGCAAGGAACAGATCGCAGTCGCGCAGCACCTTCTTCGCCGCCCATTCGGCGTCCACCGGCAGCGGCTCGTCAAACAGAACCACCGCCGGGCGCTGGAACGCTTTGCACTTCGGGCACCGGGGACAGCTCTCCGAAAATGCGCTGAAGCCTTGTCGGCTCGAAAAGTCGCAGCGTGTGCAACACGCTTGATTCAGCGATCCATGCAGTTCGACGACACGCTTCGAGCCCGCGCGCGCGTGGAGTCCGTCGACGTTCTGGGTCAGCACCGTCAAATGCTGGTCCGCCCGAAGCTGTTGCTCCGCCTGCGCGATCGCAACGTGAGCAGCATTGGGCTCTGCCTGGGCCACCTGCTGACGCAGCTCAGCGAAAAACCTCCACACTCGCTCCGGGTCGCTCTGCACGGCCGCGGCGGTCGCGTGGCTGTCGACGCTCACGTGGTTCCAAATCCCTCCCGCACCCCGATAGGTGGGCAGCCCGGAGGCCACGGAGATACCAGCGCCAGTCAGCACGACGATCTGCCGGTAATTCGCAAGCGGGATGGGAACGATGTTGGTCATGTTAGCGTGGCAGGAGTATGCATGCACTCCGCGACATCCACCTAGAAGTCGTCTTCAGTCAGCTCCCGCATGCTACGCTGTAAATACTCGGCATCAGCCTTCGAAAGCTGAAGGCGCTTGAAGCCGGGCCATTCGGCGATGTCTTGTAGCGCCTGTGCCCACACGTCCTCAAACCGAGTGGTCCGGAATCCCCAATTCTCACGCGGCACTTGTTTGTGAAGGAAGCCGCGCACGATCCATAGGTCTTGGAGGAGCTCATAGCCTTCACGACTGATGCCCTCCGGGCACTCGTCTGGCCAGACGAGGCATGACTTCAGAAGTTCGTAGGAAGGCTCGGCATCCGGATCGAATCTCAGAGACAAAAGCTTAACGCGGTCGGCTTCACTGAATCGCACTTATTTCACTCCGATCTTCATGTTGAGTTTGTCACCGGCCATCTGAAATTCATGACTGGAGGCTTCAATACCCATTTTTTTGAGGGACTTGCTGCCAAGCCGCCCCAACAAGGACTCTGCTGCCGTGCCACCAGCTTTGTAGGCGGCAAGAGTTTCCTCGTTAATAATCCCTTTGAACACAAGCTTTTCGCCTTGTCTGAACCCTTCAGCTCTAAGACCTGCCACGAGAATCTCCGAGCCAGTTCCGGTCGGCTGGGAACCGCGAAAAACATCGGTCACATTCACAACACCACCGAATCGTTCAAAGCGCCCGAATGCCTTCGGATCCCCACTTACCTTCACCCACGTGGCAATCCCATCATTTGAAACGGACAGTACTGGCGGTGGCTTTGCACTGGCCACCGCAGGCGCACTTCCCACTGGCTTCGCCACTTGCGCCGCCCGCAGCACTTTGCTCGCTCCTCGCACCACCCCAGCCGTCGCTGCCCCCACTGCTGCATCGATCACGACGTCGGTCAGCGACCCCGCACTCCTACCACCGCTCTCCACCAACCGTTCAGTCGTTCCACCGGCAGCCCCTGACGCCGCTCCGACGGCCAGCATGGCGGCCGTCCCAACGCCGGGGAGCGCAGCCTGCACAATGCCCGACACAGCGCCACCTGCAGCCGCCGCACCGACCCTGCCCAAATCCTCGACCTTGCCGGTCGTGAAGTACTGCCGCGCCGCCTCGATCCCGCCTCCAATGATGGCGCCTCCAATGGCACCGGCGACGATGGCCCAAGACTCACCGTTCGGGTCGTTGGCCACCAGCGGCGTCAGGTTCGCGTAGGCGTAGGGGTTCGCCGTCGCAAACTCGGCGCCGACCGTTTGTTCCGGCGAGTCGATCGCTAGCGGGTCGCCTTGCGTCCAGAACCCGAGGTCCGGCGCGTAGAAACGCGCCCCCATCAAGTCGAGCCCCACGCTCCTGTCCCTCGGTGCGTTTGCGTAGGCTCGGGTTTCTTCCGAAGAATCGTAGCGCGGCGCCCCAAATGGGTAGCTCGCGAAACGGGCCTGCACTTCACCGGCGGCATTGGTCTCGACCAAGGTCGAGCCGAGCAGGTCGGTGAAGAGCAGCCTGTCCTCTTCGATGAGAGCCGTGACCGCAGCGACATCCTCCCCCGCAGGAGGGCCAGAATACTGGTCTGCCCGACCGCTGCCACCCCGGCCACCACCATGACAGCCCGCCACGACGAGCCCAGCCACCAGAGGCGCGAGCCAGCGCCAGCGACAGCGCAGTGCGCTGCACAGCGCGAGCATCAGCAGGGCACACACGCCAAACACCATTTGCGGCAATCTGAGCAGCCATGGACCAGGAGAGCGATGGGTGGTCGGCGGCACGAGCGACGGATCCTCCTCCGGCGCCGCTCCCGTGTCTCGGTCCGCCAGCTTCACTATGCGCCGATCGGCGTGCACGATGTAGCGCACGAGCTTGCCGTTCCGCACCTCGCTCCAGGGACTGATCGAGAGCAACGTGTCCTCCGTACCGTCCGCCGGAACGCTGCGACGGATCCGGCGCTGGCCGTCACCGTCGAACACGCTCTCGACCGTAGCACCAGCGTTTGCCTCTACCTGCACCAACTGATCGGCCTCGTTGTACGTCAGCTGTCGCTCGCCATCGTCCCTGAGCCTTCCTAGCGGGTCGTAGGAGAGCCTGCGATCGCCCATCGACGTGACGGCGTGGGGACCAGCGTCGCCGCCGTAGCCGATATGGTCGACAGCCTGCCCGGCAACATCGCTCTGGCGCTCGAGCAAGTTGCCGCTGGGCGAGTACTTCCAGCGCGTTTGTCCCCAGGAGCCGCGCGCTCCCGTCAATCGATACAGATTGTCGTAGTGGTAGCTCTCGGAGCGGTCGAGCTCCGGGCTCACGCCCTGACGCAAGTCGTCGAGCGACGTCAGGTTGTTCGCCGCATCGTAGCTCCAGCTGAGCCGCTCGACGTCCGCCCCATCCGCCGCCACGATCCGGAGCTCCGTCTGCCGCTGGTCCTCGTCGTATTTCGTCGTTTGAAGTACGCCGGTGGCGAAGGTGCGCCGCTCCTCCAAGCCATCTTCGCGGTAGTCGATGCGCACGGTGCCCTCTGCGTAGTCCGAAAGCTGCCCTCGCAGGTTGCGCCCGATCGCAATCGACGACCCGTCCGGGTAATAATGCCGCACCTCCCGGTCCTGTTGATCGAACAAGCTGCCGCTCGAGTAGCGCTCGCCCTCGAGCGTCAGATGCGTCCACGTTACCCGCCCCCGGCGGTCATACTCATGCTCGGTCACCCCAGCCGGGTGCTCGATGCGAGCCAACTTGCCTCGGTAGGAGCGATTGTCCGGTTCGCTCGATCGCACGTCCCAGGTCTTCATCACCTCGGGCTTGCCGTCGTCGTTCCAGTCCTCGGTGAGCGACCTACCCGCCAGATCGAAGGTGTAACGAAGCACGCTGCCATCCGGCCGATGCCGCTCGATCAAATTGCCTGTCGGATCGAACACATGCTCGTGTCGGCCCACGTCCGGATCGTCGATCACGATCCGCCGACCTCGACCGTCGTATTCGTAGCGCGACGTGTTCCCCTCCGGATCGGTCTTCGACACGAGGTTCCCGACCGAGTCGTAAGAGAAGACGGCGGCTATGGCTTCGCCATCCAGAAACTTCGTCGCCCGCACCAGCCGTCCGAGCCCATCCTGCTCTTCGATCGTAGGCGTCTGCTCGAAGTCGGAGCTATCGTCGGTCTGGCCCGGGTCGCGCATCTTCTTCAGCAGGGGCTCGTAATCGATCCGAGTCTCGCGCCCGAGCTCGGTCAGCGTGCGCCGCTCCCGGCCTAAGGCATCGCGAAAGGTCGTGAGGCCCAGGTGGTCCTCGAGGACCGGAGGTTCTTCGATGTTCTCTGACTCGACGAACCTGGGCCGCAGCGCGCGCCAGGCCTCACCACGCTTGTCGAAGAGCTCGACCCCCGCGAGTACCCAGCGCTCTTCATCCGCGCGCGTCAGAGCCCCGCGCTTACGCCCGAGCCCATCGGTCAATACTTGGGTTTCCTCGAAGTCGTTCGTGCCGCTGCCGAATCGAGCCTTGGTGACTACGCGGGATAGCGGATTGCCATGCCGGTACTCGTAGCTCACCGTCGGCTTCCCCTCCTGGTCGCCGGGCTTGAAGATCGCGGTCAAGCGCCCGAGCGCATCGTACTCGAATCGAGTGACTTCTCCGTTGTACTCCTTCGCGCTGAGGAGATTGCCGAAACGGCGATCGGTCACCACTTCTTCAGTGAGATCGAACTTGCTCTCCAGCTTGACACTCTCACTGAGCAGCGTCGTGTGGTCCTCGGTGTCCCATTTGTAAAAGCGCCCACCGCCCCGAGCGTCCCGCGTCTCCACAGGCTGACCCTCCTGATTGTAGCGGGTCGACATCGAGAGCTCGAAGTCCCCCTCCCCCGGCCCCACCCAAGCCTCGCTGCGACTCAAGTCCCCGCGCGCGACTTCGCCCACGGGTAGCCCCTCGAAGGGCTCGCCGTCGTAGTAGTTGCGCTCGAGCGCGACGCGCTCCCCCTTGGCGTTGAGCAGCTCCCGCGTCGCCACGAAACCGACCAGCCAATCCCGCTCGTTGATGGCGTACGTGGTCCGGGTGATGGCCTCGTCATCGCCCACCAACTCGTCATCCCCCTCGACTTCACCCCAGCGCCACTCCTCGACCACGTTTCCCCAGGCATCCTGCTGCCACTCCGTGAGCGTCGTGCGAGCCGCGGCCTCGTCCCCCAGCTCGATGTGCTCGACCCGCTCGCTTGCCTTGTAAGCGTACAGCACCCGCCGGTCGTCGGTCGACTCTTCGAGCTCCACCTTTTCGTAGCCGTTCGTGGTCCGCACGAACACCTCGCCGCTCTCATCGCGCTGCTCGCTTTCGAGCACTGCTCCCCTGAGAGGCCGGTACTCGAGCCCCAAGTGGAACTCGCTCTCGGTCACCAGCGTCGGCGTGGTGTCGTCGCCCAGCTCCACTTGCGTGCCGCTCGCAAATCCTGCAAAGGTCCGTTCCTTCGGATCCCACGTGCCGTCTCGATACGAGTACTCCGTCACGAGCGGCGGATCGCCGAGCGAGCTGTCCAGCGTCACGCGGCTCACCACTGCCGTCGCCACGTTGAGCCGCGTGGACCAGTCGTGCCCACTGTCCCGCGCTACGGCCGCCAGCTTGGCCGCCGAGGTGTACTCAATGCTGGTGACCTTGCCGAGCCCGTTGTCGATGCGTGACAGCAGACCACCACGCCCCTCGGGAAACAGCTCGAGGTAGCGCCAGGCTTCTTCCTCGCTACCGGTAACATCGATCCACACGATGTCGGTGGTGCCGGAGCCGTTCATGTCCGCGAACTCGACGTGCACTTCGGGACCCCCAGGCGGCGTGTCCTCGAGCGTCCGGACCTCGCCGAAGTTCCCCGTGCCCACGGCGAGCGCATAGAAAACGCGGCCCACGCCCACGCGCACCAAATCGATCCAGCCATCGCCGTTCAAGTCGATCAGTCGATACGAATCGGTGTCCTCGAACTCCGGCACTCCTTCTGCCTGGCGGGCAGGCTCGAACAGCCCGCGACCTCGACCGAGCCAGTAGGTCAGCGACTCACTCAGGAGGTAGCAAAAGTCCTGCACACGATCGCCGTTCATGTCGCACAGAGACACGTGGTCATCGGAGAAGCGCAGCGGCTGCCGCGCATCGATGACCCCGACGTCGACAGGGTCTTCCCAGTCTTGTCCCCCCAAGTTGTACGAGATGCTGAGCCCCGCCTCGGTCGTGAGCGCCACATCCACCCGGCGGTCCCCATCGAAGTCCGCCAGCCGCACGTCGGGATCTTCGAAACTGAAGTTGGGTGTGCGGCGGATGTCGCGCGATGCCGCGAACTCCGTAGCACCGAGGCCCGGGAAGTAACGAAACTCATCGGCGCTCTTGACCAGCAAGTCGATAGCACCATCGCCGTCCACGTCCGCCAGCTGCGCGCCCTCGCTCGAGAGCGAAACGCTTGGCGTAGCGCTGGCCGTCCAGCCCCTGGGCGCACTCCACGCTGCGCCATCTTGGTTCACGTAACTCTGGTAGCTGCCAGCCTCAGCCACGAGCAAGTCCGGAAGGCTGTCACCGTTGAGATCGGCCAGCGTCGTGTCGCCATCCGCGGGCGAGCGTCCCGGGGGTGACTCCATGACGATGACCTGGTCGTCGCTCGCGAAGCTCGGCTCCGTGTACTCGAACGACAATGTGGGTAGCGCCGTCTCACCATCGGTGCCCACCAGAGTCACGCTCTCGAGCCGCGAATGCGGCGTCTCGCCGTACTTGAGCGAATAACGACGGACCAGCTCCCCGCCCAGCAGCACCTCGACCGTCGCGAGGCGCTTCGACAGCACCTGCCGAATGCCCGCCGAAAACAATTCATGCACATCCGGCCGCGACTCGTAGCTCAACACCAGCTCCTGCCGCACCTCATCGCCAAAATCATTCCACACCACGCGCTCGAGCAGCGCATGCCCTTCGCTTGTATCCCACTCGTACGCGATGCGATGGCCATGCAAGTCCAGCTGCTCGCGGAGCAGATAGGTAGCGACCTGGTCCGCTTCGTGCTCGGTATATCCCGAGCCCCCGAAGCGAAACACCACCCCGGATTTGACCCGCGCCTCCCACTCATCGCCGGCGTCGCTCCGCACGACTCGCAGAAACGCCCCCGACTCGAGCTCTGGCCGATAGAGTCCGGACTCAATCTCCAGCAGATCCGAAGGCAGACCGACTCCGGAAAGCTCAAAGGCATCGCTGTCATCGAAGCGAGGCAGCCCATCGTGCACCCGCCGCCGAATCGTCGGCAGTCCGCCGATGCGCCAGCCCATACCGAGCTCCGAGACGCCGCCGCCCGAGTCGTAGTCCAAGCTCAACTTGGGCGAAAATCCCCCCGCTGCCGGCGGTACGGCGATCTCGATGCCGTATGAAGCAGTTCCCGTCGACAGCGACGGCTCGAAGTTGCGACCCAGCCCCTCGATGGAGGCGGGCCCACTCGGCAGGCTCAGCTTGGTCGGGTCGACACCGCTTGCTCTTGCCACAAGCGACGCCGCCATCAGCGCCGCGAACACCAGCCAGCTTACCAGTCGGATTATGCCTGCTCGTTGTTCCACATGGGGGTTCTCGGCAGGGGCTCTGGATCCGTTGCGCGAAAAAGTTATCTTTCGGAAGACGCCCACGTCCGACTAGTGGCGACCCGGTGACGCATCGGGCCGTGGAAGAAAAGAGCGCGGAGACAACTTTTCTACGCAACGACTCCAGACGCCCCGACGAGATCCATCGTGTCACCCAAAGTTGAAGCTTGGTTCGCAGCCGACCGCTGAGGTCGGCGAGCGACAAGCGCTGTTTTCACCGGCACGCACTGTGGAGGCGAACGTGAAGCGTTTTGTACGTACGATCGGTTTGGGAAGCCTAGGCCTAGGCCTAAGCGCCCTCGGGCTCTTCGCAGCCTGTAGCGGCGACGGTCAAAAATCCAAACAGCAGGATCCGGAGAATCTTGGCGCTGCAGGTGTTGCGGGCGCCGAATTCGCTCCCCCACCCGAGACCCACAACGCGGGCGGCTCCGGTGGCACCGAAGCTCACAGCGACGACGCTTTAAGCAACGCTGGCGCCGCCGGAGCTGCCGGAGCTGCCGGAGCCGCGGGGGCCGCCGGCGCCGGAGCTCTGGAAGACCTCGAGCCCGAATGCGTTCCCACCGAGGACGAGCCCGACGGGGACTTCTCGGACACCAACTGCGACGGTATCGACGGGGACGCGAGCCACGCGGTGTTCGTTGCCAACCAGGGCTCCGATGAAGCCGCCGGGACTATGGACGAACCCGTTCAAACCCTGCAGCACGCCATCGAGCTCGCGAGCGGAGAGGGCAAGGACGTCTATATCTGTAACGGCACCTACGTCGAGAATGTGGTGATCGAGTACGCCGTTGGCCTCTACGGCGGCTACGACTGCGAAAACGGCTGGCGTCGCATCACCGACCGCGCCAGCATCGAGCCAGACGACGGCGTGCCCTTGAGCATCATCGGAGTCGCGAACGCTCTGGTGGTAGATCGCCTGGCGCTGCGTGCTCCGCCCAGCGAAACAGCGAGCGAAAGTTCTCAAGCAGCCCGCGTCGTCAATTCGAACAGCGTGCACTTTTCCCGTGTCGAGCTCAGGGCGCAGGCGGGTGCCCCGGGCAAGCAGGGCAGCGATGGTGAGGTGCACGAGGTGTCTCAAGCTCGCGCGGGTGCCGACGGCGACGAGGCTCAGCTGGCGAGGTGTCAAACACGCTACACCCTCGCTTCGGCGTGCCAAGAAGCAGCGTACGGCGGTGCCGGGTTCACTCTGGAATGCGTCGATCCTTACGGCGTCTATCAGAACCGCGGCGGTCGCGGCGGCGATGGCGCCAATGCCTGGCTCTCTGAAGCTTCGTGCGGCGATACCGTCGACGGAGAGACGGGACAACCCGGTTCGCCCGAGACGTCCTCCCACGATGGAAGGAACGGCGCAGCAGCCAAAGACGGTGTGACCAGTGTCTCGGGATTCGGGAGCATCCCCGAAGGTGTCTACCAAGCCACGAACGCCGGCACGAATGGTGATCCCGGTCAACGAGGCCTGCCCGGTCGAGGCGGCTCGGGAGGTAACAGCATCATGCCGTTCACGAACCAGGGATTCTGCGAGGGCGACTTCAGCCGCGGGGGTGGAGGCGGTCAGGGTGGCTACGGAGGCTGCGCTGGGTTCCCCGGAACCGCTGGTGGCGCTGGTGGTGGATCCATCGGCCTGGTCGTCATCAACAGTCAAGTCGAGGTGAATTGGTCGACCATCATCACCGGCAACGGGGGCGATGGCGGACGAGGCGGCAAAGGCAGTCTCGGTCAGAAGGGCGGCGAACCCGGCACCGGTGGCGATGGCTCTACCGCTGGAGGCAATCAGTCCAGCACGAACCAGGGACAAGACGGCGGCCGCGGCGGAGATGGCAGTCCCGGCGGCCATGGCGGCGCCGGCGCCGGTGGCCCTTCCATCGGCATCGTCGTCGTGGGCGACGACCCCGTCCTGAACGACTGCACTTTCAACCTGGGGCAGCCAGGGCGTGGCGGCTCCGCAGTGGCTGGGGCGCAGGCTGCCGACGGCAAGCACGCCCAAGTCGACTGGACAACCTTGTGACCTGCTGGGCGCATCCAAAACGGAGAACACGAACCATGCTTCATCGAAACACACTTTTGGCGTTGTGCCCGGTCGCCCTGGTCGCTCTGGTGAGCCAGCTGGGCTGTCAGGGCGATCGCGATTCTTCGGGCCTGAGAACACCGAGCACAGACCCTGGCGACTTGTTCGACTCCACGCCCGACGACTCTGCTGCAACCGGTGGCGCGGGTGGCGAAGGCCCGAGCGGCGCCGCGGGTGCCACCCCTGGCGACTCCGACAACAGCGAGCAGCCGAGCACTTCGGGTGGGCACTACTGCGTCATTAGCGCCGACTGCGGCCAAGGCGAATTCTGCGACCTCGGCGAATGCATCAGCGTTTGCGAAAGCGACGCCGATTGCGAAGGTGACCGGGCGTGCTCGGAGCGCGGGCGTTGCATCGAGGCGGGCAGCGAAGACCGCGACCCGGCTCCGGTCACCGAGAAGGCCGGCACCGTGACGGTGAACCCCACCAGCGTGCAGCTCACCGAGGATGACAGCAAACTCGTGCTCACGCTCCATAATCAGTCGGACGCTCCCCTCGCCTACCGCGTCGAGCTGATGGGCCCACACCTGTCGATCGCCGAGCCCCGTGGTGAGATCGACGAAGACGGCATCCTCAGCATCGATGTCGATCCGGAGGGACTTGAGGGCTTGGAAGCTTTCGGCACCGTCCACATCTACACCGAGCTCGGCAATTTAGTGGTTGATGCACCGATCCGCGTTGGCATGACCGATACGTACCAGGGAGTCCTCCGCTACGGCTCCGGAGCGGTTCCCTTCGGGAATGCCTCCATGTTTCTCGAACTGCAAGAGCACAACGGCGACGTGGAGGTCAGAGTCGATCCCCTACGCTCGCGATTGTTCCCGGAGTCGCGCGGCACCGCGGGGGGCCGCGGCCACTACAACCTGAGCGACGGGCGCGAAATAACGATAACGCACCGGGGTGAAGCAGCCGCCGGCGGCGATGCGAAAAAAC
>JAICQQ010000449.1 GCA_025937785.1 Polyangiaceae bacterium
GCCCGGCGCTACGCGCCGGCTTCACTCTGGACAGGCGCTCCGTGCGGAGGAGGGACGCCCTCGCAGTCGAAGCGATTGCAGAAGGAGTCACGTATGAAGATCCTCGATTCCCTGGTCGAAATGGTGCAGCTGGTTCATGGTCTCGCACGCAAGGTCGCTCGCCACGACCGTGACTTGGCTCAGCAGATTCTAGGCTTGCTGCTCGCTACGGCCCGCAGCTTCGCAGCGCTAGGCTTGCGGCCTAGGGCATCCTGGCTCCGCTTCTGCTGAACACCTCGCGGCATTACGCAGGGAGCTTCGCTACCCGTTTTGCTCAACTTTTATTCGGGGTGAACTCCTTTCATTTCACAGGAAGGGCGTCGCTTGTGACGCGCCCAAGAACGCGAAGTTCGTGATGCGCCCGGGTTTGGCAAGGCGGGCGTCAACGCGCCGAGGCGACGGGAGCGGTCGGGCGCGAGCTGGGCGCTCGCCGGTCGCCGGACCGCGCTTGGCCTTCGCCCGTTGGTCGCAAGCGCGGCACGGCGGGCAGGCCACCCGTGGGGCGGGTCGAAGAGCGGGGCGGCGAGGCATTGCCCCCCTTGGCACGCTCCGAGACTGGCACGCCGCTGTCCTTGACCGCGCCGAAGCTCGTCAGTTTGCGAAAAAACGGCTTGCTGAAGCCTTGGCCGGGCGGGTTGATGTAGCGCCCCACGTACCACACGTCGAACGCTACCAGGGCGTCGGCGGGCTTACCGGTGAGCAGATGGTGATTCTTCAGGTAGTCCTGGAAACCTGGGTAGTACACCGCGAAGCGTTTCTCGTGGATGCGCATGTTGAAGGCTTCCCATTGAGCGGTGAAATCCGGTCCGTAGCGCAAGTCCATCGAGAAGTTGGGCGCGTCACCCGTCAGGGGGTCGAGCTTGCGTCCATTCGCGGTGCGACCGTCGACCACCACCCAGCCATCCTCGCGCGGTGGATCGGGCGCGAACATCGACCAGCCCTGGAACATGCGCCCGTACACCACCATCGCCGTCACCCACTCGGGCCGACTCGTCGGCTTCATCGAGCCGGGGATGGCGCGATTCTCGAGCAGTACCTGGCTGGTGCACACGGCGAGCAGAAACACGAGCGCGACGCTACCAGCCGCGCGCCCCCAGCGGCGGAACGCGAGCACGCCACGGCTGGGCTCGGGCTGCTCCGCGAGGCTCGGTAGATCCAGGCCCAGGCGTCGCGCCCACGAGGCACGCCCGCTCAGCAGACGACGCAGGCACGCATGCAGCACCGAGCCGCCGCCTATGGCGAGCACGAACCGCGAACACCAGCGCGGCCAGGGTAGCGCGCTCAGCAACAGCTCGACCGCCCTTCGGTCAGACACTGCTCGCGGGCCCTCACCAGCGGCGGGTTCGACCGCCACGGTCAGCCGCCGAGCCGTCTTCGCGCTCGCCGCCGGAGCGAAGCGAATCAGCTCGAGCCCGTCGAGACGCTTCACCACGCGACCGATACTCACTGCTAGCGGACTCTCGGCGTCGAGGAACAGCACGAGCCGGCGCCGTCCACGCCGCACGCGAGCCGATAGCCAATCCCAAACTTCTCGGGGGATGAACATCGCGTACGGGATCATCATGATCCACACGAAAGGTCCCAGCGTCGCGTAGGCGAAGATACCGAGATGCAGGCTGACGCCGAGCACCCAAGCCAGCATCCGAGCTGCCTTGGGGAACACCGGGGAAACCCACAGGAACGCGATCGCAGCTTCGAACAGCAGCGTCGCGTGCGTCAACGCGCTGAGGACGAAGTACGGCGTGTGATCGCGGAGCCAGACGCCCGGCGCGTGCAACAGCCGCGATTGCTGGACGAAGTAGTAGATCGCGGACCCGTCGCGCCAGGTGGGACCGTCTTTGTGAATGACGTTCAACAGGTAGTTGATCGTCCATTGCAGGATAATCGCGGTGACGGCCAGCGACACCACGGGTGAAACGGCGGGGCGCGGACGCGAGCGGTCGTTCAAATCGTCGAGCGTCGTCTCGCGACGCATGCGCCACGATCGGAGCCAAGCGTCGACGCTGAATCGCTGTCCCAGCGGCAAGAACCAACTCCACATGACCAGCAAGGTCAGCATCACGAAGCCGCCGTTTTCGATGATGATGTTGCGGCTGTTCAGGCTACTGAGCAGCACCCACACCAAAAGCTGCATCAGACGCGTCCGATAACCGATCAGGAACAGCACGTTGATCGCGCAATGCACGAAGAACAGCACACGGACCTCGGCGGGCGTGCTGAACGCGTGGTAGAGCGAGAAAACGTGCGAGCTCATGGGCTTGTACAGCGAGAAGTGATTCGTCAGCCAGCCCAGGTTCGTGTAATACGCGTCGAGGTCCTGGTAACGACGCGCCACGTCCACGAAAACCAACGAACCCAGGAGTATCCGACACACCCCGAGCGAGCGCGGATCGACGGTCGCGTAGGTGCGCACGAGCCAGGCCCAGGCGTTCCTCAGCGACAGGCGCGCGGTCGCCGTTACGCCCTGCGCGCCGGGTGCGCCGACGCCAGAACCACCACGAGCTGCTCGTGGCAGGCCCCCGCTAGCTACGTCGTTCACCGTCATCCGTGGGCCCGAAGTAAAGCACGCGGCGTGGCCGCTGGGGAGCCCTGCTTCACAGCGAGCGCGCGGCAAAATGCGCAATAATTGCGTAGGCCTGCACGTTCTGTCAGCTGCGCCCCCAAGCTACGCGGGCGTCGATTGCGAGCTCTTGGCGAACCAGCTAGAGGATGCTTCGATGATTCTGCGAGTGGCAATGGCGTTGGCCGTGCTGGTACTCACCCTAGCCTGCCGTTCCGAACCCGGAACGCGCATCAGCGGGCGCACGGTACCGGTGGGCTGTGCCATGTGCATCTTCAAGATGCCGGGGGTGCGCGCTTGCCTGTGGGCGGTACGAATCGACGACCATTACTACCTGGCCGAAGGCAACCTACCGAAGCACCACGACGCTCATGGCCCCGAGGGCATGTGCACGCTGGAACGCGAAGCCGTCGTCGACGGGGAGTTGGTGCACGGCAAGTTCGTCGCCACCCGTTTCGATCTGAGACCGGTCGCCGGCGATCCCGGCCAGCGCCGCGCGCCGCCAACCCCGCATCGACACTAGAGCCTGTCCCTGAATTGGTCCGGCCCGTGAACGTGAACGTGTGCGTGCCCGTGCCCGAGAAGTCGAGGAAAGAGCAGTCCATGGCGGTCGAAGTGTGTTCCATGGGTAGGCCAGCATGGTTAGACAGCAGCTGGAC
>JAICQQ010000474.1 GCA_025937785.1 Polyangiaceae bacterium
AATGCGTCGCCCCGGACCTGCGAAAGGGAGCGAGCGCGGCCTTCGAAGCTGGGCGAGAGGGTGAAGGTCACGTGGTGGTCGTGGTCGAGGTCGAACCGCGCCATCGGACCTCACCCGAGTCCCTGGCCGCCACCGTCGCCGCCGAGCTGCAGCGCGAGCACGAGTTGCCCGCAGTGGAGGTCGTAGTAGTGCGCCGCGCCAGCGTACCGAAGACCACGAGCGGAAAGGTGCAACGGCGCGCCTGCCGCCAGTTGCTCGCGTCGGGCTCGCTCGATCCGCTGGCTCGGGTGTTCCGCGGCCTCGGTCAGCCCCGGGCGGCTGACATCGTGGCCGAAGAGGCGCAGGTGCTGATTCGGCGCTGGCTCGACGCTCACGGGGCACTCGGGCCCGAGGCCGTGGACCTGGATGCGCCTTTGGCCGCACTCGGAATCGACTCCGTGCGGCGCGCGCAGCTCGCCAGTGAGCTCGAGGCACATTTCGGCGTAGACCTGGAGGAGGCGTCCTTTGCTGCCGACGTCAGCATGCGCGACCTGGTCGACACCATCACCGAAGCTGCCGCTCTCGAGCCCCGTCCGACTGCCGCAGCGATTCTTCCCAGCCCGCTTGCTGCCCCAGCCCCGCGCTTGCCGGCGTTTCGGCGCTTCTTCGAATCGACCCAAGTGACCCCCCGGAAACGCTAGGCCCATGACTCCCTGTGTGCTCACCAACTTCCATACTGTGTGTTTGGGCCCGCGGCGCGCGCAGAGCGAGCTCTTGGACTACACGGCTTGGCTCATGGCCATCGCACGCTGTAGCGAGCGGGAACCCAGGACCGACCACGAAGCCCAGCTGCTGCTCGAGCAAGTACAGCAGCAGATCGAGCGCTACTCCGTACGGCCGCAGCACATCGCGCGCCGCGAGTTCAACGCGTTCCCAGAGGAGCTCGGCACGACGCAGCGGCCCCCGCTTCCGCGGGGCTACGAGCGACTGGCAGAGCAGCCCAACGGGCCCGACATCGGCTGGCGCATGGCGGAGTTCGAGCGCATCGCACTGCAGGCCATCGACGCTTGGTACCAGGGCACCGAGCTCTCAGCGCCGGCCCACCTGGTGCATGTCACCTGCGCGGGCTACGCCTCACCCAGCCCTGCGCAGCGCTTCGCCGTGAATCGGGGCTGGCTCGAGACGGCGATCACGCACTCCTACCACATGGGGTGTTATGGCGCCTTTCCTGCCACGCGAACCGCGGCTGGGCTCGTCTCAGGGACGCTCTCGAACTCCACGTCCACTCCGGCGCGGGTCGACGTCGTGCACACGGAGTACCTCTCCAACCACTTCGTCCCACTGGCGCAGAAGCCTTCCGACATCGTGGACATGACGCTGTTCGCCGACGGCTTCATCGGCTACTCGCTGCTGGCCGAGAGCGCGCGCCCTGCGCGCCGCAGCGCCCTGCGGCTGCTCGCTCATCACGAACAGCTGATCGGCGACACGCTGCACGAGATGAGCTGGAAGCTCGGTCCCCACGCCTTCGAGATGCACCTGTCCAAGGAAGTGCCGCAAGCGGTGCTGCGCTGTTTTCCAGGGTTTGCCAGAAAGCTGTGCGAACAAGCGCGCATCGAGCTGTCGCGAGAGAAAGAGCAGATGCTGTTCGCTCTCCACCCCGGAGGGCCGAAGATCATCGATCACCTGGCGCGATCGCTGGAGCTTCGCCCCGACCAGGTGCGTCACTCGCGCGAGGTGTTGCGGGAGCACGGCAACATGTCCTCTGCCACGGTGCCTCACATCCTGCTGCGCATGCTCGACGACCCCGAGGTGCCGGTCGGGACTCGAGTCCTCGCCGCAGGCTTCGGACCCGGCCTGACCGCGACCGGCATGTTGTTTCAGAAGCTGGGGCCGGCGCTGAGCTGCACGGATGCCGCGGCGACGCTGTAGTGTCAGTCGCGCCGCCCGGCGCGGCGCGCTGCCAGGCAAGCCGCGCTTCCGGCAGTGAAATCGCGGCACGCCTGCGGCCTCAGGCCGTAGATGCTGCAATCGTGCGGGTGCTCCGGCGTGCCCTGATACAGGCACTGCCCATCGGAGCGTGTCGGCAGCGCCGGCAAGCTGAAGTGCCCCGGCGCCAAGCGCTCCACGAGGTCGAGGCGACGATGGCGCTCCCAGAGCTCCTGGTCGCGCGCTTCGACGAGCACGGTTCCAGGCCGGCCGCGGCAGCAGACGCCGCACTCGCGGCAGTCGAGGCCCAGGTTCGCCTGCGGCTCCGGCGAAGCGTTCGGCATGGTGCTGGTGACTACACCACAGGCGCTGGCCCGTGTCCAAACCGGTGCTGATCCGCGGCTAGAGATCCGTGGCTAGAAGAGCTCGGTGAGTGCGCCGTCCGTGTTGGCAGGGTTCGGCTGGGTGCCGAAGGTATCGAGGTCCTCGCCG
>JAICQQ010000278.1 GCA_025937785.1 Polyangiaceae bacterium
AGGGCCGGCGCGGATGTTTCGCGGGATGCAAGTCGGCCGAGAGCCGAGACAGGCGCCAGGCGTCGACGACGCCGCCACGCCGCGCCAAACTGAACCGAAGCACGGCGCTGGCGAGCGAGTGGTCCAGCGACGGAGCAGGCCTATGGTAAGGCGAAGTAGTCGAAGCCGAGCTGAGCACGCGAAAGGCCCGCAAGGCAAGGCGCGTTCAGTCTTGGGTAGGACGTTGACAGCGAGGAAGGCCTCCCCCGCGCGCGCGCAGACATGGCATAAACCTGACATTCCGCATTAAGCACGCGAGCGCCGCTGCCACGCATGGAGCAACCAGCGAGAGGAGCTCAGCCGCCATGGCGAGCACGTGTTTGGGGGAGGCAAGACGAGCGCAGGCGAAGACTGCGCGAGGCGGGTGGGGGCATCAAGGCAACGCCGACAACATGCCCCCCTACGATCTCCCCACCAACCAAACCCAAAGCGGCATCAAGAGCCACAGCACCAAAGGCGGCGGCCAAGACAACTTCAACGAGATCAAGTTCGAGGACAAGAAAGGCGAAGAGGTCCTCAACATCCAAGCGGAGAAAGACATGACGACGTTGGTCAAGAACAACCAGACCAACACCATCAAAGCGAGCCGCTCATCGAGCACCGGCGGCAGCGACTCAGTCAGCGTGGGCGGCGATCGCTCGCTCTCCGTGACCGGGAAGCGCACAGTCACGGTGACGAAGTCCGACACCGAAGATTACAAGGATGCTCGCACCACGACCGTCAAAGGCCCCGACAAGTTGACGGTCACCCTAGCCCACGACGGCACGTACAACAATGCGCGGACGGCCACCATCACGAACCTCGATACAACCACCGCCAAGGGTGGCAAGAAGACAGACGTGACGGGGAACTACGACATCAGTGCTTCTGCGAAGTACTACGTGAAGCAGGGCGCCAACGAGCTTACCCTGACGGGCTCGCAGTGCAAGCTGACGAACGGTAAGTCCACGCTGACGCTGGACGGTGGAAAGATTACCATCGAAGCGCCGGAGGAGATCGAGCTGAAGGTGGGAGGCAACACCATCAAGATCGCCAGCGGCGGTACCATTGACGTGACGGCTGCCGGCGCCGCCACGGTGAGCGGTGGCAAGGGTGGCTCGCTCGCGTGCGACTCGAGCGGCGCTAATGTGGGCGGGCCGAAGGTAAGCGTCGCCGGCCAAGGCGCAGTCGAGGTCACCGGATCGATCATCAAGCTGAACTGAGCCGAGCTCGTCGAGAACAGGGCGAACGATGCGACGCGCGTTGCAAGACACCAAAGAGAACCTGACGGAGTTCGTGCAGCAAGGGGACTACTGCCTGTTGCTCATCGGTACGGCTGATAACGACGTGCCCTGGGTTCTGAAGATTCAAGAGCAGTTGGCGAGCGAGACGCCCGGTACCTTGTACTTTTCTTTTCCGGACGACTTCGTGACGAAAGAGTCGTATGCGCTCGAGATCGCCAACCGGCTGAGCCTGTTACTGGCGCTCGAAAACGAGCAACGCGGAGCCGACGGGAGGGACGCGCTCGAGCCGTTCCCAGACAGCATGTTGGCGGAGAAAACAGCCCCGAAGCAGCGGTTGCTGGTCGCGTTCAAACACATGATCGAGTGGCTCACGGACCCCAGTGAGCAACGTGTAGTGATGACCGTGATGCCGCTGACGGAGCCGCCGCCAGCGTACTACCAGTTCATGTCCGAGTTCGCCATCCATCATGGTGTGCGCGAGGCGTGGATGGACAACGGACGCATCATCGCTCGCGACGAGCGGGCGACGCACGTGACGTCGCTCTCGCTGTACGACGCTCAGGCGGACGGGATGCTCGCCTTCGACGTCAACTTCAGTACTGACGCCATGGCGGCCAGTATGGCACAAGACGCGGTCGACCCGAGCCTGCCTCTCGCGGAGCGGATGCAGAACTATCTGCAACTGGCGATGATCGACATGTCGTACAAGCGCTACGACGAGTCCATCCAAAAGTACGTGGTGCTTTACGAGTACTACGCACGGATGGAAGCGCCCCTGATGCAGGCGCTGTGTATCCTGGGTGTTGGCGACTGCTTGCGCCTCGCGGGGCAGTCCGCTACCGCACTCGAGAAGTACCAGCAGGGTCTGGCTCTGGGGCTCAACGCAAAGTCGCCGGTGCCCGTTGCGGCGCCGCCGCTCGCGGATGGATCCCCGAATCCGAACCCAGGGTTGCATCCAAGCGCCCCGCCGATTCTGCTCAACCTGCTTTTGGCCGCGGGCGAGACGAGCATGACCCTCGGGCGGTATGCGGACTCCGAGAGCTACTACGACAGCGCCAGTCGCATGGCGGCCCGATGCATGAATCCCTTCGCTGCCGCCGACGCGCTCGAGCGGCAAGGCGAAGCCGCGCTGGCGCGTGGCGACCACGGAGCGGCCCTCGGGGCTTGGACCAATGCCGACAATGTCGCCAAGAGCTGCAAGTACTACGATCGGCGCGAGTCGGTGCTCACGCGCCAGAAGCAGCTCCACGAGGGCGCGCACATGTACCCGAAGGCGGCTGAGGCGCAGCGCGAGATCGAACTGGTGCGGTATCTGCGGGAACATCCAGAGATGGATGCGCAAGCAGCGCACGCAGCAGGTGCGACCCCGGAAGCTCCGAGTCCCGGAGGAGCTCCCGCGTGAGCAATCCCACCGCGATCGCGCCGGTGAGGCAGGCGCTTCCGCCGCGGCCGAACCCTCCCGCGCCCGTGTTTGCGACAACCTCGAGCGCCAAGGCGAACGCCGCGCTCGCGTCGCTGGATTCGGCCATCGCGCCCTTTCGGCAGCTGCCACCGGCGGAAGAGGGTGCTGCGGGTATCGTTGCCGCCGGCGTCGGCGGTGCTTTGGGGGTCATCAACGCACCGGCAACGTTCGTGGACCACGCGGTGTCTGTGGGGGTCAGCGCAGGGCTGGATGCCCTCGGCCTGTCGGGGTTATTCCCACCGTTTCCGATCGCTCGGTTGGGGATCACCATGCACATGGGCACCCCCCATACGCACGCGCATCCACCGAGCCTGACGCCACCCGCACCGCCCATCCCCCTGCCCAGTATGGGCGTTGCGTTTCTTGCCGGTTCGGCGTCGGTGCTCGTCAACGGCATACCCGCGTTGCGCGCCGGCGACGTAGGCATCGGCTTCACCTGCGGATCGCTAGCGCCTCCGTTCGAAATCGTGACAGGCGCTTCGAGCGTGTACTTCGCAGGCGCGCGGGTGGCTCGCATCGGCATCGACATGACGATGCACTGCAACCCGGCCAAACCCATGGGCGCCTTCGCCAAGGGCATGGGCATCGCGGGGGCAGTGGCAGGCGCGGCGGGCGCCGCGGCGCAGCTCAGTGCCGGCAATCCGGCAGCCGCGGCGGTGCAGGCCATCCAGGCGGGGCTCGACGCAGCGGCGTTCGCGCTGGCTTTGCTGCGTGGCAAAGATCCCGCGGGCCCTCCCGGCCTCGGAATGCTGATCGGCCCACCCCCGAACGTGCAGGCGGGCGGCCCACCGATTCCAAACGTGGGCGCATGGGCGCAGGGCCATTTGTTCAAGGCGATCGGCAAGGCCGCGAAGGCGCTCAAGGACAAGGCGAAGCGGCGTTCACCCCCGGCCGATTGCAACGGCGGCGTGTGTAAGGCGCTCGAACCCGTGCACCTGGTCACGGGCGAGAACTACAATACGCATGTCGACTTCAAAGCCTTCCATGGCGCGTTTACTTGGGCCCGCTACACGACTAGTGCGCGCGCTCACGAGAGCGGGCCGGTCGGGTACGGCTTCTTCCACGTGTTCCAGGCGCGGCTCAACGTGCGGTTGCACCGCGTCATTTACTTTGGTTATCAGGGCGAGCGCATCGAGTTTCCGCGCTTCCTGCCGAACCAGAACGAGATGGTCACGAACGGCTACCGTCTCACTCGCTTCTCGGACACGCACTTTCTGCTCGAGGAGCGGCGTCTTGGTAAAATGGAATTTCGCCGATCGAGCCCGCTCGTCAATGAGGCGGTGCCGACGGCTGTCGAATCCAAGACCGCGCGAGCAACCCTCGTCTACAACAAGGCTGGTCAGCTCGAACAGATCCGAGAGGCACGCTCCGACGGCGTGTCGGCTTCGGCTCAGTATCAGCTCTACTACGACGAGGATGGGCGGCTGATCGAGGTCCAGGGTTGCAACCTGGAGCGCTCCGACGGCACGCAGCCGACGTGGCTGCGTCTGGTCTCCTATGCGTATGATTCTGCGGGCGACCTGCGGGCGGCTGAGGACGCCCTCGGACTGCAGGAGCGCTACCAGTACGATCGTCTGCACCGTTTGATCGAGGCTACCGACCGTCGAGATTACACGTTCACTTGGCAATACGATTTGCAGGGTCGCTGCATCGGCGGCAGCGGTCAGGATGGCGCCTGGGCCGCAACGCTCCGATACTTCCCCGATGAACGTAAGACGGAGATGACCTATCCCGACGGTGGAACCCGCGTCGTCCACTACGATGAGGATGGTGTCATTACGAAGATCGTAGACCCGTATGGGGGCGAGCTCGAGCGCTTGCGTGGAGAGGACGGGAGGGTTCTTGCTGAAATCGATGCGGGCGGTCGCCGCGTCGTGCACCTCCACGACAGCCAAGGGGCGCACATCGGCCGCCTGGATCGTTTTGGCTTTCTCCACCTACCGCAGCTCGAAGAACCGGCGCTTGTCAACCGAGTGGCGTGGGACCTACCCGACACTCCCTGTGAGCGCGCGGTTGGCACTCTGCCAAAGGAGCTAGCTCAGAGTTTCGGCCCGGAGGCACTCTTGGAGCGCGCCCCGGCAGAGCTCCGTCCTACACTGCGCGCGGTGTTCCAGCGTGAGGCGGACGTTGCGGAACCGCTGCGGCAGTACGATACCTATGGGCATTTGTTGAGCGAGACTCACCAGGATGGATCCCGCGAGGCATGGCAATACGATGGGGTTGGCAACTGCGTCATGCATCTCGACCGAGAGGGGCGCCTGTATCAACGGCGCATCACTTCTTGGAACCTCGTTGGTGCTGAGATCGATCCGCTCGGCAGTGTCGTTTCGTTCGCCTACAACGCGCACGAACACATTACCAGCATCACTGATGCGCTCGGGAACGAATCGCGCTATGATTACGATAGCAAAGATCGCGTTGTCCGCGTTCATCGGAACGGTCGCGTACGCGAGGAGTACAGCTACGACGTAGGTGACCGGCTGATCGAAAAGCGCGGCCACGACGGTCTGCCGCTGTTGAAACTCGAGCCACACCCGAATGGCCTGTTTCGGTCGATTGAGCTCACCCGCGGCGGAAGTATCGAACTCGACTACGACGAGCGAGGCTGCCCGACCAAAGCGAGTACGGATTGTTACGAGGTCTTGCAGCAATGGGACGAGCGGCGTCGCCTTGTTCGCGCGAGTTGTGACGATAGGGGCATCGAGCATGGATACGGCACGCTGGGACGCACGAGCACGATCGTTGCCAAACGCTTCAAAGTGAGCTTTCGGCGGGTTACGGCGCAGGAAGCCGACCAGCTCGTGGTCCGCGCTTTCATCATTTGCGCGCCGAACGGCTTTCAATGGACCATCGAACGTGGTGCAGATGGTCTCGTTCGACTCCAACACGGTGAGACAAGCAGCGTCACGCACGAGCTTCAGCAGTACAATCGCGAGGGAAAGCTCGCCGCACGTGCGGTCTATCAAGATCAGGCGAGGTCGGATAGTCCATTCGTCGCCTGGTGCAGTGGTTACCGCTACAGTGTCGAGGGTGATCTGCTCGAGGTCCGTGATACTCAGCGTGGCCGCCGTCTGTTCGAGTTCGATGCTGCACACCGACTGGTCGCTGAGCTGGGCTTCGACGGTCACCGCGTGGAATACCCTTTGGACGAAGCTGGTAACCTTCTATCGAAGCCGGGACTCGTTCTCGCGAAGCTGACCACTGGCAACCGGCTGCTGCATGCAGATGCCGAAACTTTCACGTACGACGAACGGGATCACATCGTCGAACGCATCCGAGGGATGGACGAGCCAAGTGCCCCGCGGGTGCGATACGAACGCGACAGCTTCGACCAACTCATCGCGGTGCACGACGCCGAACCCCTGCCTTGGACGGCGACTTACGACGGCCTCGGGCGCCGTATCAGCTCCGGTCGTGGCGAGCGGCAAACTCTATTCTGGTGGGATGACGACCGCCTCGGCGCCGAAACCTTGGCGGATGGAACTCTCAGGATCTACGTATACGCGCACGAACGAGCCCTCGTCCCCATCGGTTTCATCGACTATGACGGCGTCGACGCTGCTCCCGACAGCGGCCGAGTCTACAGCGTCTTCTCGGACCAGGTCGGGCTGCCCCTGTGCATTGCCGACTCCGAGGGCAAGGTCGTGTGGTGGGCCGAACACGTCGACCCCTACGGGGTGATCCACGTCCGCCCCGGCGCACTCGTCGAATACAACTTACGCTGGCCAGGGCACTATTTCGACCCTGAAACAGGCCTCCACTACAATCGCTTCCGCTACTACGACCCCCGCCTAGGCCGCTACCTCGAGAGCGACCCATTGGGCTGCGCGGGCGGGGTGAACCTGTACGCATATGCGACAAACCCGCTCGTCAGCGTGGACGTATTGGGGCTTCACAACGAGGAAGTCGACCCACCCAAAGACAAGGGCAAGAACAAGCCGGCGCAGGAGGAAACCGAGGGCGGAGCCAAACCGGCTGACGGCGACAGCGATGCACCGCCAGCGAGGCCACCGCTGCGGCCCGGCGGCGACCCCAACGCGCCCAAGATGAAACCCGGGGACAAAGTCGGGTCCGATGGATTGACCAAGGAGCAACGCGACTACTACGACGCGAAGAAGAACCAAGGGACGCCCGCCGAGCAGGAGCAGACTCGCTACGATCGCCACCACACCAAGCGAGACAACAAAGCGCAGCAAGAGGGCCGGCCGCCGGAGTACATGGATGGCGAGGAGTGGCGAGAAAGCAACGACCAGCTCCGGGAAAACCAGCGGCGCGGCGCGGAGCAAGAAGCAAACACAATCAACGACCTTGGTGTCGAAAACAACAACAACCGAAATCCACCGCGTACGTACGACACCCCCGATGGCGACCAAACTCGTCCTGATTTCGACACCGACAACACGGTGGGCGACGTCAAGTCGATGCAGGATACGAAGCCGGGAGAGCCACCTGGCGACGAACAGGTGCTATACGATTCCGATCAGCTACGCGGCCAGCGAAACGCCGCGAACGACTCCGGGCGTGATCACGCAGTTGTGATGACGAACAATGATCCCAATGCCGTCCGACCCAGTGGTCCCCTCGCCGAAGGCTCAGACGTGTATCATCGGAACTCGGAAACCGGCGAATGGCGGAAGTGGCAGCCCGCAAGCGAAGACGGTCCTGCGGGCTGGAGTGATCCTATTGACAAACCTGAACTTTAGCCGGAGGAATGCTTGAACGATGTCAGCGCAAGCGCACAGCTATCGGATTCGAATCTTTCTCCCTTTTGCTTTGGCCGAGCGATCCGAACTTTTGCGAGTGCTCGAGGCCATGGCGGCGACGAAATACTTCAAACCGACACACATCGGCGTCGATGAGCGAAAGCGCAAGAAGTTCAGCGAGGTTGAGCGTGACAACGTGCTCGATAGTATCGGTGAGAGCGGCCAATTGTATCTGTGGCACGCGGCGGGTGGCCGCGATGCCGAACATTTGACGCTTGCCAAAGCTCGACCCAGCTACTTGGCCATGGGCTTCTATGGCGAGAAGGCTTTAGCCGATGCGAAGATCTTGTACGCGGAGTTTGAGACCATGGTTGGCCAATTTCCACCGTGCCTCGCGAGCTTTGCCGTCGTGCCCGGGGGGACCCTGGAGGACGCAGAACTTCAAGCCTATCTAAAATCCATCGCCAGGAGACCTGAGAGCCCGACGGAAGTCTACTTTTGCGGCGTGGGAGGCTTCAGCGCGGCAACCTATCTGGATTCGGAGCTCGGTGAGCGCCTCGAACCAGCCCTGGCCGAGCTTGGCGCGGAGCGTCTCCCTGACGGCGCATGGAAGCTCTTGGCCAAGGAAGCGCCATGGGCATCGACGGCGCTCGAAGCGGCCGAGTTCACGCGAAAGACCGGTATTGCCCTCCGTAAGTATGGTTTGCAGGGCAGGGTCGATGGCATTACAGGTAAGTACCACCCCGCGCCCAACTGGCGTCGCCCCGACAGCTGGACGGGGATCGACTTGCGCTTGGAACGCAAGGTCTCCACGCCGAACGTGTAAACTATGACAACGCTCTCACAGGCGCTTCTGGACACGCGCCAGACGGGTGAATTCGCGGCGGGTGGCACCTTGCAACAGGCTGACTTTCAAGGAGCAAACTTGTCGGCGATCCGGGTCGAGGATCCGGACTGGCAGCTGACGGACTTCCGTGATGCCGATCTCGGAGACTTTCGCTGTCAAGGTGGCACCATGCAGGGTTCAACTTTCGTGGGGGCCGCGCTGGACAAGGCGTTGTTCATGGAGGTCAACCTGTCAGAGTGCGTGTTCGAGGCCTGCCTGATGCGCGATGCGATGTTTTCGGACTGCGATCTGCGCGGCTCGAATCTGGAGGGCGTAGACATGACGGGCACGCAGCTGAATGCGTCCAGCCTGGAGCGAGCGCGGCTAAAAGACGCGACGCTGGCGCGCGCCGTATGCAGAGCGACGAACTTTCGCAACGCGGATCTGCGCGGAGTGAACTTCGACTCGGCGGACTTGCGAGGCGCTGACTTTCGCGGCGCTCAACTAGCGGGCGTCACCTTCGACGGAGCATTGCTCGACAGAGCGAAGTTCGATGTTGGTCCTGCGATGCCCTAGTGCTGTGCTGGCTACTTTGGTCATCCGCGCCCTTAGGCAGCGCGGCGATAGTCATGATGGAGTCCTCCGAGGATAGGAAACGCGATGATTGGTCCGCCGGTGCTGGAGCGGATAGCCGTGGGCGGAACCGGAACGCGTTGCTCGAGCCTGTTGTGCTGGCTACTTTGGTCATCCGGGTCGTTAGGCAGCGCGGCGATAGTCATGATGGAGCCCTCCGAGGACAGGAAACGCGACGATTGGTACCCCGCAGCTAGAACGGATAGCCGTGGGCGGAATCGGAACGCGTTGCTCAAGCCCCTGATGTGGCCGAGCGGCATTGAAGTACGCGGCGTACTCCGCGAGGACGGTTCGCAAGTGACGTTCACCGAGGACGATGACTGGTCGAGGCTGTGCTGGCTACTTTGGTCATCCGTGCCGTTAGGCAGCGCGGCGATAGTCATGATGGAGTCCTCCGAGGATAGGAAACGCGAGGATTGGTCCGCCGGTGCTAGAACGGCTAGCCATGGGCGGAATCGGAACGCGTTGCCCAAGCCCCTGATGTGGCCGAGCGGCATTGAAGTACGCGGCGTACTCCGCGAGGACGGTTCGCAAGTGACGTTCACCGAGGACGATGACGTGGTCGAGGCACTCGCGGCGGACACTGCCGATAAATCGCTCACAGGTGGCGTTCATCAGGGGGGCGCGGATCGCGGTTCTGAGGACACGAATCCCCGAGCGCTTCGCGACCCGGTCGAAGTCCGCGCCGAACTTGGCGTCGCGGTCGCGGATGATGAACTCCGGCGCAGCGCCGAACGGCGTCGCCTC
>JAICQQ010000485.1 GCA_025937785.1 Polyangiaceae bacterium
AGCTGCTGTCTAACCATGCTGCCTACCCACGGAACACACTTCGACCGCCATGGATAGCTCTTTCCTCGACTTCTCGGGCACGGGCACGCACACGTTCACGTTCACGTTCACGGGCCGGACTAATTCAGGGACAGGCCCTAGGAAAGCGTTGTTTATTTTCGTGGCGAACCAAAGATTCACCACACTAGCCCAGCTCGGTCGTCGGTCGGGTCAAGGCGGGCGGAGGCGGCTCACGGGGGGGCGTTGCAAATCGCTTCCCCGTCTGCTGCCGACAGGACGCACTGCGCTCCGCAGGCGTCACAGGGGCTGCTGAAGACCTTGCCTGCGTCGCACCAGGTGCGAACGCTACCGTCGCACTGGCCCCGGTCGCCAATGCCCCGACAAGGATCGGTCTTGTCAGTGACGCAGCGCCATCCGCCCTCTGAGCGGTCGAAACCGCAGGACGAACCAGTCTCGCACGCCTCATAACGGGGAGTCTCGTCCTCGCAGTAAAGGGCACCGTCCCCGAAGCAGCGACCTTTGGACCCGACGAAGTCGCAGTCTGCGAGCACCTCCCCAGGAGCCGCGAGATCGGGGGCGTTGTCGCCGATCCAGGCGGCAGCGGCCGCTACCCGCTCGTACTCGTCGCTGTCTCCGCAGTTGCGCGATCCGAAAGAGAGTACCCCAGCGACGACGACGCTGCCGTCGCGATCGCGCACCAGCGCGGGACCTCCGGAATCGCCGAAACACGCCGCAGCCCTGCGCTCGGCCGAAACGCGGAAGCTCGCGTCCGTCATCTCCACGACAGAAGTGGCGGCGAATCGAAGCGCCCCAACGCCGCCCGTCTCCGTGACGCCAAAACCCGCGATCTGAATCGAGTCGTTCGTAGCCACGCCGCCACTCTCGTCGATCGCAATCGGCACGACACCAAGCTCGATCACAGCGGCGGGCAGCTCGACAAGCGCCACGTCGCGCGTCGGATGACTCGTCGTGCGCACGGGGTCGAAGCGTGCGAGCTCTTCTCCGGATGGCGTAGCGAAGCTCACCTCGAGGCGTCCGGCTGACAGGCAGTGGGCTGCGGTGAGGACGACGTTGTCGCCGACCAGAGTCCCGCTACACAAGCCAAGAACCTGCTCGAACTCGTCGAAGACCTCGAGCCGGCAGATGGCCTGTTCCTGGCGGATGTCGGCAGCGAGCAGCTCGGCGTGACTCACGCCGCCCGTGATTGGGGCGCTCCGGCATTCGACACTCTCCGCGGGGTTCGACGCGCACGCGGAAACGACGAGGACACCCTGGAGCGCCAAGAGGCTACGTCGGTAGCAGCGCAGACGCTCGCTGGTCGCCGTCATACGAATCGGACCGGCCTGGCAGGCGTGTTGACTTCCAGGCCCAGCCCGGCGGCCAGATCATGAAACTCTTCGTGGTGAGCGTCGACATCCCGCAGGGCAAGCCACGCAGCGGTCGCGACGCGACGGCCCCGGCAGCGGCGTTGGTCGAAAGTGTTGCGCGAAGCGCTGTCGTTCGCGGGATCATTGTCCAGCACCAGCAAGCTTGCGAAGTAGTCGTCGATGAGACGGGCACGCAGCGCTCGCGTTCGTGGCGACGCCGTGTGCACCGCCACGCGCCTGAGCTCCGTGGCGAGTCGGACGAAGCGGCGCTGGGCGTCGATCGTGGTTTCGACCATGTCGCCGAGTGACTCCGCCGTAGGGTCGGCCCTGTGAACCGCGCGCGACGAACGCCGAACCTGATCGAAGGCGAAGTTCAAAAGGACGCGACACAACCAGCTTGCCGCGCGCGCTTCATCGGCGCTCGCCAAATGGTCTGCTTTGCCTTCGGTGATCGCGAGCAGGAGATGCTGAATTGCATCATCGGAGAACTCCTTGCTCCGCCCGGCCTGGAACTTGCGACGCAAGAGGCGGGGCGCCCACACCATCAAACTGTCGACGAGCCGTCGCAGGGCGAAAGCCGAGGACGTTTGCTCCCCTTGCATCCTCGCGACCAAGACGTCGAGCAGCTGAGCACCCGCCCGCTGAGGGTCGGACCTGCGCGACGAAGCTTCGAACTGTCGCGGCGGCTCCCCTGACCGGCGCGGTGCCAACGGCA
>JAICQQ010000110.1 GCA_025937785.1 Polyangiaceae bacterium
GCGAACCAGCTCGACATGGCGATCGAGCACGCTGTCCGGTTGGATCAACTCGATGGCTTCACCATCGGATTTACCAGCCGCGCTCAGCTCGACGAAATCACGATGAAGATAGCCGGCGTCTGATCCGCGGCGACGGCTCAGCTGCCGAAGCGCTGGCGCTTCAGGCCCTCGAAGTCCGGGCTGAAGGGGCGATCGCGGAGCACCCTGGGCGATCGAATGCGGTCCATGCGGAACATGCGTGGCTCTCCCATCGTGGCGTCGCGGGAGAGCAGGTACCAGGCCGGGGTCTCGACCAGTAACCCGTGGGGCTCGGCGACGCGCTGCGTGCGCTGGCCGCGGCGGTCGACGTAGCCGAACCCCAGGCACAGGTCGGCGGCGAACGCCTCCTCGAACGCGGTGAGGAGCGCGGGCGAGGGGGTACCCAGCTCCGCTCGGACCTGAGCCGTGGCGGGTTTTCCCACGACCACGCGGGACACCAGGCGCCGGAGGTGACGCCGGCGGTCTTCGGGCAGGCTCGCGAAGATCTTGTCCAGGGCGCCCCGGGCCGACGCGCTCCAGGGGAGCTGCGTGGCGCTGGCCGAGAGCTTGCTCGCCACCCACAGCGCCACGATGCCCTCGGTGTCGAGGTGTACGGTGGAGACGCCCCGGTCCCGATCGAGATAGACTCCCCCGCCGGGGCCTGATTCCGCGCGGATGGGCCAGCCGCGGTCCCGCAGTGTGGCGAGATCGCGCAGCACCGTCCTTCGACCCACGCCGAGGCTTTCCGCGATTTCGGCGACCGTCACGATGCCGTGGGCGCGCAGGAAATCCAGCAGATCGAGGACTCGGTCGATTCTGGACATGGGTGACAGTTTCTGACACCTATGGGGGTCAAGACAAGGGCATGAAAACCAACCTCATTCATGTGTATTTGCCCCAAGGGTTCGCGGACTGGGAGGTGGGCCATGCGATGGCTTACTTGAACCAGCACCCGCATCAGTTCATGCCGACCCCGTACAGTCTGCGGACGGTGGGTGAGACGCGGGCTGCCGTGCGCTCGATGGGCGGCTTGACGCTGCTGCCCGACCTGACGCTGGCAGAGCTGCAGCCTGCGGATTCCGCGCTACTGATCCTCCCCGGCGGCAGCTCGTGGGACGCCGAGGGGAACGTAGCGGCCGCGGAGAAGGCGCGCGAGTTCGTGACTGCCGGTGTGCCGGTGGCGGCGATCTGCGGCGCTACGGCGGGGCTCGCTCGGGTCGGGTTGCTCGACGACCGCAAGCACACCAGCAACGCCGCCGACTACCTCGCCGCCACGGGCTACGCGGGCAAAGCGCGCTACGTGGACGCACCGGTGGTGCGCGACGGCGGAGTCATCACCGCAGCGTCCACTGCCCCCGTGGCGTTTGCGGCCGCCATTTTCGAGGCGCTCGACCTCTACACGCCCGAGGTGCGGGCGGCGTGGTCCGGTCTCTTTTCTACGGGCGAAGCCCAGTACTACCACGCGCTGGTCGGTGCTTTGGGTGGGGCGGAGTCGGAAGCATGAGCTCGCCCCGGACCGTACGGTTCAATCCTCCAGGTGCCCGAACTTCCCAGCGCTGAAGTCGGCAAACGCCTGCCGGATCTCACGGGCATCGTTCATTACGAACGGGCCGTACTGTACGACCGGTTCGCGGAGCGGTTCCCCGTTCAGCACGAGGAGTTGGGCCTCGCCGGTTGCCTCGATCGCGATGCGCTCGCCTACATTCCGGAACAAGACGAAGTCGTTGGCGGTGGCGCGGGCGCCGCCCCCGAGGGCGACATCGCCCTGCATGACCAGCAGCGCCGCGGTCTGCCGCGCGGGGAACGAGAATTCGACGCTACCGCCTTGGGACAAGCGGGCGTCGTAGATGTTGATCGGTGAGAAGGTCTCGGCCGGCCCCCGCACGCCTCGGTACTCTCCCGCGACGACGCGCACGAGCCCGGCGCCGTCTGGTAGCGTCGCGACACCCATGTCGGCTGCCAGGATGGGTTGGTAGCGCGGTGGATCCATCTTGTGGGCACGAGGCAAGTTCACCCACAGCTGCACCATCTGGAAAGGCCCACCGCGACGGCTATAGTTCTCCTCGTGGTACTCCTTGTGCAAGATCCCGGACGCGGCCGTCATCCATTGCACGTCGCCCGGGCCGATCACACCACCGCCGCCGGAGCTGTCGTGATGGGCTACTGAACCCTGGAACGCAAAGGTGACCGTCTCGAAGCCGCGGTGCGGATGCACTCCGACGCCGCGCCGTTCGTTCGTGGGCGAATAGGCGTACTCGGGGTGGTAGTCGAGCAGCAGGAACGGGTCGAGCTTTCGGACTGCGTCCGGGATGGCCGAGAAGTACCCCGCCACGCGGAAACCGTCACCCACCCAATGCAACGCGGGTGCGCGGTAGATCGCGTCGATCTCACGGGCCTGGGCTGCACATTCGAGGGCGTGGTTGGTGGTCATGCTGATTCCTTTCGATCAGGGCTCAGAATGTGCACTCGCGACGCCAGCACAATGGCCGAGCCTGGGACACACTGTCTCAGCAGTGGAACGCTGGCGGCCTACCTCGAAAGTGGCGGTCGTGAGCACCCGCGTCTCGCGGAACGTTGCGAAGAATCGGCTGCAGCGGCTCCGCTCACCTACGCACTGTTCGCCTTGCAGACGGGCGAGCCCGAGCAGCGGGCGACGGCCGCCGCGCAGCTCGCGTAGCGCTCACGTGGGCACCACGACGAGTCGTTCGGCAGAGCTGGAGTTTCGCCGACCGGGCGGAATCGCGCGCTCCAGGGAACTGGCTGCCCCAAATGAGCTCTCACTGGGTACTACTTACGGCACTTCCACCTCAACGGAGCCTGTCGCGGTTGCCGTGCGTCGGGGGCGGTAATGCTGCCGTATCTCGCAGCGGTACCCGTGTTCGAACGTAGCAATGATGCTTGGAAACGATTCGCCGGAGCGACCAACTGTCGCTTGCCTGCTGGCAGTCGCGTGCGGCTTTGGTTCGGGCGCCCTTGGCTGCAATTCGGGGGAGCCCAACAAGGCGGACATGGTGTCGCAAACCGACGCAGTGACATCGACCAGCCCTGGGACCAACATGGCGGTCACTAGCGCCGGCCTGACCACGAGCGGGTCCAGCGCCACCGCTGGCGGCTCGGTCACCGGTACGGGTGGCCCGGTCACCAGCACGGGCAACCCGGCCGGCGGCACGAGCGGTGGGGCCATCTCGACGAGCGGCGCGACCAACGGCGTCGGCGGCGCGACCGCTACGGCGAGCACCTCGGGAGGGGCGCCGGGCGACTGCGGCATCACCGTGGACAGTTACGAATTGAGCCCCACGATCGCCACGGTGGGGATCGTGTCCTGGTCGGCGACCGCCGCCATCGACAGCGCAGAGATCTCGTTCGGGCCGAGCGATACGGGGCTGACCATGACGGCGCCCGTCGATTTGAACGAGCCTGGCTACCGGACCTTGCTGCTCGGGATGAAGTCCCAGCGGGACTACAACTTTCAGATCGTCGCTACTGCGGCCGGGCAGACGTGCAGCAGCGAGGTACTGAGCTTGAGCACCGGTTATATCGCGAATGCGCTTCCAGACATCGAGCGCGAGGTCGTCCAGGCAGCCGCCGTATCACCGGGTTTCATCGTGACGATGTTGAACACCTCGCCGTATGCGCTCATCTTCGATGCGGACGGCGACATCGTCTGGTGGGCGAGCGGACCCACTACTGCTAGCAGCGCCCGCATGGACTGGCACGGCAAGAACATGTGGATGGTCACCGGAAACCCCAGTCCCTCGGGCCGTGGCGAGCTGTGGCGGGTGTCGATGGACGGCAGCGAGACCGTGAAATCGACGGGGCTCGATGTGCACCACGACATCGCGCCGCTGCCCAACGGCAACGTCGTGGCCTTGGTTCATCAAGACGGTTGCAGCGCCATTCTCGAACTGACGCCGGAACTCACGACCGCGCGTACCATCGTCGCGGATGTGAGCACTTTGTATCAGCCTTCCGGCATGGGCTGCCACCCCAATTCGGTGCTGTATCACCCCGAAGACGAGTCGCTGACCGTTTCCGATCGCGAACCAAACTTGTACGTGAAGGTGTCGAAGACCGGCGAGCTCGAGTGGCAATTCGGCGGTCAAAACCCGCTCGGGCCGCACATTTCGCAGATCTGGAGCGTCAACCACGGACACCAACTGCTGCCCGACAACCACTTCCTGTTCTTCAACAACAACGGCGACCAGCCAGGGTTCGGCGTGGGAACTTCGCACGCGGTGGAGTTTGCGCTGGATCTCGAGGCGCTGACGGCAACCGAGGTGTTTCGCTACGTCTCGGACGACAATCTCAATTCGGCGTCACTGGGCGACGTTCAGCGGCTGCCCAACGGCAACACCCTCGTTACCTACTCGAACACCGGTGTGATTCACGAGGTCGACGCGGGGGGCGCGCTCGTGCAGGTGTTCCGAACGGGTGTCACCGGTTACGCCATGCATCGCGAATCTCTCTACGGTCCGCCGCCCAAGTAGCGGACCTAAGTTAGGCGCCGCTCCCGGCAATCGACCCACGGCATGGCATCGAGCCCACGGCATGGCATCGAGCCCACGGCATGGCATCGAGCCCACGGCATGGCATCGAGCCCACGGCATGGCATCGAGCCCACCCCGCATGTGATGCAGCCAGAGCTGCCGTCGAGCGGCTTCCGCGAATGAAAGCATAGAGTCGACCTTGCCCCATGGGGTTTGGCAGCGATTGGCGTGAAACTTTCAGGTGAGGGAGGACAATTTTCTCTCCCCCGCAGTCTCTGCCGCTCATGTTAGCCCTAACATGCAGGTGGAAAACGATTCCGAACGCGCCGCTCGTCGAGGGCGGGAGCGCGTCGCGACCAGGGCACCCAACGCCGGATTTGGAAGGTCAGGCATGCAAAAAGGACATTTGGGGGTTGTAGTTGGACTGATGCTCGCCGGCGCTGCAGCCAGTACGGGTTGCAGTGACGACACCACTCAGCAGAGCTCCGACGGCGCGAACAACCCGACCAGCGGCGGGCAGACCACAGGTGCCACGGGTACGCAGAGCAACACGAGCGGAGCGACCGTCAGCGGGAGTACGACCGGCGGCGCGCTGAATTGTTCCAACGTGCCGGCTTGTGGCGGTAACGCGGTGGGAACTTGGAACGTGGCGTCGTCATGCCTGGCAATCTCGGGAGACATGAACGTCTTGCTGTCTGCATTGGCTTGTCCCACGGTGCCCGCGACCGGTTCGCTTCAGACCAGCGGTACCTTCGTGCTCAACGAGGACGGCACGTACGCTGACAACACCACCACCATCGGTTCGGTGAGCTTTCCGCTAAACAGCTCTTGTCTAGCCATCTCGGGCGTTCCCGTCACGTGCTCACGTGCAGCGAATATTTTTTCGGCATTGGGCTGGAAAACCGCCACGTGTAGCGAGGCGAACGGCCAGTGCAGCTGCTCGCTCAGCACCGAACAGCAGGGGGGGATGGGCGCCATCGTCCCCTTCACGGACCGAACGGGTCAGTACACGGCCGAGGGCGACACGCTCACCGTATCGAACGTCACGTACTCGTACTGCAGTTCGGGCGATACCTTGAGCGTCACTCCGCAAGTGATGGGCCAGACGGGCACGATCGTGCTGCAGAGGGAAGGCAGCGACGGCATGAGCAGCACCACCATGAGCGGCATGAGCAGCACCAGCGCGGGCGGGATGAGCAGCTCGAGCATGGGCAGCATGAGCAGCACCGGTGCTGGCGGCGCGAGCAGCACGAGCATGGGCGGCACGGGTGGAGCGGGCGGCAGTGGGGGCGCGGGCGGCACCGGTGGCATCACTGCAACGGGACCCTGCGATATCTACGCGGCCGCCAACCACACCTGCGTCGCGGCGCACAGCACCGTTCGCGCGCTGTTCGGTGCGTACGCAGGCCCTCTGTATCAGGTCAAGCGCGCGTCCGACGGCACCACACAGGATATCCCGGTGTTGACGCCCGGCGGTTTTGCCGACTCCTCCGTACAGGATGCATTCTGCACCGGGACCACGTGCACCATCACCAAGCTGTATGACCAGTCGGGCCACGACAACTTCCTCGAGGCCCAGACTCCAGACAGTAGCGTGGGAGGGTTTCAAGGCCAGACCGCCGCGAACGCGAGCGCGGAGCAATTGACGGTCGGCGGACACCAAGTCTACTCGCTCTACACCAGGCCCGCCCAGGCCTACTGGAATGACGGGTCGAGTTCGGGCATGCCGATCGGTGCCGAGCCTCAGGGCGTCTACATGGTGACGAGCGGCGAGCACTTCAACGGGGGGTGTTGCTACAACTACGGTAACGGCCAGACCAGCCGAACCTACGAGGGCGGGCCCACGATGGACTCCGTCTACTTCGGCAACTGCACGATTTGGGGCACCGGCGCCGGCGACGGTCCGTGGGTCATGGCGGACATGGAAGACGGGATAGTCTCCGGCAGCAACACCTCGCAAAATCCCAACCTGGAGAGCTTGCCGTTTCCCTACGTTACGGCCATGGAAAAGAACAACGGTACGACGGAGTTCGCCATCAAGGGCGCGAGCGCGACCGCAGCGACCCTGAACACCTACTACCAGGGCGCGCTCCCCGCCGGGAAGAACCCGATGAAGAAGGAGGGGGCCGTCTTGCTCGGTGCTGGCGGGGACTGCTGCTACAGCAACAACAATGCGAGTGAGGGTACGTTCTACGAAGGAGCGATAGTGAGTGGTTACCCCTCCGACGCGACGGACGACGCCATTCACGCGAACATCGTCGAGACCGGCTACGGTCAGTAGGCCAGGCCGGCGCATGACTCGTGAGGACGCCACGGGCGAATGTGTGAGGCTCGAGGAACGTGTCTTTTCGGTCAAGAAGCGCTTTCTGGAGATGTACAGGAAGGCGCGAGCGGGACACGTGGGTAGCTCGCTCAGTTGTGCAGAGATCCTGGTCTTCCTGAAGTTTGCGTGGATGAGAGACGACGACACGTTCGTGCTCTCCAAGGGTCACGCCGTGGCGGCGTTGTATTCCGTGCTCGCCGAGCAGAACCTGCTGAGCCAGCGCCAGATCGATTCCTTCTACGAAGACGGGACGCTCCTGCCCGCCCTTCCACCCTTCAACGCGTTCCAGCAGATCCCATTTGCCACGGGGAGCCTCGGCTATGGTCTCTCGGTCAGCGCGGGCATGGCGCTCGGCGCGAAGCTGAACCGCGAAGATCGGCGCTTCTTCTGCGTCACCTCCGACGGCGAACTCGACGAGGGTAGCGTCTGGGAGGCGGCGCTCTTCATTGCCCATCACGCACTCACGAACGTCGTGTGGATCATCGATCGCAATCGTATCCAAGCGTTCGGTCGCACCGAGGACGTGCTGACGCTCGAGCCGCTGGACGCCAAGCTGCGGGCCTTCGGGTTTCACGTGGTCGCCGTCGACGGACACGATTTCAGAGCGCTCTCGGCCGCCCGCGACGAGTGCATGCGCGTCGCCGGCGCTCGTGAGGTGCCGGTCGCCATCATCGCCGACACCGTGAAAGGCAATGGTATCAGCGGCATGCGCGACACGGTGGATTGCCACTACACGCCGATGGACGACGCGGGGTACCGGCAGGCTCTCGACGAGTTGACGCGCGCGCACGAGGCGCTGCTGGACGGCTACCGAGATGCGGGCTGAGTTCGCGCGCGCCATGCGCTCGCTTTTCGAGGCGCGAAGAGATCTCGTTTTCATCACGATGGACCTCGGTTATCTGGCTTTCGAAGCGCTCGCGGCGGAGTATGGCGAGCGCTTCGTGAACGCCGGAGTCGCGGAACAGAATGCCATTTCGGTGGCAGCGGGCCTGGCGCGCGCAGGCCAGCTGCCGTGGGTGTACAGCATGGCTGCGTTCACGGTGCTGCGCCCGTACGCCCAGATCCGCGACAACGTGTGCCTGCACGAGCTGCCCGTCAAACTGGTCGGAAACGGCGGCGGTTACGGCTACGGCATCATGGGAGCCACCCACCACGCCCTCGAAGACGTGGGCGCCATGCGCGTGCTGCCCGGCATGAAGGTTTTCGTCCCGCTCGTCGCGACGGATGTCGACGAGGTCGTGCGCTCGATGGCCGCCGACCCTGGTCCCAACTACTTGCGCTTGAACGCGCCCGCCAAGCTTCCAGGAGCCATACCCGCCTTCGCGCCGTGGCGCAGGCTCAAGCCGGGTAGAAGCTCCGTGGTGATTGGCATGGGTCCGGTCTTGCAGGGCCTATACGAGAGCGAGACCGCGCACCTTTTGGACGAGTTCGAGATCTGGTGTGTGGGCACGTTGCCGATCGAGAAGCTGCCCGACGAGCTGGTCCGCAGTATCAAAGCAAAGCGCCGGGTCATCACCATCGAAGAGCACTATCGCGCGTGTGGCCTGGGCGAAGCTCTCAGCTACCTGTTCTTGACGTCCGGGGCGGCCCCCGAATCGCTGACCTGTCTGCACGCCGCCGGCTATCCTTCCGGCCGCTACGGCAGCCAAGGCTGGCACCAAGAGGAGAGCGCGCTTCGCGGACGATCGTTGGCCTCGCGCCTGGAGGAGCTGCTGCGTGGCTGAGCCCACGTTGTCCGCCGTCATCACCTGTTACAAGGACGCGCTTGCCGTTCTGCCGATGCACGCGCGCCTGACCCAGGTCTTCGTTTCCTTGGGCGTGAACTACGAAATCGTCTTCGTCAACGACGCCAGTCCGGACGCTGCCGATGCCATACTGAAGGAGCTGGCCGCCATGGACGCCCGGGTGCTGGTGATCGAGCACTCGAGGAACTTTGGTTCTCAGAACGCGTTCGTGAGTGGGATGCAACTGACCACGGGCGACGCCGTAGTCCTCCTCGACGGCGACCTGCAGGACCCGCCCGAGTTGATCGCTGCGTTTTACGCCAAGTGGCGCGAGGGATACGACGTGGTCTACGGGCGGCGCGTAGCGCGCGAAGGCTCGGTGTTGCTGGCGCTGGGCGCTCGCGCGTTCTACCGAGTCTTCCGCTGCCTCTCCGACGTGCCGATGCCACTCGATGCGGGGGACTTCGCGCTGATGGACCGGAAGGTGGTGAACGCGCTGCTGGCGCTACCCGAGACCGACCAGTTCTTGCGCGGACTCCGCGCCTGGGTCGGTTTTACGCAGACCGGGGTCGACTACGTTCGGCCCGAGCGCGCCTTCGGGCGTTCGACCCACAGCTTTCTGAAGAACGTGTGGTGGGCAAGAAAGGGCATCTTTTCGTTCACTTTTGCGCCGATCGAGGCGCTCGGGTACGCCGGGGGGGCCCTGGCGATCGGCTCTTTGGGGGCCCTCGTGTATCTGTTCGTCGACGCTTCGCTGCGTCCGGAGGTGCCTCACGGTACTCCAACCATCATCGCGACAATCGTGTTCGTGGGCAGCCTCAACCTGCTCGCGGTCAGCGTCGTCGGTGAGTACCTGATCAAAATCTTCGAGGAGGTCAAGCGGCGCCCCAAATTCATCAGGAAGGCGATTCGGCACGGGTCAGCGCACTACGTCACGGCAGCCGAAATCGAGGAATTCTCCCGGCGCCGGTCGCGCGGCACGGGGTCGGAGCGACGGCTCGACGGAGGAGCGCTCGGCGGCAATGAAGGTTGAACGCGTCCTCATCACGGGCACCACCTCGGGCGTCGGTCGAGCGCTACTGGAGTACTACGCCAAGAGCGGCGCGCAGGTGCTTTCCGTGAATCGCCGCCAGGTTCCCGCGCTCGAGTCCCGCTATCCGCACGTTCGCTTCGAGTGCCTGGACGTGCGCTCCGCAGAAGGTGTCCAGAAGCTCGTCGCGGAGCTCGCCGCGTCTGCCGAGTTGCCAGAGGTCTTCATCCTGAATGCGGGCATCAATCGCGTCGACAACGACGAATCGTTCGAGCTTTCCAGTTACCGGGAGGTCATCGACACGAATCTGTACGGTGTTCTGAACTTCATTCAACCGCTCACGTTGCTGCCCCGAGGTCAGGTCCCGCGTCACGTGATCGCCATCAGTTCGATGGCAAATTACGTGGGGAACCCTTACGGCCTCGGCTATCACACCAGCAAACGAGCACTCACCACGTGCTTCCGCGTCTGGTCCAGAATGTATGCAGGGACCGATCTGGTCTTCCAGCAAGTCATGCTGGGCCCAGTGCGGACGGCGATCTACAGCATGGCGCACCGGTTCCCAGCCTGGGTGATCTGGATCAGGGACGCGTTCTCGGCTTCCATCGACGGCGTGGTGCGGGCAGTGTCTCGACTTGCCCGGAGCCGCCGGAAGACGCTGTTTTATCCGTGGCACGCCGTCCTGCTGTATCTCGCGATGTGGCTTTGCCAGTCGCTCGTCCCGGGCTTCTTTCAGGGGCAGAAGACACTGGCCGGGAAGCTGCGCCGCGGCGAGGGGTCCCGGCCCGATCCGGCAGGTCACGCGTAAAATGGCGAAAGCGGATCGGTCGATGTTCGTGCCCCGTGCGCTCAGGGAGACGACCGTCACTTACAGCAGGTCGGACCTGGCGGCAGTTTTGGTCATCGGCGCGGTGGTTGCGCTGTGGGCGGCCATCGCTGGCCGAGCGTTCTCGCTGGGCGTCCTGATGGCTTGCGAGGCGATGTTCGTTGCGTTCTACCTCGTCGGTTCGGTGGTGGCGGGATTTCGGTCGTTGGCAGCGGGAGTCCTCTTCGACCTTCCGCTGCGTCTGCTCGTCGGCTACTGCGTCGTCAATACGGCCTTGTTAGCACTGGCCTGGCTTTCGCCGCTGGGTATGGTCGCAAATTTCGCGATCCTGCTCGCGATCGCCGGGGTCCTGTTCTTCTCGACTCGAAAGCGCGAGCGGCATCCAGCGAGTCCCGCGAGCCTATGGGTCGTGGGTGTCAGCGCCGTCGCCACGTCGCTCTGGTGTCAAGACTCGATCGACCCGATGCTGGAAGACGGCAACGTGGTGATCTTCAAGCCATGGATCGATGGCTTCTATCACGCCGTTCATATCCGCATCTTTTCCGAGAGTCACGGCGCTTCGAGCATCGAAGACTTTCGGCTGGCGGGTGTGCTTGCTCGCCCCTACCACTACGGGGCTTACATGCTGCCAGCCTTCGTCAAGCAGGCGTCGGCGCTGCATTCGTACGCTGCGTTCGCGGGGATCCTCGCTCCCGTGGGCGTCTTCTTCACCGGGCTCGCGGCGTACGCCTTTTTCGGATCGTTGTGGGGTGCCTGGCCCGGGCTGACTGCGACGCTTGCGCTGCTGCTGCTGCCGGATGGCGCTCAACAGGGCATGCAGAACACCTTCATGTCGTACCACTGGTTGACGCAAATATCCCCGAGCGCAACCTACGGTTTGGCGCTGCTGGCGGTCGCCTGGCTCTTCGTGATCCAGGGGTGTGCGGAGGGCAATCGGGTGCAGTTGTTCGTGGGCTGGTTGGTTGCTGGCATCCTGATTCTGTACAAGCTGCACTACGTCATCGCGAGCTCGCTCTTGCTACTGCTCGTTCCGGCGCTGTTCTTTCGCGGAGCATGGGGTCCGCGCAGACGCGCTGTCGCCGCGATCGCTGCCTGTGCCACCTGTGCAGCGGCGCTGAGCGTCGCGCAAAAGGTGCCTGGGGTACCCGTGATTCGCTTCGATGGTTCGAGCGTTGGAGAGATCCTGCGCTTGGTCCAGACCTTCGCCACGCCGGGTTCCCTGAAACAAGCCTTCGTGGAGCTCACGGGTACCAAACTTCCCTGGACGTCGAATCTGCTGTTTGGCATCCCGTACGTTTTGTGCGCGACCCTGGGGCTGTTCGTGCCGCTGCTCGCGGGGCTGCTGCTCTGGCTGCGGAAGCAGAAGCCGCTGCTTCAGGTACTGTTCCCGCTGCTCTTGATCGCCAACTTCTTGGTGATGTTCTTCGGCTTGGCGCTCGACTTCAGCAGCAGTACGCCGGACGAGCTCTCACACCGTCCGCTCATGATCGTCTACTTCTTCGTGGTCAGCTGGGTCGGCGGCGCCCTCGGCTTGGCCCTCGTCAACGCGCAACGTCTGGAACGCTTCGCTCGACCTGCCGTCCTGGGGTTGGCTGCGCTTCTGACGGCGGTGCCGGCGTTCTTCGGATCGGGGGTGCAGCTGCTCTGGGCCATGCCAAAAATCTCTCCCGTTCGAGTTCCGACTGCCCTGATCGGCGTGGCAGAATACCTGCGGACCCATGGCCGCCGCGAAGACGTCTTTCAGGATTCGCAGTTCGATCGGACCTATGCGATCGCGGCGCTTTCCGAGCGACGTTCGTTCGTTTCGCACACGATGACGCGCATGCCCTATCGCGGCGAAACCGTGGCGACGCGAACAGCCGCCGTCGACCGGCTGATGAGCCTTCGCCAGCAGGAATTGGTCGCCGGTACCGCACGTGCCTATGGCGTGCGCTGGTTCATCCTTCATCGCGGCAACAAGGTGAACTGGCCGCCGGGACTCGCGGAGCGTCCGGTATTCGAGCAGGGGCCCTTCAGCGTCTACGAGTTCTGAGCGGGGCGGCTTCAATGGGCAAGCCGAGAGACACGCACCAGCACGTCAGCGTCGTTCTGGAACTCGAGCACCGCGTCGAGCTTGCGGGTCGGCCAGATTTCATAGCCGGGCAGGGGTTCACGAGTGGACAGCCGGAGCTGTTGTATCACGTAGATGTCGTGGAACAGGCGGCGCTCGAAGGCCGTGAACAAGTAGGGATCACGCTTGGCCGTCTCGAAGCTCATCGCGCCGTAGTCCATGATGGTGAAGTGGTTGGGTCGATCGCTGACGATGAGAATGCGCTTCTCTTGCAAGCGCTCGAAGAAGCGCCAGGTCGTCGCGCTCTCTCGGGTCTGTGTGAGCCTGTTCATCATCCGGTGCTGGGACGCAATCGGCAACTGCATCACGACGAGCGCTGCCGCGAGCAAGAACGGGACGTGTGGCTTACTGCGCGCGAGCGCGAGCGTCAGCAACCATGCTGCGGCAAAGGAGAAAAAGATGTCGATCGCGATGGTCAAGCGCGCAGCCGAGGGGTACTGGGCTCTCCCCCAGACGTAGCTGAAGACCACGATCACCTGCAACGCCATCCAGGCGACGACGAAGACGGCGAACCTCAGTTGCGGCGCGTCCCAGTCGCGCGCGCGAACGCGGCCCGTGAGCCATCGCGCCCACTGCAGGCAACCGACGACGCCCAGCGCGATCACGATGGCGGAATGAGCAGGGTAAGCATGAGAGGGCGCAAGGATCGGCTCGAAGTATTCGTGAGCATTGGCGACGAAGTTTGCGATGCTGAAGCTGATCGTCCCGGGCTCCTGCTCCGGCACGTTGCCGCGCAGCAGCGACTGCCAGAGCCGCGGCAACAGGTATGCCGGCGTGAGCGCGTAGATGAACGCGTAAGGGCGCAGCATGCTCCAGCTGAGCATCTTGAACAGCAGCAACAGCAGCACGACGGGCGCAATGAACAGCGCCGACTCGTAGCGGACCTCGGCGAACATGCACAGGTTCATCCACAATATCGCCAGCTTCGCCGGGTGTTGCTGGCGGCAGTAGTCGAGCACGCTCTTCAGTACGAGCAGCGCGAAGAAGGCGGCACAGAAGTCGAACGCACCGGAACGGACGGTAATCAGCGTGATGGGGTGGGCAACCACGAAGAGCGAGGCGACGACGGCGAAGCTCTCGCCACCCAACGACTTGCAGAGCCGGTACGCCACCAACACGAAGGCTGGGAGCAGCAGCAAATTGAAGACGAAGACGTTGCTGTACGCATAGCCCGAGACGGCGTGCACCCAGCTGACCAGGAATGGGAACAAGGTGGGACGGCGGTCGATCGCGACGTCGATGTCCCAGTAGCTGCCGTAGTAGTTCTTGCCGGAGATCGTGAACGTGGCGGACTTCGACGCGAAGAAGTTCTTCGAGGTGCCGACCAGGTTTGCCTCGTCCGACAGCACCCGCAAGCCGGGCTCCACCGCCAAGCCCGCGATCGCCGTGATCGTGATCGCCAGCAAGAGACCTGGCCAGTTCTCTCTCACCCAAACGACGACCGCCGGCCAGCGCAGGTCGCGCGCGGAGTGGAGGTACGTGCCCGCCCAGCACAGTACCGTGGCCGTCAGGAAGTAGTACGTCGTATCGACGAAGAACCACCGAGTCGTCGTGATGTCGCGGGTGCTGACGACGAGCACGACCAAGAGCGCTGCCAGCAGCACCACGAGCGCCCCTTTGCGCGGTGTCCTGCGGCGTTTGGTCATGGGTGGGTACCGAAGGCGGGTCGCTGGCAGAAGGTAGACACGGCATCTGTGTGTACCCGATTGCCTCGCACTATCGGTAGCTGGAACCGATCTCCTAACATTTGGGGACGCCGATCTTCAGCCCGACAGGGTCGCGTGGGGTGGCTGGACTTTCGGTTCGTGATACAGGCGGTTCCGTGACGGTGGGGTCGATCGCTATGGACGACGGCAGGAAGAAAGTGGCGATTTTCATCGTCGCCTACAACGCGGCGAGCACGCTGCGTTCGGTCCTCGATCGCATTCCCGAATCCATCTGGGACAGGGTCGAAGAGGTGTTCGTTTTCGACGACTCGAGTCAGGACGACACCTTCTTGATCGGTGCGGATTACAAGGACACCCACGGAAGAATGAACCTGTCGGTTTACAGGAACGAGCGGAATCTGGGCTATGGCGGTAACCAGATCCGCGGGTACCGATATGCGATCGAGAAGGGCTACGACATCGTGGCGCTGCTACACGGCGATGCGCAGTACGCGCCGGAGGTGTTGCCCACACTACTGAAACCGCTGGAAGCGGGCGAGGTCGACGCTGTTTTCGGCTCGAGAATGTTGGAGAAGGGCCGCGCGCTCGCCGGCGGGATGCCGCTCTACAAGTACGTGGGAAACAAGATCCTCACTGCGTTCGAAAACGCGATGTTGGGGACGTCACTGAGCGAGTTTCATTCCGGCTACCGACTCTACTCCTGCGCCGCACTGAAGCAGGTGCCGTTTCACCGCAACACGCACGAGTTTCACTTCGACACGCAGGTCATCATTCAATTTCATGCGGCGCGCTTGCGCATCGCCGAGCTTCCGATCCCGACTCACTACGGCGCGGAAGTTTGCGCCGTAAACGGCCTGAAGTACGCGAAGGACGTGGTTCGCTCCGTCTTGCAGTACCGGTTGCACCAACTTGGGGTGAGCAGCCACGGTGAGTACGACATACAGCCGACCCCGGACCGACCTCGATCTTCGACCGGTCACGAGTTCCCCGGGCACCGAAGTTTCCGTTGAAGAGCGCCCGGAAGCCTTCGCCTCCTTGCATTTTGGGTTTCGGGATCCGCGTGTTGGAAGCGCTACCAGCGATCGGCGAGGCCTCGGCTGTCGGATTCCCTCTACAACGGAAATATCGAAACCCTGGGGAGAAAGCCGTCCCCCGCCGCGGAACCAACACGCGTGATACCAACCTAGCAGTATCGGAGCCGCTCTCCTAGCACCTTGGTCAGGGACGTTGGACGCCATGCAGTCGAATCGGCACTCACTATCCACTCCCGCTCTTTTGCGGCAGGGCAGAGCCGAGGCCCAAACGAGTGTTTGCCCCTCGAGTGTCGCAAATGCTGACGCCGTCGCACCGGCTCGGACCAGCGCTCTCCCGGGCGGTAACGATGCCAAGCGCGCTTCGGGTGACTCGGGACGGTCCGTGCGTTCCATCCAGGCTCGGATTTCGAGCACTAGGGTAATTTCTGAGTCAAAGATTCGTTTATTTGGGGTTGTTAGCGATCACAATTTGCGGTACCCGGGAATCCCTGGGTTTCGGAGAATGCTTCTCGGGCCCGCCCCCGGGGTCGTGGGCAGGGCGAGTCCTGCTGGCGCTGGCAGCACCCACTCACTCAATAACGTCGTGGTTTCACGATCCTACGAAGGACACTCACTTCAATGATTAGCAACAGCAGAGTTCTGGTCGTCTCTCTCCTTCCACTTCTGAGCGGTGTGGGTCTCGTCGTCGCCTGCAGCGAGCCCTCCGACAACAACGGCACGGCCGCTCAAGCAGCCGGAACGGTTGACGGTGGCTCCGGCACGACAGTGACGAACGCGACCACCAACGCCAACACCGTGACGACGGGGGGCAACGTGACCAACGTCACCTCGGCGGCGGTCACCACCAGCGGTGGGGTGCAGACGAGCAACACCAGCGCTGCCACGACGGCCAGCGGCACGACGACCGGTGCCGCGGTGACGACCGACGGCGGTGGCGGGACCACGAGCACTCAAGGCGTCAGCAACACCGGAGGCGCCACCACCACTGACGCTGCCACCACCACGGGCACGTCCACCACGGGTGGCAACCCCGTGAGCGAGGGGCCCTGTGACATTTATGCGGCTGAAACGCCGTGCGCGGCGGCGTACAGCACCGTGCGGATCTTGTACACCGCTCACACGGGACCCCTGTACCAGATCAGAAAAGGTGGGCCGAGCCCCAACACCGGCTCGGGTGGGGAAACGATGGACATCCAGGCGCTCCCGAATGGGTTCGCGGATGGAGCCGCGCATGAAGCTTTCTGCGGCACCGAATCGTGCACCTTCTCCAAGTTGTACGACCAATCCGGAAACGGCAACGACCTCACGGTGGCCAAAGCGGGCTGCTACAACTGCGACGCCAACCCTCCCGACTCTGCCTGTACCGACGACTACGAGTCCAACGCCATGCGGCGCCCGACGGTCGTCGGCGGCAACAACGTCTTCGCGCTCTACATGGATGTGCACGAAGGCTACCGAACCGGCGGTGTGGCGTACCCGCAAACGGCACCCCCGGGCAACGGCATGCCGACCGGCAATGAGCCGCAGGGCATCTACTCGGTGGCGGAGGGGCTCGGCAAACGTAGCCCGGTCATTCAAGGCTGCTGCTGGAACTTCGGCAATGCCTCGACGAACAACTGTTACGGCCCTAGCGGGCAGATGAACGCGCTCTTTTTCGGCAAAGCCTGGTGGGGGGAGGGCACCGGCGACGGTCCTTGGTTCCTGGGCGACTTCGAGGCAGGCGTCTGGGCCGGCGGTCAAGGCGCGCCGGAGGCCAACAACCCGAACAGTCCGGCCATGACCATGGACTACGCGTTCGGTATCCTGAAGACGAACGCAAGCAACTACGCCATCAGAATGGGGGATGCGACGAGCGGCGACTTGACCACCGCCTGGGACGGTGGTCTTCCGAGTGTCTTCGCCGGTGGAACCTGGTCGATGCAGGGCAGCGTGGTGCTTGGCATCGGGGGCGACAATAGCAACCACGGGGCTGGCACCGTCCTCGAAGGCGCCATCACGGCGGGCAGGCCGTCGGACGAGATTGACGCTGCTGTTCACGCCAACGTCAAGGCCGCGGGTTACGGGCAATAGGGTATAGAAGGATCATGACTTATAAACGCTTCATTGCGCGCGCGGTCGCGCTTGGCTTGCCGTTTACCGCCTGCGGTAGCTACGAGGACTCGGCGACGACCAGTACGACTGCGTCCGCGCTGACTTCGGGAACCACCAATAGCGCCACCATGACTACCGGAAGCGCCGACCCCACGGTGTCTTCCTCGACCGTGGGTACCGCTGGGCCCACCACGGATGGGTCCACGACTGATGGGTCCACCACCGGTGACGCGACTACTACTGGTGGCGGCACTACGACGGGTGCTGGGGGCGCCACGACGGGCGGCGCGGCCACCAGCACCACGGGTGCGATCGAGGCGTCGTGCGAAAACGTGACGGCGTGTGGCGGCGACGTGACCGGAACCTGGGCAGTCGCAGGCTCGTGTCTGCCGGTGTCAGGAGACACAGACATCACGGGATTCGGTCTGAATTGCCCGGGCGGACCGATGGAGGGCGCGTTCGAGGTGAGCGGAACCATCACCTTCGGTGCCGACGGGAAGGTGACGGACAACACCATCACCACCGGCGAAGGTGTTGTGGCTATGCCGCCTGCGTGCAAAGAGTTATCGGGCACCACCGTCGAATGCGAGCGTCTGGAAGGTCCATTCGTGAACATTGGGTTCGCCACTTCCGAGTGCGTGGACGACGCTGAGACCGGAGGATGCAGCTGCACGGTAACTGCGGAGCAAGCCGGCGGGATGGCATTCCTTTCGATCGACGCGTGGGAGAGCGCCCCCTACACGACCGCAGACACCACGTTGACGGTCTCCGTCTTCGGAGATCCGTGGGAGTACGCGTACTGCGTCGAGGACACGACGCTCACCATATCGACGCAGTCGGTCTCCAGGGTCGGCACCATCGCTGGCACGGTCGCCCTGCTGAAGCAGTAGCTAGAAGACGCAATGAAGCAGATCTACGCGTTCGCATTGGCCTTGGGACCTTCGTCGCTGGGTGCCGTGGCCGTTGCATGTGCTGACTACACCTCGGACGACGCGCTCAGCGTGAGCACGACCGGTGGACTCGGCCCCTCAGGAGGAGCGACTAGCACGACCGGAGCCGCGGCCACGATGGGCGGCGCTGCCACCACCGGCGGCGGGTCGAATGGGGTCCCGCTGCCTTGCGAAGTCCTCGAGGGGGCCGGCCTCGACTGCGTCTCAGCGCACAGTTCGGTGCGGCTCATCGTTCCCGGCTATGCCGGCCCTCTCTACCAGTTGAAGCGCGCCTCGGATAACGCGACGATGGATATCGGGACCGTGGACGGCTACGCCGACGCGGCGCAGCACGACACGTTCTGCCCCGACGGCGCCTGCACGATGGAGATCCTCTACGATCAGTCCGGAATCGGCAATCACCTCACGAGCTCGCCTCCGAGCAGCATCAACCCGAACCGCGGCGCGCCGGTGAAAGCGTCGATGCTGCCGGTCACGATCAGCGGTCGTTCGGTCTACGGGATGCTGTTCAGACCCGGCATGGGCTATCGCGCGGCTTGCAACGAGTGTCCGTATCCTCCGGGCGGCCCGAATGGGACCGCCGTCGACGACGAGCCTCAAACCGTCTACATGGTGAGCAGCCAAGAGGATCTGATCGATGGCTGCTGCTTCGACTACGGCAACGCCTCGGTGACTGCCGAGAACGACGGCAACGGTACGATGGAAGCGGTTTATCTCGGGCAGGGCGTGATTTGGGGCACCGGCTCCGGCGACGGCCCCTGGGCGATGGCAGATCTCGAGAATGGCCTGTATGCCGGCTGGGAAAACGGTCAAGATCAGAATATTTCGACCAACACGTCCCTCAAGTACGACTTCGTCACCGCGTTGATCATCGGTGATACGGCCGACAAGAACGGTGGGAAGGGCCGCTTCGCGGTGTACGGTGGCGACGCCTCGCAAGGTGCGCTGCAAGTAATGTACGATGGCATTCGGCCCGAGAAGCCCGGCTACGTCCCCGCACAGAAACAGGGCTCCGTGATCCTCGGAATCGGTGGCGACAACAGCGACGGTGACGGCGGACGCTTCTACGAAGGCGTCATGGCAAACGGCGTCGCATCACAAGAGACCGTCGATGCCTTGCAAGCAGCGATCGTCGCTGCTGGCTACGGGAAGTAACAGGCTGCCTCGTCGCTCCGGAAGAAAACGAATCCATGCCGCGAAGATTGCAAGCGTTGCTCGTGCTGGGAGTGTGTGCCGTGGTCGCTCCAGCCGCAGCTCAAGAGCCCACCGACGCCACCGAAGATGAACCGGGCACCGGGTTAGCCGCGCCTGAAGAACCCGCTGCGGCAGAGCCAGCTCCGGAAGCGCCGGCTCCGGAGGCTCCACCGCCCGAGCAGCCTGTCGATGCTGCCGCGTCGGAGGATCCGCCGTCGGCCTCCACCAGGAACACCGAACCCGCGGCGCCTACCGTGCCTGCTCCTGAAGCGGCCACGGACGCGCCCGCGCCCGCGCCGTCGGTCGCGGACGACTGGCAGCCATTCATCACCGGGTATTTTCGGGCGCCGATGTCCATTGGTATCAGTTCGCGCCAGAGCCCCGACGACCCGAACGGTTCTCCCCACCGCCAGTATGCCTACGCACCGAATCGGACCGTGGACGCGAACTACTACAGCTTTGCGTACACCCGCCTGCAGGAGCAGGACTGGGCGGAGATCTACATCGGCGCCCGGAAGAAACACGTCGAGGCTGCCATCGCCGTGATGGGGAGCTGGTATCAAGCGGCGGGCTTTCGCAACTACGACTCCGGATGGATGCCAGCCCTCGCCTATCTCAAGCTGGATACGGACTTCGAGCTTGGCGGGCTGACACCCAATATCGCAGCCACCGGCGGGGCGTTTTGGCCGAAGTTTGGTGCGTTCGACAAGTACGACACGTACACGCTCGGGCGCTTTCACCACGTGGGCGAGCAGCTCCACCTCACGGTTCCCGTGGCTTCCGAGGTCACCGTAGCGCTCACGCAAGGCTTCGGAACGGGGCGAGAGGGCAACTACAACGCCGGGGCGCCTCCTCCTTACAACTATAGTGTCGGCTTGACGCTCCTGCACTACGAGCACCTGAGCTTCAAGTACAAGGACTACGTCGACGCTGGCCTTCACTACAACCACTCCTGGACCCGCGATCCGAGCATGCTTCAGACCACCGCGTTGGGTCGGAGTTACACGCCGGCGAGGGAAGCTGAGGTGACGACGATCGGCGGCGAGGTCAGCTTGAGTGCGCCGTACGCGGGCAGTCTGTGGGTATCCCCTTCTCACATCACCGTCAAAAATGGTTGGGCACTTCCAGACGCGGGCATCGAAGTCATGCACTCGCTCAGCGGTGATGGGCTCGCCACCAACTATTTCGGCTGGAGCGGTAGTCTGCCCGACAGCACCGGCAGCGGCTCCCTGTTGAACGTCGGCTTTCTGTACGAGAACTCGCTCTCGACCCTCCTCGGCAAGGCGGAAGGCAGTACGCCGGACGTGACGTTGAACGTCTTCGGACTGTTTGCGGACATCACCCTCGACCTGCCCGAAGGATCGACAATTACGCAAGAGCGCATCGGGCAGCTCAAATACGGAGCGGACGTAGAGCTCCAAGCGCTGGACTGGCTCGCGTTCATGCTGCGCTGGGACGAGGTCAACTACAACCTGGACCACGGCGGCTACGTCTTTTCGAGTATTACGCCGCGCGTGACGTTCTCGTCGCATTTCCTCTCCGGGGAAAGCCTCTACATTCAGTACTCTCGTTATCGCTATGGCGACGAGATGGTGCTCGCCGGGAAGTGGCCCTGGGGTACGCAGATGGTTGCGGGAAGCGACGTCGTTCAAGGTGGCACCTACACGGGTGACAAGCCCGATATGGACGTCGTCAAGCTCCAAGCAACGGTCGCGTTCTGACCTGAACTTGTGAACGCTCACACCGCCGAGGACTGAGCGGGCCCTCGGCCGGAATAGCCACCGGCTCGCCTGGCTCGTGGCGTCGCCGCCTATCCTTTCGGTGCCGCGCCCGTAGAGCTGCGCACCACCAGCTCGGGCGCGACCACCGCCCGCTCCGGGACCTCCTCGCCATCGATTCGAGCGAGCAGCAGGTGCAAACAGCGCCGGCCGAGCTTGGCGAAGTCTTGACGGACGGTGGTCAGCGGGGGCGTGAAGTACGCTGCTTCCGGGATGTCATCGAACCCCACCACGCTCAGGTGTCGGGGAACCTCGCGGCCCAGCTCGTGGAGCCTGCGCAAAAGCCCCAGCGCCATCTGGTCGTTGGCGACGAGCACAGCGGTCAGATCGGGGGCGCGCAGCAGAGTTTCCGCCAGCTCGTACCCCGAGCGTGGCGTCCAGTCGCCGCGGAGAGGCGGATGGACGGGCGCGCCGGCCAGCTCGAGCACCGAGCGCCAGCCTTCGATGCGTTCTTCCGCTTCCTTCCAGTCGGTAGGGCCGGCGACGTGGGCGACGGTCCTGTGGCCGAGATTCAGCAGGTGTCGCGTGGCGGCTGCGGCGCCGGCTATTTGGTCGACGGTGGCCACCGGAATCGACGCCATCGGGCCCGCTTCCACGGCCACTACCGGAAAATCCGGTCTCACGTGCCGGAGGGCGTCGACGCCTGCCTGGAGCGGCGCGATGACCGCCACGCCGTCGACTCCCTGATCCTTCAGCTGCTGGATGGCGGCCAGCACGGTGCTGCGGGTGAGCGAGCGAACACTGGAGACGCTCACGGCATACTCGGCGTCGTGTGCTGCCTGGGTGATGCCGAGCAAGGTGGAAGCGGGGCCGTAGAGCGTGGTGTCGAAGGTCACTACCCCGAGCGTCTTGGAACGGCCTGTGGCCAGGGCTCGCGCCATTGAGTTGGGGCGGTAGTCGAGCTGACGGATCGCTGCCAGGACCCGTTCGCGCGTATCGCCACGGACATGGGGGCTGTCGTGGAGAACCCGTGAGACGGTCTGGTGCGAGACCCCGGCCAATTGTGCGACATCAGCCATCACAGCGGGACGGCGCTTTTCCGGCCTGGTAGGGGGGATGGTCATGGGTTTGGAATTCTGCCAGGCTTGACACGCCTCATGTGAGCGTTCACAATTGCTACATCCTGAAGGCACGGCGCGGCGCCCAGGCCTGCGCGCCAGTCCCGCGAGCCTAGCATCGTCAGGCAGCCACGGAGGAGATTTTTCATGCAATCCGGGAGCTTGTGGACGTGACCCAGAACAAGAGACGAGAGATCTGGTTTCTCACGGGCAGCCAGCACCTGTACGGGGACGAGACCCTGAACCAGGTGGCGCAGAACTCGCAACGGATCGTCGAGGCGCTGGACCGTTTCGGCAAACTTCCAGCGAAGCTGGTTTGGAAGCCCGTGCTCACCGGTCCTGATGCCATCCAGAACCAGTGCTTGGCAGCGAACGTGGCGCCCGAGTGCGCGGGGGTCATCACCTGGATGCACACGTTCTCGCCCGCCAAGATGTGGGTTGCGGGGCTGACCTCGCTGCAGAAGCCGCTCGCTCACCTGCACACGCAGTTCAACCGCGAGTTGCCCTGGGGTGAGATCGACATGGATTTCATGAACCTGAACCAGTCCGCCCACGGCGACCGGGAGTACGGGTTCATCGGTGCGCGACTCCGGCTGAACCGGAAGATCATCGCCGGCCACTGGCAAGACCCGGCGGTCGTCGAGGAGCTGGCGGGCTGGACGCGTGCAGCGCTCGCCGTCGCCGAGTCGCGCAAGCTCAAGATCGCGCGCTTGGGCGGCATGAACATGCGCGAGGTTGCGGTCACCGGTGGCGACCGGCTCGAAGCGCAGATCCAGCTCGGATGGTCGATCAATGGCTACGGAGTCGGCGATCTGGTGGAGCAGATTGCCGAGGTCTCGGACAAGGATGTCGACCACCTGGTCCAGGAGTACGAGGCTAGCTACTCGCTCCAGGCGTCCCTCAAACGGGGCGGTGCGCAGCATCAGAGCCTGCGCGATGCAGCTCGTCAGGAGATCGCGCTGCGTGCCTTCCTCGATGCGGGCGGGTTCGGAGCCTTCACGACGACCTTCGAAGATCTGCACGGGTTGAAGCAGCTGCCTGGCCTCGCGTGTCAGCGGCTGATGGCGGACGGCTATGGCTTCGGCGCCGAGGGCGACTGGAAGACGGCGGCGTTGGTCCGGTTGGGCAAGGTGATGACGGCGGGGCGACCCGGCGGCGTGTCGTTCATGGAAGACTACACGTACCACCTGGTCAGCGGGGAAGAGCGCGTGCTCGGCGCGCACATGCTTGAGGTCTGCCCATCCATCGCGGACAAGAAGCCCTCACTGGAGGTGCATCCGCTCGGCATCGGTGGCAAGGACGCGCCGCCGCGCCTGGTGTTCGACGCCAAACCCGGTCCGGCGGTGAATACCAGCCTGGTGGATGTTGGCGGGCGCATGCGGATGATCGTGGCCGAGCTCGACGTGGTGAAGCCCGATCAGCCGATGCCCAAACTTCCGACCGCGCGCGCGGTGTGGGTCCCGCGCCCTGATTTCAAACGCAGCACCCAGGCCTGGATCGAAGCCGGAGGTGCTCATCACGCTGCCTTCTGTCAGGCGGTCTCCGCCGACGAATGGCAGGACTTCGCTGCTATGACTGGCCTCGAGGCGATCCACCTCGGCCCCAACCTCGATCTACGCGCACTGAGGAACGAGCTCCGATGGAACGACGTGGCATACAAACTTCTTGGGCGGTAGCGCGATGCCCTCGCCGTATCGCGAGCTGAAGGAGAGAGCGTGGGCCGCCAATCTGGAAATCCCCCAGCGCGGTCTCGCCATCTACACCTTCGGTAACGTCTCGGCGCTGGACGCCGAGCGCGGTGTGATCGCTATCAAACCCAGCGGGGTAGAGTACGCGAAGCTCACGGTCGATGACTTGGTGGTCGTCGATCTCGAGGGCAAGCTCGTGGAGGGCACCTTGCGACCTTCCTCGGACACGAAAACCCATCTGGTCCTGTACCGAGCCTGGAAAGGCATCCACGGCATCGTCCACACGCACTCGTGTTACGCCACCGGCTGGGCGCAAGCGCGGCTGCCGATCCCCGTTTACGGTACGACCCACGCCGATCACTTGGCCGAAGACGTGCCTTGCACGGCCGTCATGTCCGACGAAGCGGTGGAGCGGGACTACGAGCTCGAGACTGGAAACCAGATCCTGGAGTGCTTCAAGGACCGTAATCCGCTGCACACCCCGATGGTGCTGGTCGCCGGCCACGCTCCCTTCACCTGGGGCGAGACGCCGGAGAAGGCCGTCTACAACGCGGCCGTGTTGGAAGAGCTCGCGCGGATGGCGTTCGTCACACGGACCCTCGCGCCGGCGGCGGCACCGCTTCCCAAGCGGTTGATCCGGAAGCATTTCGAGCGCAAGCACGGGAAGAACGCTTACTACGGGCAGAAGTGAGCCCGCCGGAGGAAAAATCGGTGCAGCCGCAGGGGAGCCTCGTGGATTCGATTCGATCGGGAGCGGCGGTGCTTGGCATCGAGTTCGGCTCCACGCGTATCAAGGCGTCGCTCATCGCGGCGGACACCACGCCGCTGGCGTCTGGGTCGCACGCCTGGGAGAACCAGCTCAAGGACGGCGTTTGGACCTACGACGTCCGAGACGTGTGGCAGGGGCTGGCGGCTTGCTACGCGGCGCTCGTCCAGGACGTGGCTGCCCGCTACTCGCTCGAGCTCGGGTCCGTCGCAGCCATGGGCTTCAGCGGCATGATGCACGGCTACGTGGCGCTCGACCGCGAGGGGAAACTGCTCGTGCCCTTCCGTACTTGGCGGAACAACATCACGGGCAAGGCGTGCGCCGAGTTGACCCCGCTGCTCGACTTCGCCGTGCCAGAGCGCTGGAGCATCGCTCATCTCTATCAGTCGATTCTGGAAGAGCAGCCGCACGTCCCGCAGATCGCGCGCCTGACCACGCTGGCGGGCTACGTTCATTTCAAGCTCACCGGCGAACACCAGTTGGGGGTCGGAGAAGCTTCGGGCGTGTTCCCGATCGACCCTGGCACGGGTGGCTGGGATGCGGCGCGGATGGGCAAGTTCGACGAGCTGATCGCGCCGCGCAAACTCGGATGGAAGCTCGCGGACATCCTGCCGCGCGTGTTGCCCGCCGGGCACCGCGCCGGAAGGCTCACTGCAGAAGGCGCAAAGCTTCTCGATCCGACGGGTCGGCTTCCGCCCGGCATACCGCTCTGCCCGCCGGAGGGCGACGCGGGCACCGGCATGGTCGCCACGAACGCCGTGCGCCCGCGCTCTGGGAACGTCTCGGCGGGTACCTCCGTGTTCGCGATGATCGTTCTCGAGAAGAACCTGTCGCGCATCCACGAGGGTATCGACATCGTGGTCACCCCCGATGGCAAGCCGGTGGCCATGGCGCACTCCAACAACGGGTCTTCGGACCTCGACGCGTGGATCGCGCTGTTCGGGCAGGTGGGGCGGGCGCTGGGCGTCGAGCTGCGGCTCCCAGAGCTTTACGAGAAGCTCCTGCCGCTCGCCGTCCAGGGCGATCCGGATGCGGGCGGGCTCTTGTCGATCAACTACGTCTCCGGCGAACACGTCACGGGTTTCACCGAGGGCCGGCCGCTGTTCGTGCGGAATCAGGACGGCAAGTTCACGCTGGAGAACTTCGTGCGGGCGATGCTGTACGCGTCGCTCTGCGCCATGCGAACCGGCATGAACGTCCTCACCGAGAAAGAGGGCGTGGTCATCGAAGAAATCCGCGGCCACGGCGGGTTTTTCAAGGGGGGCGACACCGGCCAGCGCATGATGGCCGCTGCGCTCGGCGTCCCCGTGAGCATCCCGAGCACCGCCGGGGAGGGCGGCGCCTGGGGCATGGCCGTGCTCGCCGCCTACATGCTCCGCGCGGACGCGCATCAGTCGCTCCCCGATTACCTCGATCTACACATCTCGAAGAGGATCGGTGAGCCGGTCCAACCCGATCCGCGCGACGTGAAAGGCTTCGCCGAGTTCTTCGCACGCCATACCAAGGGGCTCGCCATCGAGCGTGAGGCGGTCAAGGCGCTCGAATAGGCCCCCGTGATCCGGTACGCCTCCGTCCTCGCCCCCATCTTCGCCACGAGCTTTGCGGTTCACTCAGCGGCCGGCGCCCAACCGCCCGGGGCCGTGGCCATCGACGTCGACGCGACTGCCGCCGGCACTCCGCTCACGCCGGTCTGGGCCTATTACGGCTACGACGAGCCGAATACCACGACCACGCCGGAAGCCGAGGAGCTGCTCCGCACGTTGGCAGAGGCGCACACGGCACCAGTGCGCGTGCGTACGCACTTTCTGTTCAACACGGGCGACGGCACGCCGATGCTCAAATGGGGCTCGACCAACCTCTACACCGAGGACGACAGCGGCAACGCGGTCTACGACTACACACTGATCGACCAGATCATGGACACCACGCTGCGAGCGGGCACGGTCCCCCTCGTCGAAATCGGGTTCATGCCGCAGGCACTCTCGGTCCAGCCGGACCCTTACCAGAACTCCGACACCTATCTGCTCGACGGTGGCTGCTTCTATCCGCCGACGGACTACGACCGATGGGGGGAGCTCGTCACAGCGTGGGCGACACACGTGAAGGAGCGCTACCCAGGCGCCGAGTCGAGCTGGGAGTGGGAGCTCTGGAACGAGCCGGACATCGGGTACTGGCAGGGAACGTTCGAAGAGTTCGCTCGGCTCTACGACACGACCGAAGCGGCCTTGCACGACGTATTTCCCGCCGCGTCGTTGGGCGGCCCTGCCGTGGCGAGGGTGGATGGTCCCTTCTTGGCGCAGTTCCTCGAGCATTGCGCGACGGGCACGAACGCCGTTACCGGGCAGACCGGCACGCGGCTCGACATGGTCAGCTTTCATGCCAAGGGCGGCGTCGCCCTCGTGGACCGGCACGCGCAAATGGACCTCGGCAATCAGCTGCGCTTGCATCGCGTTGGCTTCGAAGCCGTTGCTGCGTCCGCGAAATTCGCCAAGACACCGATCGTGATCAGCGAGGCGGATCCTGACGGGTGCGCGGCGTGCCCCGTGACCGTAGCGCCCTACAACGCTTATCGAAACTCGCCGGCCTACGGGGCC
>JAICQQ010000026.1 GCA_025937785.1 Polyangiaceae bacterium
AGGCGCCTCAGGCGCCGAGCACCAGGAATGGGCCTGCGGCCCCATGCTAGCCAGGCTCGACCCCGGCCCCTTAAATACCAGGGGCGCAGGCGCCTCAGGCGCCGAGCACCGGGAATGGGGTTGGGGCCCCATTCCCAAAATCAATAGAGAGCTGGCGATGGGACTTGAACCCGCAACCGCCTGTTTACAAAACAGGTGCTCTACCGATTGAGCTACGCCAGCAGGAATCCATGCGAATCCACCTTGCGCTTCCTGAAAGCCCTGCGCGTTTCCTCCGCCCAGCGCCATGGACAAACGTGTCCGGTCGACCGATCGCGGACGGGTGACTAGCGCGAGTTTTGAGCCCAATTGCTGCACGGATGCGAGAGGCGTGGCGGTGGGTGGTAAAGGGTTTCTCGGAGTGAAGAAGGCCGTCCCCTCAAGCGGAAGATCACGGCGGGAGAGGGGGGATGGCCTTGGCGCTTGAAACGAGCAAAGAGCCATACCGGGCACCCCACCTTGCTTCCCTCGAGGTTTTCCTCGAATGTTGACCAACCAGTGTCAACGGGGGCACTTCGGGCGGGGACCCTTCGGCGACGGCGCTCTGGTAGCGCCAGCCTAGGGTCGAGTCAAGCACAATTCATACCGCGCCCCGGTCACCACAAAAACATAATTATTATCATTGATCTAGTTGCGATGCCCGAATGCTGGTTCGAATCTTGTTTGGGCCGCTGTCGCGCGGCCGCCCCGAGTCGACGCGCCCCTTGAAACGGGATGTGAAACTTGTGTTCAGTACCTGGCGGCGGCTTGGGATGTTTCCGCGCGTCAGCGACCCTGCCCGAGACCCAAGACCGTGAGTAGGGGAGGAGGCACGGCTGAAGGCAAAAGGGGCCGGCGCCGCTGCAAACCTCACGGGGTTCGAGCGGCGGCCTTACGCGACAGCTCTTCCAGAGCGTGCTCGAGCTCGGCGCGCGAATAGGGGAGCGCATCCAAGGCTGCCTGCTCGCGGCGGACGGCTTCGTCGAGCTCACGCACGGACTGCTCGGCCTTCGAGATCCAGACCGAGCGCTCCCCGGTGCGGCGGGCCATGTCGATAGTGTGGGTCATCATCGAGCGCGCCTTCTCGAGCAGGATGGAATAGCGGAGGCGCATGGCCCCCTCGAACAGCTGTGCGCGCTCGACCGAACTCGCGGAGCTCGGCGGCGGAACTTGCATGAGGTCGTCGTGCAACTTCTGATAGAGCTCACCCACTCGGTAGCCGGCCATGGCAGACCAATGCGCATCTTCGGCGCGCATCGTGTCGGAGTAAGCGCTCTGCGCGTCGAGTATCAGCTGGCAGCGTTGTTCCAACGCTCCCGCAAAGTTCGCAGGTGGCGGCACGAACCGAATTCGCTCGGCGCGAACACGTCGCGTCTCACCAAGCGCAAAATAGACCTGGGCGAGATCTCGCGGGATCGTCCCTGCAGCGTCCAACCGCTGGTCCTCAATCAGAGTGCGCGCCTTCTCGAGGTAGTACTCCGATCGGTCGATGTCGCCGGACACGACGAGCGCCAAGGCCTTCGCACCGAGTAGCGTGATGTATTCGAAGGGTCTGAGGTCGTCGAAGCGACCCAAAGCTTCGTCAGCAACCTTTCCAGCCAACGCGTACTGCTCGAGATACGCATACAGACGCGCGCGCCGCACCAACGCCGTGCGTGTGTGCGGCGAGTTCGGAAAGCGGCTGCTCAACAGCTCGTAGATCCTCAGCGCCTCGGGAGGCCGAGCATCGAGGTCCTGCGCGGTCCCGCGCCAGAACAACGCCTCGTCTGCGAGCGGGCCGTTGGGATCCAACTCGTAGACGCGTTGGAACCCCGAGGCTGCACGAGGATAGTCGCGAGCATCCAAAGCGCGCGTGGCAGTCGCGTACAGCTCGTCGATACTGGTCACCGTGTCGGGTGTCACGACGACGCGCGGTACCTCCACCCGCTCGCCCGAGGTGGGCGGGGGAGCGTGGGTCGGCAGCGGGGGGTGGCTACACCCGCCCACGACCGAGAGAGCAAGCAACGACGCGCCAAGCGCTACGGGATGGCGGAACATTTTCTGGGTTCAGAGTGTTGAGACAAGTAGAAAAGTTCCCACACCAAATCCCTACCCGCACATGCACACGCCTCCGCTGGCGCGGGGGATTAGCTCACGGGCACGATCCATCGAGCGCCACCCCACATTTTGGCACGAGATCTGCCGCGAGTTGCATAGCCTGCAAATCTCCAACGCCCCGCCCTGCTGCCCCCTGCTGTCGTTCCATGCACGCACGCCTGAACCGCCATCCACCGCGTTCTATGCACACGACGTGCCGCTTGCGCTGCGGGGTGCAGAAACCTCGGCGCCACCCCCGAGACACCTAGAATGCCGCACAAAAGAAAGGGCGGAACAAACGTTGCCGATTGACCCGAAGCGCGAAGCCCTTAGTCTCAACTGTAGTGAAGCGTCGACGATCGAAAGGGGATGGGCGTTCGAGCGAGGCAACCGCTCACTCGGGTGTTCAGGCGACACGATGACGTTCGACGTTTCAGAGGTGACCATTTCGAAAGAGAGGAGCGCGATCCATGGGTAATACGTCCCGCACAGCGACCATCAAGACTTTGGAACAACGGCACCAGACGTTGGCCGAACAGGTCGCTCGCCTCGAACGCAGAGCCTTTCTAACTCCACAAGAACAGGTCGAGGTCGCAGAGCTGAAGAAACGCAAACTCGCCACGAAGGATCGCTTGTTCGAGATGCGTAAGGCATAACCGAACACGACAACGAGACACGGCGCGCAAGCGATACCGCAGGGTCGATTTCGCAACGTCGCGAATGCGAGCTCGAACTTGGCGGGCGCGCGCAGCACACCGTCCACGGTCTTGCGTTAGCTCGTGCACCGAGCGCAGGTTCTGAACCCCGCTCAGCGAGGAAAAAGATCGTGCAGGGCCTTCCGCATCAACGTCAGAGCTGCATGCACGCGCCGTCTTGGCAGATGTGGTCGTCGGGACAGTCGTTGCTCGACTTGCATTTGTCGCCGGTAGTGGGGGCCGCGGGGGGTGCTGCGACAGGTGCCTCGGACGGCTCGACTTCGTCGAAAGTGGCAGCGGTCCCGTAAGCCTTGGTGTTCAGATCGTTGAGCGTTTCCGCGAGCCGCTTCTTCTCGTGCTCTTGCAAACCGCCGGGGTTCTCTTTTTCGATGGAGCTCGCGAGACCCAACCAGTAGCGCGCGTACCGATCGAAGCGCTCGTCGTTGCCCCCCTCGACCCGAGCTAGACGGTAGTCCGTCATGCCGCGGAAGTAAGCGTAGCGCGCGTGCTCGAGCGAGGAGAGTGAATCGGTGTCGCGTTCGAGAGCCCGAAACAGAGCCAGCGCGTGAGCATACTGGTTATCCTCGTAGTAGCGCTGAGCGCGGATCAGATCGTCGCGGTAGGTCTGGCACGCGACCAACTGCAGGGGGCTCTGGAGCAGCAGTCCGCATAGGAGGAACGCAGACACGAACGGGCGGTGCACGGGTCAAAGAGTAACCACACCGGTCGAACCTAATCAACTCCCGCCTGAAATCGTGCTGAAAGCCATGCGATCGAGCCTCTTCCTCGCCGTCGCCAGGCGCACCTCGCTAGATTTCCCTCCCCGGGAGCGCCGAAATCTTGGCACGCTACCGACCACGCATGGAACCAGCCGAGCACATCGACGTCGTCGTCATCGGGGGAGGTGTGATTGGCGTCGCGGTTGCGCGTGCCCTCGCCCGGAGCGGGCGCGACGTCATTTTGGTCGAAGCAGAAGGCGCATTCGGTACGCACACGAGTTCGAGAAACTCAGAGGTCATCCATGCGGGCATCTACTATCCAACAGGTTCTCTGAAGGCGACGCTCTGCGTGTCCGGAAAAGCGTCGTTGTACGACTATTGTCGGACGCATGACGTTCCGCACCGAAGGATCGGTAAACTCATCGTCGCTACGACCGAGGAACAAGTTGCTGGGCTAGTGCAGCTTCGCGTGCAAGCGGCACAGAACGGGGTCGCCGATCTAGAATGGCTCGACGCCGCTGACATCCAACGCTTGGAGCCCAACGTCGTTGCCCACGCCGGACTGCTGTCGCCATCCACCGGCATCGTCGACAGCCACGCGCTCCTTTCGCGTTTTCGATACGATGCCGAAGCGCTGGGCGTCATCGCGGTCACCTCCAGTCCCGTGCTGTGCGGAGCAGTGACCGATGCTGGTATCTCACTAAGTGTAGGTGGCCCGGAGCCGATGTTGCTGCACTGTCGCGCGGTCGTGAATGCGGCGGGGTTGTACGCTTCACGAGTGGCCCACAGCATCGAAGGAGTGCCGGCAAGCGCGATCCCGCCCGCGTTCTTCGCCAAGGGCCACTATTTCACGTTGGCAGGCCCCGCGCCGTTCAACCGGTTGGTGTATCCAGTCCCGGAACCTGGCGGCCTTGGCGTTCACGTCACTCTGGACATGGCAGGGTCGGTACGGTTCGGGCCAGACGTCAGTTGGCTCGACACGGTAGACTACTCGTTCGATCTCACGAGAGCGGAGCGGTTCTACAGCGCCATCAGAACGTACTTTCCTGGCCTGCCCGCTGGATCGTTGATGCCGGGGTATACCGGCATTCGCCCCAAGATCGTCGACCAGGGCAATCCCAGCGCCGACTTCGTCGTGCAGGGACCCGAGACGCACGGCCTACCGTTGGTCAACTTGTTCGGTATCGAGTCGCCGGGCCTCACCGCCTCGCTGGCGCTGGCGGACCGCGTTTGCGAACTGCTCGCACCGACCAACGGATGATTCGCCGTTCGGCAGCAGGTCAGACGCGCGCGTATCTGAGCCGGAAGATCGGCAGGCCGTCTTGAACCGCGCGCCGTTCCCTTGGGCTCATCGCTTGATACGGATTCTGGAGCACTCTCGCCTCACGCTCCGCGGCACGAAACTCAGCGTGCTGCCCGATCATCGACTCATACTCGAACGCTCGTTCCTCCACGTCGGTTTGCACGAACAACTCGCCACGGGAAACGATGACTCGCGCGAGTTCCTCGAGCAGCGCCGGCGTGAGCACGAGTCGCTTTTTGTGTCGCTTCTTCCACCAGGGATCGGGGAAATGGAAATACGCAATGCTCACGGAGTTTTCGGGGAAGCGCGGCAGTGCGATCCGGGCGTCCTCGAAGAAAACTCGGCCGCGCGCGCCAAGTCCTCGCTGACTCAGTCGTTCGTCTACGATGGTCGCCCACTTTCGCTTGATTTCGAAGCCAATCAGCCTCGCGCTGGGCACGGCCGCCAAGCGCTCGAACGCAAACGCCCCTCGACCCGGCCCCACCTCCAATTCGACGGGCTGACCGGGACCACCGACCAATGCACCAGGATCCAGGCTGCCTTCAGGCAAACGCGGGGCATGTTCATACCGATTGGGCTCTGACATCAGCGAATTCTTCGTGTACGCAGGAGGAGCTTTGAAACAGGGCTGTAGGTAATGCGCCAATGGCTACTGCGGCGGTGGCCACTGTGGGCGATCGTGGCGGCACTCGCATGGACGGCGGTTGCGGAGGTCCTCGACCGCACAGGGGGGATTGCCTCTGTACCTCTGGATGATGCGTACATCCACTTTCAATTTGCGCGAGCGTTCGCGAACTTCACCCCCTTCGTCTATTCTCCGGGGGCAGCCCCGGTTGGCGGCGCCACTAGCTTGCTCTGGCCTGCCGCCCTAGCGCCCGCCTTCTGGCTCGGCATCAACGACGTTCAGATCGTTTGGTTCGCCTGGCTCCTCGGCTTCCTCTGCCTAGGGCTGGTGGCTTGTGAAGTTCTGGCGATTGCCCGAGAAATACTGTCACCGCTCGTGGCGTTTGGGGCAGCGCTCGCTACGTTGTGTTTTGGCGGTCTCACTTGGCTCGCTGCCAGCGGCATGGAGGCCGTGCCGTTTGCGTGGCTGTGGTTGCGCAGCTTCCGGCGCCTCGCGGAGTGGTGTGAGGACGAACAGCCACTCCCCCTCCATCGGTCACCGCGCGGTCGAGAGCTGCTACTGCTTTGCCTGGTCACACCGCTGATGCGGCCTGAAGGGGAGCTGGTGCCGCTCTGCGTGGCGTGTGCGTTCGGGTTCCGTCTGCGAGGGCGCCAGCTCACATGGGTCTCCGCTCCTATCGTCTTGGCGCTGCTCCCGCGGCTCTGCCTATGGCTGGGAACCGGTTCTCTGTCGAGTACCACTACCCTCGTGAAGTGGTTGCCCCACAATCCCTATCTCGACGCGGGTGAGGTCGTGGCTCAGGTCGTGGCCAACCTGCGACTCTTACACGGCACGCTCTTGAACGGAGAGCTCTGGAGCGCAACGGTGGTTCCCGAGGGAGGCGCGGTGCTCGCCCTTGCCGCGCTCCCCTCGCTCGTGCTCCAGAGTCACAGAAAGCGACGCTATCTCCGCGGCGGGGCGATACTAGTGGCCGCGCTGGGAATTTGGCTCCCTGCTACCTATGACACTTTTCTCTGGAATCGCCTGCGCTACCTCTGGCCTTTCGCCCCGGCGTGGTGCGTGGCACTCGGTGCATTGTGCGAGGTGATGGGGGACATGGTCGCACGCTTCAAGCCCGCCTTCGGGGGGGTTCGGGTGCTGTTCAGCGGCGTCATCGTAGGAGCCTTCGCCGCGAAGTTGCCGTACGCGATCGCAGACGTCGCGGAAAGCGCCGCGGCGATCCAGGCGCAGCAAGTTTCTTTGGGCAGGTGGGCGCGAAGGAACCTGCCGGAACGCGCGCGCGTCGGCGTCAATGACACGGGCGCCATTGCCTACTTCTCGGGGCGACAAACGTTCGACATCGTAGGTCTCACGACCCCCGGGGAAGCCGAGCATTGGCTTGCAGGGCCCGGGTCCCGATTCGAGCACTACGAGCGACTGCCGCGGCGAGCACTGCCGACCCACTTCCTCGTGTACCCCGAATGGTTCGCGATAGACCCCTTGCTCGGAGAGTATTTGACCGAGCGCAGCGTGAACGCCTCGATCTTGGGTGGTACCACCATGGTGGCGCACAAAGCCGACTACAGGGCACTCATGAGCGCGGAGCGACCGGTCCTCGTCGACGTTCACGGGCGCAAGCTCCTCGATCGCCTCGACGTCGCCGACTTGGTCAGCGAGAGCGAGCATGACTACCAGCTCCTCCAGGCCGAACAGCAGCAGAATCGAATCTTTCGATACGATCGTTGGACAGATGGCGGTCGTGCGGGCAGAACGCGAGAGTTGTTTCGCCTGCGGCTGGAGCCCGGTGGAATGCTAGTGGTCCGCGCCGCCGTGGAGCGACCGACGCGATTCGCGGTCTACGCGAGCGGCGAGCCGGCCGGCAGCGTCGAGCTCGTCGGGCCCTGGGATGAGGCGGTCCTGAACTTACCGCTCGACCTCACCCCCGGCATCACCGACGTGCGCATCGAGGTCCACCCGGCATCGGCGGCAATCCTCGGTTATTGGTCACTGGGCGCGTCGTGAGCGAGAATCGGTCGGGTGATCTGACGCTTGAGTTGCGTATACAATGGGGTCTTTCGCTGCATTCGACGATCCCGCGAGCACATGAGCCAAGCTGAGTCATCACCCGCGAAACGAAGCGGCTCGTCCCACGTTCCAGAGCTCGATGGGATTCGGGGGCTCGCCATAGCAGGCGTAATGGCCGTGCACTTCATCGGCGTGCTGGACACGCGAACGCCTTTGGAGCACGCCATCAACCGGGCCGCTTCGTATGGAGTCTGGGGCGTTGACCTCTTCTTCGTCCTGTCCGGGTTTCTGATCACGGGCATCCTCGACGACGCACGAAGCCAGCCGCGGTACTTTACAAACTTCTATGCGCGGCGTTCGCTGAGGATCTTCCCGCTTTACTACCTCGTGCTCACGAGCGTCGTGCTCCTGAACTGTCTCGGCGCCAGCCGGTACGTGCCGGAACTTTCGCAAATCAGCGAGGTTCAAGCTTGGTTTTGGACCTACACGGTCAACTTCTACCTGCCTCACACCGGGGACTTCTCGGTTCCGTACATCAGCCATTTCTGGTCGCTGGCGATCGAAGAGCAGTTCTACCTTGCCTGGCCTTGGTTGGTCGGCTTGTCGAGTCGCCGCCAAGCGATGCGCGCGGCCGTGGGCTTGAGCGTGCTCGCGCTCGTCTTGCGCATCGTGTTGCCGCTCGGTGGGCTGGACAGGCTATATCCTATGCTGCTCACGCCCTGCCGACTCGACGCGCTCTGCGTAGGTGCCTGGTTGGCACTGGCAATACGCGACGAGGGTTGGGCCGCCCGCGTGGCACGGAGAGCGCCGCTGGCGTTGACGATTGCGGGTGGATTGGTCGCCTTGCTCTCGGTTTGGTTGATCCTGCTCGAAAAGGCCGACCCCACGCTCCACGCCGTACGCGGCACCGCTGTGGCGGTGTTTTTCGGAACTACCATCTGCCTTGCGGCAAGTCACGATGGCCCGCGACTCCTGAAATCATTCCTTCGAGCTGGCTGGCTGCGCTCCCTAGGGAAGTACAGTTACGGGTTGTACGTCTACCATGGCATCCTGGGATGGCACTTTCACCATATCGACCTGTTCGCGGTTTGCACCACAGCCGTTGGCTCTCGCTGGCTTGGCCTGCTCACGTCCGCGAGCCTCGGTGTAGGGCTTTCGCTCGCGATTGCGGTTCTGAGTTTCCATTGCTTCGAAGCCCCATTTCTGCGGCTCAAGCGCTTCTTCAACTACGAGCGAACGAGCAAGTCGACCTTGCCCGCGGCCAACAACACAGGAGCATGACGCTAGCGCTCGTTCGCCGAACCTCCGGCACAGCGAAAGCCTGATCCCACATGCCCGAGCGACTCGCCATCGTCATTCCTACCCGCAATCGAGGCGCTGAGGCTGCCGCCGCTGCTCGTGCGGTCCTCGCCGACCCTCTGGATTTCGAACTGGTTGTCGTTGATCAAAGCACCGACGAGGCTACGGTCACAGCCCTTGCCGAAGTCGACGACCCGCGGCTTCGAGTCATCCGCTCGAGGCTGAAAGGCGCAAGCAACGCACGCAACGCCGGCGTCAGCGCGACCCGCGCACCGATCCTTTTGTTCACCGACGACGATTGCCGGCCGGCTCCGGACTGGCCCTCCAAGATGCTGCAAATCTTCGATGGGGGTCCCGAAGTAGCGCTGGTGTTTGGGAGGGTCCGCCTACCGCCGCTCGAGAATGAAAGTGACTACGCGGCGTCCTTCGAACCGAAGTCGAGAATCCAGACGCGCGTGCCGCTTCCGGACGAAGACATCGGCATCGGCGCCAACTTCGCCATAAGAAGGCCTGTGCTCGAAGCGCTCGGCGGTTTCGACCCGCTGCTCGGGCCTGGCGCACCCTTCTTTCGCGGAGCCGAGGAGACGGACCTATTGATCCGGGCGCTGCATCGAGGACTCACTGTCGTGAATGCAGCAGAAAGTGACGTGCTGCACCTGGGCATCCGAACGGGCGCCGACGTTCGGCCCCTACACGTCGCCTATCAATTTGCCGTGGGTGCGGCCCTGGGCAAACACGCGCGACTAGGTGGCTGGCGCGCTTGCGCGGACGTTGGGAGTTGGGTCAGCTTTTACGCAAAGAAACTCGCAGCAGAGGTCATCAGTGGTCAACGACCGAAGCCAGGTGTCCTGGCCTACCTGGTGAGCGGTGCTATGCTCACGTATCGCTACCGGATTGATCGAAGGTCCCAGGCTTTCGTCGAGCGCAGGCTGTGGCCGCAAGTCCGAGCCTAGCGCGGCCCCTGGAGTCACCCGGCTACTCGAGACGACGACGGAAGTCGGCAATGGTTCGCGTGAGGCCTTCGCGCAGCTCGACCTTTGGCTCGAACCCCAAGAGCTCGCGCGCACGGCTAATATCCGGTCGACGTTGCTTTGGATCGTCCGCGGGCATGGGATGATACTCGTACTCGCCCGGAGAGTTCGTGAGCTCCTGCACCAGCTTCGCGAGTTCGGCGATCGTGAACTCCTTCGGGTTGCCCAGGTTCATGGGACCCTCGAGCTTGTCGAGTCTCGCTACGCCCATGAAGCCCTCGACCAAGTCGTCGACGTAGCAAAAGGATCGTGACTGCTTGCCCTCACCGTAAATGCTCAAGGGCTCGCGGCGCAGTCCCTTAACGATGAAATTCGACACCACGCGCCCGTCGTTGAACGCCATACGAGGACCGTACGTGTTGAAAATTCGGACGATGCGCGTGTCGACGCCCCAACAGCGCTTGGCGTCGTGCAGTAGCGTTTCGGCGGCGCGTTTGCCCTCATCGTAGCAGGAGCGCTCCCCCACCGGATTCACATTGCCCCAGTAGTCTTCTCGCTGCGGGTGCACTGTCGGATCGCCGTACACTTCGGAGGTCGAGCTGTGAATCAGGGTGCACCCTCGACCGCGGGCCATTTCCGTGAGGCGCAACGCGCCCAATACACTAGTGCTCCAGGTGGCGTAGGGGTCGCTCTGGTAATGCACGGGTGAGGCCGGGCAGGCCATATTGAAGATCAGCTCGGCGTAGACGTTCACCGGCTCGCGGACGTCTCCAGTCTGGAAATGGAAGTGCGGGTTCCGCATGGCACCTTCCAAGTTGGTCAGGTCGCCGGTCATCAAGTTGTCGAGACCTACGACCTCGAACCCCTCCTTGAGCAAGCGATCGACCAAATGTGAACCCAAAAACCCCGCCGCGCCCGCAACGAGTACCGTTTTGCGATGTGAACTCAGTCCCATGCGTCCTCTGCCTGGGTAGGCTCGCAGATCGTTCACGGCTTCGCAACTGGACAGAATGTTCGACCAGCCAACCTGTAGGCGCACCTGCCCCCTTCCGCGGGCAATCGATGGATTGCTCAGCTCGCGCAGGAGCTGGGAGGGGCCTCGATGCCGCACGGCGCTGTCTGCGCGACGGCTGCATCGAGACCGCGATCGCTCGAGAACGCGCCCTCTTGGGGGACTCCTTTGGACTTCGGCATCCCAGAGAGTGGCGGCCGCTATCGAGGTCACGCCCGTGCGCACGCCAAGCGCGCGTTCTTCCGCGTCAGGCCAGGGTGATGCACTGATGCGCCGTCGAGCAGGGTAACACCTTCGCGTGTCAGCTCGAGCCTGTCGGGTGACGCCCCTGCTTGCGACCGCGCTTGCCGGCAGCGTGATCGGACTCGATCAGGCGATCTGGAAGCGACTCGGGCGCGTCGACGGCGTCCCTGTTGGTCAATTCGGCGTGAACAGGGCTGGCAGTGAAGCGACGCGGCGGCTTTGGGGGTGCGTCGGTCGCGTTGCGAAATTCGAATGGCGCGCCGCGGCGCCTTGGCACGAACGCTCCTGATCTAGGTGGTGCGTATTGACACGCAAAGGCACGGTATGGAGCGGCCTTGGGATAGCCCCGAGCTGGCTCGCACACGTTTTCAAGGCCGCGTTCCGCTGACACCCAAAGCGCAGGAAGAGCTGCAAGGTTCGAAGCGAGAAACGATGCGGGGAACGCCAGGCACCGTCAACCGGCGAGTACACGCACGACGCCGGCTCGTCCGCCTCTGCCGCTGCGGCTCCTGCTTCCAGAGCGAGGCCCTTGGCAGCAGCAGAAAACGATGGCCCCAGGAGGCACGAAGCCCTAAGCTGCGCTCCCATGGCGGCTTTTCGAAGACGACGTTCTGTACATGCTGCAGCACACCGACTTTGCACTGGGGCTGCAGTCGCGTTACTGCTCACTGTCGTCTTCGGCTGTGAGTCGTCGCGATCCAATGGCGGGCCCAAGGTACGGGTCACACCCGACGCGCCGACAGCTACCACGTTCCAACCCCCCCCTGTGGCAGGACCGAACGAACAGGGCACTGGCATCGCGGACTACCCCACCGTTGCCAGGGTGCCGCCACCTGTCGCGTTGCCGGCTGGCAAAGGTCTCAGCACGAAGCTTCAGCGCTACATCGTGATCGATCAATTTGGCTATCGTCCTTCCATGACGAAAGTTGCGGTACTCGCCAATCCTGTCAACGGCTGGAACGGACGAGACGTGTACGAACCAGGCGCGCAGCTGGAGGTACGCAAATGGTCTGATGGTAGCGTCGCGTGGAAAGGCCCCGTAGTAGCCTGGAATGGCGGCGCGCTCGATGAAGCCTCAGGCGATCGGGGCGCGTGGTTCGACTTTTCCGTCTTCCGAACACCTGGACTCTACTACATTTTCGATCCCAAGACCTTCGTGCGATCGCACCCCTTCGAGATCGCCGATAACGTCTATCGCAACGCCCTGATAGCGGCGACCAAGATGTACTACTTCAACCGGGCCAATTATGAGAAGAAGCCCCCGTACTCCTGCGTCGACAAACGTTGTTGGAGCCTCAAAGCCGACTACCTGGGGCCCGGCCAGGACTCGGAAGCGCGCAGTATCACGAATCGCGACAACCCCAAGACGCAGCGCGATTTGCGGGGCGGGTGGTGGGACGCTGGTGATACCAACAAGTACGTAACATTCGCTACCGAGGCCGTGCACGGGCTCTTGACCGCCTACCGAGAGCATCCCGCCGCGTTCACCGATGACTTTCAGATACCCGAGTCAGGCAACGGGCTCCCCGATCTCATCGATGAGATCAAGGTCGAACTGGAGTGGTTGAAGCGCATGCAAGCCGACGATCTGGGCGGCGGTGTGCTGATCAAAGTCGGACAGGCGGACCTCACCGCCGTCGTGCCCGATGAGAGCACGGTGAAGCGCTTCTATTATCCTGCCCCCTGCTCGTCCGCTGCTATCGCGGTCGCTGGTATGTTCGCTCACGCGTCGCTGGTACTCGGTGCCATCGAGACCGAGCAAGCGTACGCAGAAGACCTCAAAAAGCGAGCCATCGCCGCGTACGCTGACTTCGTCAAGCGTCCCAAATCCGACAAGTGCGACGATCAGACGATCAAAGCTGGCGATGCGGATTGGACGCTGCCCAGACAAGATCAGATGCAGGTCGTGGCGGCGGTGTTCCTGTTCGCGCTGACCGGTGCCAATGAGTATGGCACGGTGGTGCAAGAGGGATTCAAGCGCACGAGGCCGTTCAAAGAGAACCGCTGGTCGGTGTACGAGCCGAGTCAGGGGGACGCGCTGCTGTACTACGCTGCACTCCCGAACGCGGACGCGAAAGTGAAGGCTGCGATCCTGGACCGCAAGCGCGACCAGGCCGCCAAGCTCGACATCTACAAGTTCAAGCCCGAGATCGACCTATACCGCGCCTACATGCGTAGGGATTCTTACCATTGGGGCAGCAATCGCGAGCGCGCCACCGTAGGCAGTACGAACCTCGACCTAGTCGAGTACAACCTGGTACCCAAAGCCGAGCAACAAACGTACGTCGAACGTGCAGCCGGCATGTTGCATTCGTTCCACGGCGTCAACCCGATGCAGATCGTTTACTTGACGAACATGTACCCCTTTGGGGCCGAAGAAAGCGTCGACGAAATGTTTCATGCGTGGTTCCGAGACAATCATCCCACCTGGGACAATGCGCGCACGTCCAAGTTGGGGCCGGCCCCTGGCTATGTCGTCGGCGGCCCCAACGCACAGTACTGTAAATGGCAAAATGCCAACCAGGCTTGCAAGCAGTCACCCGTCCGCCAGCAACCCCCGGGAAAGGCGTTCCTCAATTCGAACAAGGGTTGGGAGCCGCAGAGTCCGTTCGACAAGACCTGGGAACTGACCGAACCGGGTATATACTATCAAGCCGCCTACGTGAGACTCGTGTCCAAATTCGTGAACTGATGCGCGCCTACCGGCTACGACTCTCAATGAAAGCAGATGCCCCATCCGGAGTTTTCTCCAACCTCCTCGCGCTCGGCACGCGGTTCGCGGTTGCCGCGCGAAAAGAGATCCATCCACTGCTGTCGAAACGCAGCTTGGTCAACTTGGTGAGCTTACTCCCGAGCCAATCCTTCACGCGTACGCGGACTGCAATCGTCCGAGCCGCTGGCGTTCACGTCGGCGAGCGGTCACAGGTGCAAGGTCCGTTTCGAGTCACGGGCGCCGGTTCACCCAGTGACGTCAGCATCGGTGACCACTCTCTCGTCACCGGTCACCTGCACATTGATCTTGGCGCCCCTGTGCGCATCGGCAGGGGGGTCAGGATCGGCCACGCTGTCACCCTCCTGACTGTGAACCATGAAGTCGGTGAGCCGTATTTGAGGGCAGGGCCGACCATTCATGGCCCCATCGAGATCGGCGACGGCGCGTGGCTGGCGTCGCGTGTGACGGTCCTGCCGGGAGTCAAAATCGGCGAAGGAGCGATCGTAGGCGCCGGAGCTGTCGTGGCACGGGACGTCCCACCGCACTGCCTGGTCGCCGGAATTCCGGCGCGCGTGATACGCCAGCTCGACGCGAACGGTTCCAAGCCGTGCTCAGAATGAGCGAATCACCTTGGCTGGCATTCCTGCCACGAGGGTCCGCGGTGGCACGTCTCGTATCACGAGGCTGCCAGCACCGACCACACTTCCGTAGCCGATCGTGACCCCACGCAATACCATCGCGCGCGTTCCAATCCAGACATCGCTCTCCAAGATGATGGGCTGGGACGGTGGTCGCTCGAGCCGTCGCTCCGGTTCGAGGCAATGGAAGTCGCTGTCCATCATCATCACGTAGGGACCGAGCCGCGAGCGGGCACCGATCCGGATCAGTTTGGTCACACCTATCGAGCAACCAAAGCTCATGACGACGCTATCGCCGATGTCGAGCTCTCCCTCTGGTCCTACCTCGATTTGAGAGGTAGCAATGGTCGAAAGCAGCCGGACGCGATCACCGATCCGCATCACCCCTTCGTTCTTCACCGCCGGCCTTCCGTAGACGCGGACGCGAGCGCCGACTGAGGTGGCGCAGCGGAAATAGTAGCGCGCCGCCAGTACACTTTTTACGTTGGTAGCTAGTCCAGAGATGGTCACACGCGCTGGCACTGGTCTTCTCGCTCCTCCCGAGTGATGGGAGCTGCTGACCCCTCCCGTACCACATTCGCGAGTGGAGAAGTCGTCGATACCACCCGGGAACCATCGATCAGCGGGGAGACGATCGACGCCGCTGAAAGGTGCCCCGATCCGCCCCGGGAAAGCTCGCGCTGCCGAACTGGAAAACAGCGCCGCGGAAATCGGGAGGACCGGGAAATCGCTTGAGCTCCTTCGGCATTCGCGGCATTCTTTGCTAGCCGTGGACAAGTTTTTGCTGATGTCAGTCATATTCGCCACGGTGCTTTTGCCACGGTGGACATCACGTATTCCGAGTCACCGAACCGGACTGAAGCAGACGATCCAACTGATGCTGCTGTTCAATCTGCTCTACATGATCGCCGTGCTCAATCTATGGCCGAGGCTGCTGTGGAGTGGCTGACCCCTGGACTAGCTTGAACCATGCCCTCTTTCACGCCCAAGCTTGTGCTCATCTCTTCCCTCCTGGAATACCGTGGAACCAACGAACGTTAGACTAAGCCAACCGGAGTCCCCCCCTCCCGAGCCCAAGGATCTGATCGATCTGAAGATCGTCATCGGTTGGGCCAAGCTGTTGCTCTGGTTCATTCGGAAGCGTAAGTGGGTGCCGATTGCGATGGTGATCGTCATGGGCGGCGCCGCCGTTGGTGCACTCCAGGTGCTTCCCAAAACCTACGAGTGTCAATCGCGACTGCTGGCAAAGCGCAACGAATATCTGTCTCCCGATCGCCGCGGACAGCTCACCGAAAGTGCCTCGGAGGTGCTCCACCGAAAGGAGACTCTCGCACACATCGTCCAGCAGACGGACCTGGTCAAGGAATGGAAAGCACGCCGCGAACCATTGTTCCGCTTGAAGGACCAGATCGTGGCTGCTGTCTTCGCTCCGATGAGCGATACGGACCTTGCCGAGGTCCTGATCGCGATGGTGGACAACAGCATGCACGTCGAAGCCGATCAGGAAACGGTCACGATCACGGTCGAATGGCGAGACCCTGAGCTCGCCTTTCGCTTGGTCACCGCTGCTCAGCAAGCTTTTTTGGAGGAACGTCACGTCCAGGAGATCGGGCTGCTCGCCGAGTCGACGGCAATCTTGGAGGGCCATGCCAGCAAGCTGGAGCAGGAGATCAAGGCATCTATCGAAAACTTGCGCGGCGTGATCCAAGCCAAGGGGGAAGCGGCCAAGCCCGCGCCGGATGCGGCAGGCCAAGACGCGGGCACGGCGGCAGCCAAGCCCAAGCCGAAGCCCGTGTTCCGCCCCTTCGAGGCGAAGCCCACCGTCCAGCCCAACGAAGCGGACAAGGCCCGCATCGCCGAGCTCGGCGCCCTGATAGAAGCCAAGAAAGCGTCGATCGAAGACCTAGCGTCTAGGAAACAACAGAAGGTCGACGATCTCAGCAACAGGTTGAATCAACAGCGCTCGATCTACACGGATGCCCATCCGGCGATCGAGGACCTGAAGCGGCAGCTGGCAGTGGCAGATCAAGACCACCCAATGCTCGCAGCGTTGCGGGGCGAGCTGCAAGCACTGGAATCGGAGAAGGCGTCGCTGCAAAATCAGAGCTTCGGCGCAACGGGGACCTCAACCAGGCCGTCCGGAGCCTACGTCGAGCTCGGTCACCAGGCTCTCGATGACTTGAAGTCTACACCCGGCATCGATCTCGACGATCCCGAGATCAGGTTTGCGGGTACACAGGTCGGATTCACGATCAGCAAGTATCACAACATCTTGAAGGATATCGATGGCGCGCGCGTCGACCAAGAGAAAGCCCAGGCTGCCTTCAAGCATCGGTATCGTGTGGTGCATCCGCCCGAGGTACCCAAGAAGCCTATCAAACCCAACCCGATCAAGATCGTCCTGGGTGCGCTCCTGGGTGGCCTCTTCGTAGGTATTTTCATTGCGGTCGCCCTCGAGCTTCGTCGAGACCTGATCTACGAACCCTGGCAGGTCGAAGGCATCTTGCACCTCCCCGTGGTCGCGAACGTAAACCTGATAGGTCCGGGCTCGTCCCGTTCCTCCTGAGGCGTGGGGGCAAACCCGGAGTCATGACCGCAACGTCGAGCGAGCGGCCTGGCAGCCTCTTCTACGTCATCGTCAGCGGCGTCGCACTCGCCACGATCGGGCTCGTTCTGCTGGGCAATCCTCTACTCGCCGTCGTACCCACGCTGGCGGCAGGCCTGTTGTTTGCGCTCTTCAAGGGGTCGCTTCGAATCCCGATCCTGGCGATGGTCACTGTTGCGTTCGTCATCGACAATCCGAGCGATCATGGCCCGTGGCAGTCTCCTTTTTACACCCTAGGAGAGCTGCTGCTCATCCAGGTGAAGAAGGTGATCCCGATCGATGCACTCGTGCTGACCGGCGTGGATTGCATCCTCATATTGCTCATGAGCATCTACGCCTACCGAAAGGTCAAGGGGCTACCGACGGACTCACACCGTGTGGTCAAAGCGCCTCCCGCCCTCTTGTTGGCCTGTCTCGTGAGCATCGGCATGTCGCTGTTCTCTCTGGCCTGGGGCATCCTACGCGGGGGCGAGTTTCAATGGGCTCAATGGCAACTGTTGAAGATGCTCAGGTTACCGCTGGTAATGCTGGCTTTTGCCGCCTTGTTACCGGGACCGAGCGTCGCACCCACCATCATGCGCATCATCGTCGGCTCGGCGATGGTGAAGGCCGTCATAGCGATCGCCATTTCTCGCGCCCACCCGACTGCAGACACGATGACGAGTCACCAGGACTCGATCCTGTTCGCAACGGCTTCTTGCGCGGTCGCGGTCCACCTGCTGGAAAAGCCGGGACGACGCGCGCTGTTGCTCAACGCACTGATCCAGCCTTTGTTACTTTACGGGATGGTGGTGAACGATCGGCGCCTGGTTTGGGTCCAGTTAGCCATGAGTCTCGTCATGGTTTTTTATTCGTCGAGCTGGAGCTGGGTCAAGTTTCGCCTGGTGCGGCTCGTGATAAGCGGGATTCCGATAGCCATGGTGTACCTTGCCGTGGGCTGGCACTCGCCTACCGGCATCTTTCGCCCGGTCGGAACGATCAAGTCGATGGCCGATTCCGACGAGGACGGCTCGACCAAGTGGCGAGACCTGGAGAACTACAATCTCTACAAGACCCTGGCTTCGTCACCACTGACCGGAACGGGCCTCGGCCATCCGTTTCACGAGGTGATCAAGATGCCCGACGTCACGTCCATCTACCCGCTGGAACCGTACGTTCCGCACAACAATATGCTGGGGCACTGGGCATACAACGGTTACGTCGGCTTTAGTGCTTGGTGGATGGTGCTGGTGCTGGTCGCGTACTACGCGCACCGAGCCTACCAAACCGCGCGCGCTCCACCGGACAGAATCTTTGCCTTGACCACACTCGCTACCCTCACGACCTATATGTTGCAGGTCTATGGCGACGTCGGGATGTCAGCGTGGCACGGCGTTTTCACAGTCGCTACCACGGGCGTCATTACCGCGAAGATCGCAGTCGCCAATGGGGCGCTAGGAGAATCGCTTGCTCCGAGAGACAGCGCCCAGCCCGCATGGCCCCGGGGTTCCTCGGTGCCGCGCGCCAGACTGAAATCAGCAGCGCCTCAAGGCCGCTCGGCCTAAGAGGCTGCAGCCAACACGTTACCGAACGTAGATGACGTCGCCGTCGTAGAGCCTGAAGTTGACGGCGCTCTGATCGTTGTCGACTAGGTCATCGTAGCTGAATCGGATCCTCACCGGTGGATTCTGACGGAGAACGAAGATCCCGTCCTTGTCCGCGTACTCCGAAAGGCCGCCGCCCGCTGCAAGCGCAGCGAGCAAGCCAGAGTTCCGCGGCAAGAGGACGTTACCGGTCGTATCAAGCTCACCGATCACGGTGATCTTGATTTGCTCCTCCGCTTCCACCCTGACCGACACATTCGGGGCCTGAAGAAACTTCGACAGCCCCACCTGAAGCTCGTTCGCTAGTACATTGGGACTCTTACCGGCTGCCATGACCTCGCCGACCAATGGCAGGGTGATGTACCCGTCGCTGCGAACGCGCGCCGAACCCGAGAGCTTGTCATCGCCGTAGACGCTCACGGCGAGAATGTCGCCCGGAACGATCACGAACCCAGCCGGGCGCTGCTCGGACTGAACGTCGTTCACCCACACGTAAGGCGCTTCCGCGCAACCCGTGACGGCGAGCGCCGACGCGACAACACAGGTGGAGACGGCAAACGTCGATGTTAGCGCTTGCTGGACGAAGCGAGCCAGCACGCGCCGGAGACGGGGCAGGTCGACCCGGAACCATACGCCATAGCTATGCCCGTGCATGAAGCTTCTTTTACGAGCGCTGGATTCGGCGGTCAACATAAAGGCGCGGGCCGCTGTCGGCATCCGCGCGAGGCACGAAAGTACTCGGTGAAATCCAAACCTCGTCAGAAGTCGACCGCGGAAGGCGATGAACGTGGCGTTCCGGTCCCTGCTCGCAATCTGGCCTCGCAGGCTGGCCGAGCCCTTGGCGAAAGACGGGCGCCGATTGAGGTTTGTCACCATCAAGGGCGCGGTGTATGCTGTTCGATCGTGGCCCAGGTTCGGCCGCACAACGTACTTCAGAACCCGTCGTGGGGCGGGTCATAACTCAGGGCCACTACTTTCATGCGTACTAGAACTACTTTGATCCTGGGCGTCTTGGCAACCTGCGCAGTCGGGTGTGGGAGCGACGGGAAGGGAGGCAACTCCGGTTCGGACTCCGGCGGCTCCACTTCCGACGGTGGTAGCAGCAACGGCGGTTCCACCAGCGATGGGGGGGGTTCCGCTGGCACTGGCGGTTCCGCTGGATCAGGCGGTTCAGCAGGCACTGGTGGTTCAGCAGGCACTGGTGGTTCAGCAGGCACTGGTGGTTCAGCAGGCACTGGTGGTTCAGGCGGCGTCGCTGGCTCGACCAGCTCTGGAGGATCGGGCGGCGTCGCTGGCTCAGGAGGCTCAGGGGGTTCAGGGGGCTCAGGCCCGTGCGATCCCCCAACGGAGGGCAGCGCCGGGGCCGCTTCCTTCGAACTCGAGGTCACGGTCTCCCCCGGCGATAACCTTCGAGGCATCTCGCCGCTCATCTATGGCATGAACCGCAATGACACGGCGCAGGCGGTGGGAGCCAAGCTAGTGCGAGTCGGCGGCGATGTGTCCAACGATGTCTCTGGCTACAACTGGGAGGTCAACGCGACGCACCTCGGAGACCATGGAGATTTCCACAACGCTCCATTCGGCTCGGGGGATCCTGGTGCAGCTGCCAACACGGTTCTCGACATTGCTGACGCCAATGGCGGCGGCGCCATGTTGGTCGTCCCCATCGGTGGCTGGGTCGCGGCAGATTCCATCGAAGACGACGTACGAGACACCCCGGACACCTTGAACGAACGTTTTCGGCTCAACGTGGCGGTGAAGGGGTCGAGCTTCGCTAACCCCCCCGATACATCGGATGACACGGTGTATCAGGATGAGTTCGTTGATTCAGTGCGACTCGCGGCGGAGCCTAGCGGCACGCCGGTAGTCTTCGCGCTGGACAACCATGCGTCGCTCTGGAGCTACGAGTTCTCGCTGATTCACCCAGACAAGCCGGGCTACGACGACGTCGTCGAGCCCGGAATCGAGTTCGCAACCGCGATCAAGGATGCCTTCCCCGACGCGGAGGTTGCTGGTCCGGCGGAGTATGGCTGGCAGGGCTATATCGACCTGCAGGGCAGCGAGGACTACGAAACCGAAGGGGATTTCCTCGAGTACTACCTCACCCGCATGGCAACGGCAGAAGCCGACTACGGTGCACGTTTGCTCGACTATCTCGACGTGCATTGGTGGCCCGAGGCCGGCGCGTGCCGCAAGCGCATCATCGTAGAGACCTCCGAGCCGGCTATCGCCGAGGCGCGCATGCAGGCGCCACGCTCGCTCTGGGATCCCACATACGTCGAAGACAGCTGGGTCGCCGCCCTGAGGCCCATCAACCTGATCTCGAAGATGAATGAACGCATCGACAACGCCTATCCAGGAACCAAGCTGGCCTTCAGCGCTTGGTACTATGGTGGTGGCTCCGACATCAGTGGAGCCATTGCCGCAGCCGACGTTCTGGGCATTTTTGGGCGAGAAGGTATCGGCCTGGCCTCGGTCTCACTACCGGACGAGGCTCCCTACGTCACCGCCGCGTTCCAAGCCTTCCTGAACTACGATGGCGCAGGGGCTCACTTCGGAGATACGTCCGTGGCATCGACTACGGACGACCTGGAGGGCGCGTCCGCGTACGCCAGTATCGAATCGGGTGCGCCAACTCAGCTAGTCATCGTGCTCATGAACAAGCGCAACGCGATCCGCCCGACCACGATCAATATCGATAGTGCGACGAGCTATGGCACGAGTCTCGTCTACGAGCTGACCGACGAAGGCCCGACCGTAGTGGCTGTTGACTCCCTATCGGCCACTTCGGACAACACCTTCAGTTACGAGATGCCGCCGATCTCGATCGCGGTCATCGTTCCGCAGCTCGCACCATAAGCGGTCGGCCAACACAAAACCTCCTGGCGGCCCGGCTCACTCACCCCTGGCCGCCAGAAATTCTTCGGTTTCCCCTGACTGCGCGAACCGGTGCTGGACGCCGCGGCGGATTCTGGTAAACGAGGAGATTGTGAAAATCGCAGTCATTGGTTCGGGGTACGTTGGGTTGGTCGCCGGCGCGTGTTTTGCCGACTCGGGCGTGAACGTCGTCTGCGTGGACGTCGACGAAAAGAAACTCGAGCGGCTCAGACAAGGCGATGTGCCGTTCTTCGAACCAAACCTGGCGGGGATCGTAAAGCGCAATTGGCCCGACCGCCTTCAGTTCAGTTCCAACCTAGCGGAGTCCATCAAGGGCTGCGCAGCTGTCTTCGTCGCCGTCGGTACTCCGCCCAACGAAGACGGATCGGCGGATCTGAGTTACGTGCTCAAGGTTGCCGAAGACGTCGCCAAGACGACTGAGCACGACGTGCTTCTCGTATTGAAGAGCACGGTTCCAGTCGGAACCAATGCGCGCGTTCGGCAGGTCGTCGAAAAGCACACCACTCACAAGGTGAGCGTGGTCAGCAATCCCGAATTCTTGAAAGAGGGCGACGCGGTCAACGACTTCATGAAACCCGATCGGGTCGTGGTGGGTACGGACGACGATGCCGCCTTCGAAGTGATGCGGCGACTCTACCTCCCGTACAATCGCCAACGTGGCCGTATTCAGCGCACGAGCCCGAAGACGGCTGAAATCGTGAAGTATGCTGCCAACGCGCTGCTGGCCACCAAGATCTCCTTCATGAACGAGATCGCGCGGCTGTGCGACGCAACTGGGGGCGACGTCGAGGACGTTCGCATTGCACTCGGCACCGATTCTCGCATCGGAATGCAGTTCTTGTATCCGGGGCTCGGATTCGGCGGCAGCTGTTTCCCCAAAGACCTGCGCGCCTTGGTGAACACCGGCAACGAACTCGGAGTCGCCTTGCGAGTCGCCGAGGCTGCTGTTGCTGCCAACTCCATCCCGGTCAAAGCACTGGTTGCGAATATGGAGAACGACCTCGGCGGACTCGACGGCAAAACCGTTGCCGTCTGGGGCCTAGCGTTCAAGCCGGCCACCGACGACGTTCGTGAAGCACCCGCGCTGCGCTTGATTGGCGAACTGAAGCAGCGCGGCGCCACGGTTCGCGCCACCGATCCGGAAGCCATGGAAACAGCCAAGCAGCGCCTGGAAGCCATGGGCGCCTTCGGCGTCGTGTCCTTGGTGAAAAACGAGTACGACGCCTGTGAAGGCGCTGATTGCTTGGTGATTGCTACCGAATGGAACGAGTACCGCTCGCCAGATCTGGCGCGTGTCGCGCAGCTGATGCGCGGCGACTGGGTGTTCGACGGGCGCAACATCTTGGTTCCCGAATCCGTGGTGGATGCTGGGCTTCACTATCGCGGCATGGGGCGGCCGGCCATGCACCCCCGCTCGAAGCGTTAGTGGGGTGGCTCACTAGCCGCTGAGTTCGGCATTCACAGCTTGATCGGCTGCATCGTATAGGTGAGCCCAGCGAATACCGTGTACTGTGTTGGGGCTTCAGGACGTTCGCTGAAGTCGAGGGGCGTTTCGGATGAGCTGGTGGACCCGCCCAGTCGCAGGTAGAGCTGCTGTGTGACTTCGTAGAATGCGGTGAGCGACGCACCAAAGCTCGCCAAAGGGGCATCACCGTCGGGATCGGCCGATTGGGCGCCAGTCGCCGCCAACGTCACCGTCAGGCGGTGCTCGGTGCGAGACAGACCCGCTCCCGCGAAGAAGCGTGGGTCCACGATGCCGGTGAACCTGTCCACCACCGGTGCACTTCCGAAGCTGCCATACAGCCTGTAGCGGGCGCCAGCGTGGCCCCAGTTGTACTCGACGCCAGCCGTACCCGAGGGTCCAACATCTGCCGTGATCACCTCGATCGTCTGCTCGCCACGGTCGGTCCTCGCGTACGTGGCTCCGACACCGAACGTCGTGGTGAACTGGCGGAACCACTCCCTGGTCCAGTCCTCGCGCAACTGTACGATGGCGGAACGAACCTTGAGGTCGTCGTGCGGTTCAGTGTAGTAGAGATCTCCAGTGAGCGACGTGGTCAACGTGTCGCGTCGCGTGACGTCGTATCCGACTCCGACCCCAGAAGTGAGGCTGCGCTGGAGCGGATAGAACGGACGCGACGCCTCGTCCATCGGGACACTGATCGAGTACGCGACGTATTCGCTCAGGTTGAGTCGTGGCGCCAGGCGGTGGCCGAGCCCAAGCGTCGAAGTGGATGACCCGAGTGTGACGACGACGTCTTCTGCACCTTGCTGCCCAACGGGGGTGTCCCCCGGCTCGCCTGGAATCGGCGCCCCGGGGTCGGGTTCCGAAGGGGTGCCAGACGGAGCGTCGGCGACGGGCGCCACGTCGAAGCGGTAGTTTCGCGCACCATAGGTGAACTGTTCGCTCAATGTGAGCGAGGTTCTACGAAACCGCAGCGTCGCACTGGCGCTCAAGTTGTGATAGATCGCCCACTCTTGACCGAAGGTCTGCTCGCCCGTTTCCTCATCGACGGTGCTTTCCTCGCCAATGTAGAGCAGGCTGAAGTTCGGCGCATATCGCAGCGTATAAGCAGCACGATGCGTGTAGAGATTGAGCGTCGCGCTAGGGGTCGTCGAAGCGTCCCAGTGAGTTTCATCGTCGACTTGGTCGAACCTCACCGTCGTGTCCGACGTGTCGGCCAGGGTCAGCGTTGCGGCCTGGGCGAAGACAGGGACGAAGCCGAACATTCCGCTAGCCTTCGAGCCCCAGACGCGCGGAGCGGCGCGCTGGAATTCTCGTCGCGCGTTGTTTGCGCGGGGCACGCTCCGCCGGGGCGATGGATAAGATCAACACCGAATTCGACCACGAAACACTGTTCGGAAGCAACGGTAGGCTGGCTCGGCTCGAGACCGCGCAGACACCGCAAACGCGGCGCCCGCTGGTCGCGCGACCGGAGAAGCGGTCGCGCACGAGCGCCTCAGACCGAGCTCTGCGACGATTGTTTCGACTTCCAATCGGCGTAGAGCAGCGCGGGGAGGTAGCAGGCGTCCTTCGCATACCGCGGAACCAACCGTCGCGGTTCGGATAGCGCGCGATACAGCCATTCCGTGCCCGTCCGCTGCATCCACACCGGCGCTCGGCGGCGATGCTCGGCAAAGAAGTCGATAGTTGCCCCCGCGCAGATGGCCACGCCGCATTCGATCTGAGCTGCATGTCGATAGACCCACTTCTCTTGCTTTGGAGCACCCAACCCGATGATGAGAAGGTGGCAAATACTCTCGTTGATGCGCCCCACTATGCTTTGGTTCTCGGCTTCCTGGTGCTCGAATCCGAGTTCTGGAGCGTACGTCCCCACGACGCGAACGTTTGGATACGTGGCATGTATTTTCGATGCAGCCCGTTCCGCAACGCCAGGCGCTGCGCCAAGCAGGAACACGCGGAGCTCATGCTCCCTCGGTCTTGCGAAGAGCGCCGGGATCAGATCGCTTCCGGCGACCCGTTCGGGTAGGCCTTGACGGGTGAGTCGACTCGCCCAAACCATTGGCATGCCATCGGCGATGACCAAGTTCGCGGTAGTGTACAGGCTCTTGAGTTCGGGGTTTTCTCTGAGCAACACCGCATGATCCACGTTTGGCGTCACGACGTATCGGCAAGGTCGCTGCGGCGTGCGACACCACTCGTCGGCCCGTTCAACGGCGTCAGACAACGTCACGATGTCGACATCGACACCGAGTAGCTGGATGCGTTTCATGAACCCGGACCATAACACGCTGCCTGCCTTCATCTACAGCCGGGCGTCTGCATCGAGAACCACGTCGGACAATAGCGTGCCCGCAGCCGTTTGGTTTGCACGTCGCTCCCCTCGTCAGGGCGGTCCGAACCTGGGGGCGCAAGGTCGCGAGAACTCAGGCTTTGAAGTGAGCCGCCCGGATAGGCGGCGTGGCCAACCGGCCAGTGGCGTGGTAGTGTACCACGATCTTATGCTGCGCCTCATCTCGACACTGCTCTTCACCTGCGGCTTGATCGGGTGCAGTTACGAGATCTACAAGAGGGACACCGGGCGCGACGAAGAAAGCGCCCCGGCCGACGGGGGCGACGGCGGGAGCGACGGATTCGGCGGCCAGCCAAGTACTAGCGTGACTAGTGGAAGCTCGGGTGGTGCTGATCCTACCGGCGAATGGACGAGCGCGGTTGGGAGCCTGCTCGGCCGCAGCGTTCCCTGCGCGTTCGCAGTGCTCTCACCGACTCCCGACGGCGAGTCCCTGCTCGCCGGAATCGAAGGCGACGCAGTCTGGAAGCGCGATCTGACTGGGGATGCCTGGGAAGGCTTGGGCCTGAGCGGCCTTTCCGATCGAATAGAGGCAATCCCTGCTTCGTTCATCTATGATCCCGATGACGAGGACACCTTCTGGATATCGAGCATCTACGGATGGGGCTTGTATAGGACCACGAACGCTGGCGAGACCTTCGAAAGAGTTGGAGAACTACGCCACAGTGATCACGCCAGCTTTGACTTCGACGATCCCGAGCGCAAGACGATCGTCGCTGGTGGACACGAGAGGCGTAAGATACTCAGTCTCTCGCGAGACGGCGGAGCTACCTGGCAAAGTATCGGCGAAAACTTGCCGGAAGAGTGCGGGTGGTCCAGCGCCCCTCACGTGATCGATCGCGATACCTTCTTGCTGGGATGCACCGACGGCATCGCGCGCACCACGAACGGCGGTAAGGACTGGGAGTATGTGAGCGACGTTGGCGGCACAGCGCCGCCACTCGTCGCGACCGATGGGTCGATCTACTGGGCGGCCATGCAGGGAATTGCGCGCAGCACCGATCAAGGTGAGTCTTGGGAACTATTGGCAGGGGAAACCCCCTTCTGGCCACGCACCCCCCTCGAACTCCCCGATGGACGTTTGGCTGCGTCAGGTCGCAATGCCGTCTTGATTTCGGACGACCATGGCGAAACGTGGGAAACCCTCAGCGCGAGGTTTCCGTTTACCCCCCGCGGCATCGTGTACTCGGCAACGGCAAAGGCATTCTTCGTGTGGCGCCTCGCCTGTGAGGACGCCATCGGTACCGACGAGATTTTGCAATACACATTCGACTACGAAGCCGAGTAATCCCGCGTTCCGGACCGCAATACCCGACGACGGATGCCAACGTGAGTCAAGTATGCTCGCCGACGATCCCGTGCATTAAGTGGTGTATTCCGCCATTGGACCGCTGGCCTCTGGCGGTTCGTCCTCGACCGTCGTTGATGCGATCACAAGTGTTTCATTCAGCGAAACCCAGCGCGACTACCCCGTGGCAATTGACAGAAGTTACCAGTTCGTTTAACCGGGTAGCGTTGCCCTCGGGTAGTTTCGTCTTTTCAGGCAAGCGTCGAACACCGGTGCAGGCCTTGGTTGAATGGAGCGCTTCGTAGAATGAGAATCCTCTTCGTCGCCCCCTACTTGCCGAGTCCTCCACGTTTCGGGGGCCAGCGACGTCTCGACGGGCTGACCAGGGGCCTGGCCCGAAATCACGAGATTTCAGTACTGGCATTCAACAAACTCGACCCTTACGCAAAGCTCTCGCTCGAAGCGACGCAATCGTACTGCCGGCGAGTCGAGGTGATCCCTGAGTTAGACCTGGAGTCACAGGGAAACCAAAAACGCTGGCTACAGGCTCGCTCACTGTTGTCGACGAGTAGCTACGAGGCGTATCTCGCGCGCCCACGGAGCGATTTCCGCACGCGCCTGCAGTCCATGATCACGGCCGATCGCTACGACGTAATCCAGGTCGAGTTTGCTCAAATGGGTATCTACGATGTTCCGCGTTTTGGTTCGGCGGGGCCGCGTGTCGTGCTGGACGAACACAACATCGAATACGATCTCGCTCGTCGCAGCGCTGGCTCCACCAGTAGCCTGAGTCGCCGCACCTACAACGCCGTGAACTGGCGCAAACTGCGCTGGGAAGAGCGTGACGTTTGGCGCCGCGTCGACGGCGTCGTGGTAACTTCGCCTCGCGACGAAGCTGTCATCGCTGCTGACAGTTCATTCGTAAGGACGGCGGTTGTGCCGAACGGTGTCGACGTTGAGGAGTTTCAGCCGAGCGACATGGAGCCGGATGCCGATAGCATCCTGTTCTTCGGAGCCATCAATTATTTTCCCAACCAGGATGGCATCCTGCAATTCATCGATGAGACCTTTCCTCGCATCACAGCTGACATGCCGAACGCCAAGCTGCGCGTGGTGGGCCCGGGTGCTCGCAAACCAGTGCTTTCGCGCGCGAAGCAGAACATATCGGTTACCGGATTCGTGGACGATATCGGCATCGAGATCGACAAAGCCGCCGTCGTGGTAGTCCCGCTGCGTATAGGCGGTGGCACGCGACTGAAGATCGTCGAGGCAATGGCCAAGGGGAAGGCCGTGGTTTCGACGCGAATCGGCGCGGAAGGCCTGGCGCTAGAACACGAAAAGAACGTGCTCTTTGGGGATACTCCAGCGGAGTTTGCGCACCAGGTAGTCAGAGTCCTCTCCGATCGCAGTCTAGCGAAGCGGCTCGGCGTGGCAGCTCGCGAGCTTGCGGTACACAAATACAGCTGGAACGCCGTGGTACAGGGGCTCGAAGGGTTCTACGAATCGCTCGCGCTTCAGGTACCCCCGCAGACGCCCGTCGTATGACGTAAGGAGTCGGCGCGCGGGCCGCTCGACTCGCGAGCAAGCCGCGTTGCGCTCGTCTACGAGTGCGGTCAACCTACTTTCCGGGAGAGTTTGGCCGTTCACCACCTGCGCTGAACATAGTCGAAAAGGAGCCGCTCGATGCGAAAGGCACCGTTGCTAGTAGCTTTGTGGTTGTTGGGGTGTGGGGAGGATGGAGACTCCGGAGGTGATGGAAGCGATGCCGGCTCTGGAGGGTCCACCAACAACGGTTCGACGTCGGGCAACGGCGGCTCGACGACCAGCGGCAGCGGCGGCAGCAGCGGCAGCGCCAGTGAGAGTGGTAACGTGACCACCTCAATGGACACGGGGGGAACGGGGGGTATTCCGGGCGTGCCCGGAGACCCAGGCTGTGGACTCGACGCGGCCGCGTTTTGCGACACGTTCGAGGCCCCTTCTGGAAATCGCGGCCGCGCCGGCGACCTCGACGCTTCGCTGTGGAGTTTCTCCATCGGAAGCCCGCAGCTGCCTTCGGCCAACGGGTTGGCCTTGCCCGTTGGGCCTGCAACCCTGCCGTCCTGCCGGAGTGATTTGCCCAATCAGGCGTTCCCGGACAACCAATCGTTGGTGTGTGATCCAACCACGTCGATTCATAGCAACCACCTCCTCGTAGCCGTAGGGGCCCAGAACTACGGGCAGAATTCCTACCGCGTCCGGCAGCCCTTCGACTTCGCTGGACGGACGGGCAAGATCGTCTTGGATGCGGAAGGGTTCATGCACTCGCTGATCGGATTCCCGTCGATCGCGATCACCGAGGACCCCGCGCCGATTCCTTCGTATTCGATCGGGAACGAGAACCAGAATAACAGCGAGGGAGGCGCTGCACCCAGAAGTGCGCTCCTGATCCGGTTCATCAACTGCTCCAGTACCGACAAGTTTGGGGTCGACTTCATCGATGTGCTGGAAAACTATCAGGATTCCCTGTTCAAGGCTGACCCGGTCGTCTGCGTCCCCGCCCAACAGGGTGCGCTCAATCATATCGAGATCTCGGTCTCCCAAGGCCGTGTCGAGGTGTACGCAACACCTTTCTCGGCGGACGGTTTAACCTTCGAAACCCCCGAGCTGCTTCACGCTGCCGATGTGACCCTGCCCTTCACGCGCGGCTATGTCCAGTTGACTGTCCACAACCACGCGAGCATCAAGTACAGCGAGGACCGTCTTGGCGAGTACTACGACGCTTGGTTCACTCGATTCGACAACGTCGGGTTCGACGGACCGGTACTGACCGGCTGGAAGGAGTTCGAGGTTCCCTTTTCGCTCATCCTAGGCGAAGGCGTGACCAGCGTTAGCGGGCCTGTAATGAGCGTTGGCTACCGAGTGCCCGACGTCGCGGATGGACCCACCGAAACCATCCCCATCGAAAACGTTGAGTTGGACGGCATCAAGAGTGCTTCGCTCGCCGTTGCGTCTTGGTACTCGACGAGTGGCGAGGTGGAGCAATACAATCTCCGCTTCCGTCTGAATGGCGGAGCATGGCACGATCGACCGCTCACCTCGGGTGAGGTGGCGCTATTGACGGGCGGCCACAGCCATGGTGCTCTGAGTCAGATGCTCGAGGTCCCGGTGAGCGATCTCAAGGAAGGAACCAACACCGTCGAATTCGTCTCCGAGAACATTCCGCAGAGCTATCCTCCCGTAGTCTCCGGAATCGATCTCGTCACAACGACGGAGTAGGTGGAGGGAGTGTTCGTCTAAAGTGCTTGAGAGTCTAGCCGCTGGCCAATTCTCGAACGAGCCCACCGGATTACAGACGGGGTCTGGATCTGGTAGTGTTTCCCCGAGTGCAATCCCATCTCAGCGGGGCGTGCGCGTTTCTGCGTTGGTATGCACGCGTAACCGAGCGGACGCGATCTCCCTGGTAGTCCGATCGCTACTGTTGGAGCCGGAGATTCCAGAGGAGCTCGTCGTCGTCGACCAAAGCGACGACTCTAAGACGGAGCAGGTGTTGCGACTGATCGCCGATCCGAGGCTGCGCTACATTCGCTCGAGGAAGACTGGCAAGGGAGCGGCTCTCAACGAAGGCCTGAACGCAGCCCAAGGAGAGATCGTCGTCTGCACCGACGACGACTGCGAGGCGACTCCGGGGTGGCTCGCGGGGATCGTGCAGGCATTGACGGAGCACCCCAAAGCCGCGGTTGTCTTTTCGAATGTCGTCGCGCCGCCCTACGACACGTCCAAGGGATACGTGCCGACCTACGAACGCTCCCAGAGTCGAGTGCTGCGTCACGTGTTGGATCTTTGCTCGGGCCATGGGCTCGGCGCTGGCATGGCGCTACGCCGCAGCGCGATCTTGTCTCTCGGTGGCTGCGACGAAACGCTGGGACCTGGCGGGCTCTTCCCGTCGGCAGATGATATCGATATCGCGATCCGCGCCCTACTCAATGGCTGGGAAGTCTGTGACACCGCCGACGTAGCTATTCTGCATCACGGCTATCGCTCCTTCCACGATGGGCGCGAACACGTGCGACGAGACTGGGTCGCCCTGGGCGCCACCTGCTCGAAGTCCCTGCGTGCGGGGGTCTTGCTCGGTGCAGTCCCAACGTTGTGGCGCTTCACTGCCGCCGCGATCTGGCCCCCGGTGAAGCGCATCATCACGCTCAAGAAACCGATTGGTCTCACTCGGATCACGGCTTTCGTTCAGGGCTTCGCGCGCGGCGTTCAGACACCCGTTGATCGTAAGCGACTGGTGTTCGTCCCGCGGCGCCGCCACTGAACCACCCAGAATTGGCACCCGACAGGCCTCTACGAAATCAGACTACCAGTCGCACCCGAACCTTCTTGATCAACTCCCCGCCGGTGTCTGAACGTTGGGAGTAGCCCATTCAGCGAACAGCGCGAGCATCGCGAAAAGCACGACCAGACCCAGGTAGGTCACGTAGAAGATGAAGACCAGCGCCGCACCTTGCGACGCAATCTTGTCGGGTGGGATGTACGAAGCTAGCCCGCCGTAGAGTGCAAGCTGCACCGTGCCGAAGAAGCCCGGAGCGTTAGGCATGGCGAACCCGAGAGCAACCACGCCGGTAACGACCATCGCCTCCGCAAAGCTGAGCTCATGCATCCCCACGGCTGCAGCGAGCAGCTCGGTCCCCCACACTTGCGCCAACACCGAGAGGATCGTGATAGCCAAGTACGGCACGGTGCTTCGAGCATCAACCAGGAAGCGAAACCCCTCACTCAGCCGGATCACCACTTCTGCAACTCGTACCGCTGCGGCCTTCCAAACGAGTCCGAGCACGCGTTCCGTCAATCGCCTTGCCTGCTCACGATAGCGATAAAAGAACGCCATCACGACGAAGGCGAGACCGAATCCAACGCTTGCGATCCAGGCAACTTGCGGGACCAGCGACGCAGATACGGGGAAATCGCCGATGCGATCGGGCAGTGGATCGCGGGGGGTCGCCAGCAAGAGCCCCGTAATCAGGGTTCCACTGAAGGTCAGGCCATCCAAGATCCGTTCGGCGCCCACGGTGCCCGTCACTGCCCAGGCAGACAGATGGCCTTTGGTGCGCAGCATGGCGGGTCGCGCTAGCTCACCGAGCCTAAGCGGTAGGAAGGTGATCAACGCAGTGCCAATGGCGTTGATGGTCAGGATCCTCCGAAAAGGGACACTGGCGATTGGTGCAATCAGGAAATGATGCCGTGCGAAGCGACTGACCATGTTCACCGTCATGCCCAGCACGAATCCCGCGACCAAGAGTAGGTTCACCCCCTCTAGCGTTCTTGCGGGCGGAAGCAACGGAAGCCCCCCGGCACGAAACACCCACACGAAGGCTGCCAACATTAGGACGGATACCACCGCCGCCTGCCCGCGCTTACCACCGGTCCAACCGCTACTGGTCTGCAAGGACTCGGCCATTGGTGGTGTATATTCCTCGGTGTAACGAAGCGTCAACGCCGCAGTTGTACCCGGGCACGCGGCGTCGGTGGCACGCTCGATGGTTTCGATCCCAGAGCTCCGTTACGGCCTGAACAGCGGAAGTGTGCTACCTTCCGACCGATGCTTCGGCTTATTGTCCCCTTCTCTTTCGTGCTGCTCTTGTCGGGTTGTAGGATCGAAGGCATTCAAGTCGACGACGACGACGCAACCGACAGCAACAGCGACAGCAACGGCTCGACGACTGGCAGCCAAGGAGCGGGCGGTGAAGGCGGCAACGACTCGGAGACAAGCGGTGGAGGCGCTGGTGGGGCTGCAAACACGGGGGCGGCCGGCGCAGGCGGCGAGGACTTCGGAGAGTGGGAGCTCGCTACCGGAACTCTAAGGGGCCTCGAAACGCCCTGCGCGTTCGGGGTTGTGGCGTCGAGCCCGCACGAGGATGTTTTGATCACTGGTGCAGTCGGGCAAGGCCTCTGGCGCAGCGAAGACGGTGGTTCGCAATGGCATCAGCTTGGTACGGGGAGCGATTCAGTCGAGGTCAGCAACGACCCCATGTTCATCCTTTTCGATCCGGATGATCCCAACACTTTTTGGGAAACTGGCATCGATGGGCCAGGTATCTTCAAGACCAGCGATGCAGGCGTCACGTTCGAGCGCGTCGGTGACGTCGACAACGTCGACTACCTGAGCGTAGATTTCATCGACCCTGATCGACAGACCTTGCTAGCTGGTGCCGATGAGCGCGACATGCTTCACCTTTCGCTGGACGGCGGAGCGACGTGGCAAGACATCGGCCAGTCTCTGCCAGAGGACTGCACCTGGACGGAAGCGCCCTACGTGCTCGACGAGAGCACATTCCTATTGGGGTGCGACGGAATCTTCCGTAGCGATGACGCGGGCACGTCGTGGGCGCGTGTCAGCTACGCGGGGGGAGTGGGCCAGCCGCTGCATGCGTCGGATGGCTCGTTCTACTGGGCCAGCGGCGGCGCTGACGGGCTCGTGCGCAGCACCGACGACGGTAAGACCTGGCGCAGGGTTACCGCCCGCGGAGTGCTGAATCCGTTTCCGCCTGTTGAGCTGCCCGACCAAAGCATCGCGGCAATGGGACTCACTGCGCTGGTCATATCCGAGGACGAGGGCAATCGCTGGCAACGAGTCAGCCCGGACTTGCCCACCAACGTACGCGGGTTTCTCTATTCCGGACCTCGACAAGCGTTCTACGTATGGAGCTTGTCGTGCGTCGACGAAGTCGTCGGTGACGAGATTCGGGGCTACGGCTACGAGCCGTAGTCCCGGCGCTCGGTTCCTCGGGGTCTCGGGGCGCGTTCGGCCGGTGGCTCGACGCCATTTACACGACCGAGCACGATCCTGACGAGAGCGTCCACCCACCCCTGGCCGGTGGACGCCAAGCTTTGGTACAAGGAACTGATCGCCCATGAACGACGTCCTGATCACGGTCTCGGGGACGCTCCCCCCCTCGCTGGAACGAGAAATCGCCGAGGGCTCGCGGCCCGAAGCAGACTACGTAGCCATGGCTCGCGGATTCGAGGCCGATCTCATCGACTACGACAAGGCGCGGCTGCTGACGGGTGACATCGGAGCGTTGCTCGAGCGCATCGCTGGACCGAACCTCATGCTGGCGTGGGCTTGTTTTCAGCTACGCCACCGCTACCGCGTGATCTTCACGGATGGCGAGCAGGTAGGACTGCCCTTCGCTTTTTTTCTGAAGTACGTCGGCGCCAGCGGCCACCGCGCGTCGCACATGATGATCGTTCACATTCTTTCCGTCAGGAAGAAGACGCTTCTGATTGATCGCCTCGCGCTACATACTCACATCGAAACCTTCTTGGTCTACAGCTCCTGGCAGCAGCGATTCATCCAAGATCGTTGGCATCTTCCAGCGGAGCGCGTCGTGTTCACCCCTTTCATGGTCGATTCCTCCTTCTTCAAGGCGGACGCCGTCCAAACCCCCGAACTGCCCGAGCTGCGAGAGCTGTCACGCCCCATCATCTGCGCGGTCGGACTCGAGTTCAGGGACTACCCGACTTTGTTGGACGCTGTCGAGGGGCTGGATGTGAGGGTAATTATCGCTGCGGCGAGTCCGTGGTCCAAACGCACGGACTCGACTCGTGGCCGCAAGATTCCCGACAACGTCTTGGTGCGCAAGTTTACGCAGTACCAACTACGGGACGTGTATCGGTCCAGCGAGTTCCTCGTAATGCCGCTCTACGACGTCGAGTTTCAAGCAGGGGTCACAGCGATCCTCGAGGCAATGGCGATGAGCAAAGCAGTGGTATGCACCAGAACCAGGGGCCAAACCGACGTCGTCGAAGAGGGAGTGACCGGGCTCTACGTGCCGCCTGGAGACGCGACCGCATTGCGAGCTGTCATCTCTCGACTTCTTGCCGATCCAGACCAAGCAGACCGCATGGGTGCAGCCGGCCGGCGCGCCGTTGACCAGCGGATGAGTCTCGAGCACTACGTCAACCGCCTCGCGTCGTTGGTCCGCGCGGCGAAACAACGGCCCGCTTCCTTCACAGGGCCCTCGTGAGCCGAGAACTCGATGCAGCAGGCGGGCCCGTGATCGCACAGAGCGAAGCGGCGATGCCCAAGAAACCCTTTCACATTCCGGCGCTCGATGGGATCCGTGCAGTGTCGATCGCGATCGTATTCGCGGCACACGCGGGCGCGAGTCACATCATTCCGGGTGGATTTGGGGTCACGATATTCTTCTTCCTGAGTGGCTTCCTGATCAGCACACTGCTCCGGCGAGAATTCGCGCGCGACGGGAGCATCAGCTTCAAGAACTTCTACGTCCGCCGTGTGCTTCGAATCTTTCCACCCTTCTATGGCGCGTTGGTTTTTGCTTCGCTGATGGTCGTGGCGGGCATGTTGCCGGGAAAGCTGGACCTCTTGGGGGTAGGACTGCTCGCAGCTCATGTGGGCAACTACGCGCAAATCTTCTGGCTCGAGGAAACGTTCTTGCCACCAGGCACAGCCGTCTATTGGTCACTCGCTGTCGAGGAGCACTACTATCTCAGTTTCCCGTTCATCGCGCTTTTCTTGCTACGCAAGGGCAACCGCTGGCTCACGGCCGCTGTGCTGGTCACGCTAGCGCTGGGAATCCTGCTATGGCGCATCTACTTGGTGAACGATGGGGCTTCGATTCCGCGCACCTACCTTGCGAGTGATACTCGAATCGACTCGATTCTATGGGGATGCGTACTCGGGCTGACGTTGAACCCTGTGATGGATCCGCCGCTGAAGCTGCACCGCATCGTCGAAATCGTCACGCTATTCGCGTGTGCCGTAGTGCTACTGCTCTGCTTCCTCTATCGTGACCAAGCGTTTCGACAGACCTATCGCTACACGTTGCAAGGCGTAGCCTTGTTCCCGATATTCTATCTAGTGGTCATCAACTCCGAGCGGGCCGTCTTCCGCTGGTTGGATTGGCGACCGATACGCTATATAGGCACGCTGTCATACACGTTGTACTTGGTGCACCATGTGATCTTGTACAGTGGCGAGTACTTGTTTCCAAACCTCCACCGAGTATCGCGAGGCCTAGCAGCAGGCGCGCTCAGCGTCGGGCTCGCGGCTCTCAGCTACCACTACTTGGAGCAGCCGCTCACCAATCTGCGCAAGAAGTACCGCTAGGAAAGACGCTGTAGCTCCGTGCCCGTCCCTCGACGTCTGCTTCGCCGTTCAGCCTACGTGCTAGCGCTGGCTTTCCTACTCGGTGTGACCGGCGAGGTCGTACTCCGGATCATCGGCTTCGGGGACCCGCCGGTCTTCCACACGCATCCCGACATCGAGTACTACGCCAAAGAGGGCTCGTATCGGCGGTACGGCAACTACATGCGCATCAACCAGTTCGGGATGAGGGGCGACCCAGTCGAGAAGAGGGGCGAGCAATTGCGGGTCTTGCTGCTCGGAGACAGCATCGTATTCGGCACCTACCGCGTCAATCAGGACGAGCTCATTTCCTCCTTCCTGGGTCCGGAGCTCGCGCGGTTGACCGAGCGCAAAGTCGAGGTACTCAACGCGGCCTGTTGGAGTTGGGGTCCAGAGAACCAGCTCGCCTATTTGCAGAAGTTCGGCACCTTCGACGCTGATACCGCTGTGTGGGTGCTATCGAGTCACGACGCCTACGATGTGCCCGTGCCAGGATTCAACGACACTCTGCCCAAGCAGAGTCCGTTCTTGGCGACAGTCGAGGTCCTGGAGCTACTCGAACAAAAGCGCTTCCAGGGTCCAACGCCAACGGGTGATCCGTTGAAAAGGAGTCTGAGCGCGGTCACTCGAGTGGTCGAATTGCTAAAGAGCCGTCAGATACCTTTGCTCGTCGTGCAACATTGGTCCGTTCAGGAACTTCGAGACGGCATGCATGAGGGCGGTCAGGCGCTCAAGAAGCACTTCGACGAACTTGGGGTCCCGACGTTCAGCCTGGACAGCGCCATGCGTCAGAGCATGAATCAAGGGCTCGAGCCGTATCAGGATCGGCTGCACGTCGAGGCGAGCGGAGCCGAGGCGATTGGAGTCAGCATTGCGATGCAGCTGGTGAGCGCTGGCGACACCCTGCTTTCGCGGAAACGGTCAGGGGGCTTCTAGCAGCTCCGACGCCGGGCCCGGGCCCTCCAACGCTGCCAAGAACGCCACCAGATCAGCGCGCTCCTCGATCGTTAGGTCCAGCGCCTGCAGCTTGCTGACACCCGGATAGCCATTAGGGTCGCCGCCACGGTTGAAGAAAGCCACGACTTCGTCGAGCGTACTGAACTGCCCCGTATGCATGAACGCCGGACGCGAAGCTACGCAACGCAAGCGAGGAGTCCTGAAGGCTCCCAAGAGCTCATCGCCGGCAACGTCGCTGAGGCGACCGTCGTCACCGTCGCTGAAATCCCCGCGGGAATTCAGTGGGTCGGCACTCGCTTCGGAGATTCCGACCTCTGCGCCCTCGTCCCAGGCATCCAGGAAAACCGTGGCCACGACTGCGGGTTTCAGGCCGACGTTGTGGAAACGTTCATCCGAAAAGTACGGGCCGCTGTGGCACGCAACGCAACCCGCTTTGCCGACGAACAAGAAGGCGCCGCGTTGCTCTGATTCGGTGAGCGCCGCATCGTCGCCGGCGACCCATTCGTCGAAGCGCCCCTTCCCACAGGTGAGCAACCGTTGATAGGCCCCGAGCGCCTTGCCGAGGTTGACGACCACTCGCGTTACTTCGGTCTGATCGCTCGCGCTCATGGCATCGTACTCCGCGGCGTCGCCCGGTGCACCTCGCAGCGCCCCAACACACTTGGAGTCAGCGTCTAGCTGCTCGCAACCTGTCTGTTCGTCAGCCAGCGTGGGAAAACGATCGGTGTCCATAAGGTCCGGCAGCGGACCAAAGATCGACTCGTATTCTTGCTTGTGGAACTTCGCCACCTGCGAAGCCACGTAGAGTCGAGACGAGTTCGCCTCGACCGGTGATTCGAGCACTCCGAAGATCTGATTGTAGAAGGTGTCGCGCCGGCCATCCCACATCAAGAGCTTGCTCTGCGCAACGTCGAGCAGCGAAGGGGCCTTTCTGATGCCCCAACCTGCCCCGAGCGAGATCTGTTGGTGCAGCGTGCGGGTATCCGAAAAACCCTCGGTCGAGACGTGGCACCCGGCACACGACACCTTCCCGGTTTCGCCAACTACACCGAGCGCCTGTTCGCTGCCGTCGTTGTCGCCATCGAGCAAACGGCCGGAAAAGCGCGTCTCGAAGAACAGCTTTTGGCCGAACCGCGCTGCCGCCGCATCCTCCGCATAGTCATTGGTGGCGTCGGCGGGAGGAGCGGGCAGAACGTCCGCTGACAGCGCGCGCAGCGCCCCCATGGCTTCGTCGCCGGGCGACTCGTCGCTCTCGTCCGAGCTGCACCCACTGAGCACACCGAGGCACAGGGCGACAGCAATTCTGGCCCGGTGCATGGGTCCGCCGTTCGATGGCCACATCGATTTCATCACCGAGCCAGCAGTATAGTCCACCAGCAACGACGCGCCCGATGCCAGCGTCATTCCCGAGTCGCAGAAAACGTCGAATCGAGACGAGCGGTCTTCGGGCCGGTGTTTTCTCATGAATTCGATCCGATTGGCTCGCCAGCGCCGAAACGCTAAAGGTCGGTACTGCCATGCCTAACACCACGAACGTCCTGTTCATTCAGTCCCAGGCGGGCTTTGGCGCCGACTCAGCGGTACACGCGCACCTGATGCGACACCTCGACCGCGAGAATTTCACGGTCCATGTCGCTTGCACGGCCGGTGATGAGGGCGACGATCCGGATTCGCTCCGTGAGTTACGGCGGATCTCCGATATCCACCTGCGCACCACTCACTTCGTCCCAGGGCTCCGCGAGCGGACGCTCTCAACTATTCTCGGGAGCGGCGGCGCAGCGATCCGCGCGCCAGCAGACTTCGCGAGTTTGCGACGATACATCTTCGAGCATCGAATCCACGTGATTCACAGTAGTGAGCGCCCGCGCGACTCCCTTTACAACGTCGCGCTCGCCCGCGTGTCAGGGGCCAGCTCAGTGATTCACGTGCACGTCAAGTGGTCGAAGCTCTACAGTCGACCGGCCCGGTGGGCCGTGAATCACGCCGACGCCGTATTCAGCATCTCGAACTACGTGACAGACACCGTCGTAGGCATGGGCAGACCCAGAAGCTCGATCCATACGATCCACAATTGCATCGATCCCACGGAATGGGACCTCGCGACCGATGGTCGAGCGCTGAAGGACGAGCTTCACATCCCTCACGGCTGGATGGTGCTTGCGTCCGTGTCGAGGCTGTTCTCTTGGAAAGGCCAGCGCGAACTGTTGAGAGCGTTCGCCCAGGTAAGGCAGGAGGTCCCGGACGTCGTGCTGCTGATAGTGGGCGCCGACGCCCCTCACGAAGGCACATCGTTCACGGCGGAGCTGAGGCAACTGGCCCAGGAACTGGGCATCGCCGAGTTCGTCAGGTTCACGGGCAAACGATCCGATGTTTCCGCCGTTATGGCGGCCTGTGACGTGTACACCATGCCCAGCTTCGAGGAGCCTTTCGGGCTCGTCTTTCTCGAAGCCATGGTCATGGAAAGGCCAGTCGTCGCCATCAACAACGGCGGCACGCCCGAAGTAGTGTTGGACGGGGAGTGCGGCCTGCTTTCTCCGCCTTGGGACGTGCCAGCCCTCACTCGGAACATCCTGCGACTGCTCAGAGACCCCGATCTGCGCACACGCATGGGGCGAGCTGGTAGGCAACGCGTCCTCGGACACTTCAATCCGACACGCATGGCGACCGAGGCAGGCGCTGCTTACCGAGCCATCGCAGCCCAGAAGCGCTGAGCGGCGAGACCACACCCCTCGCCTGCCGGTCACCCGTTGCTTCGGACCGCGCCAGCCGTGATGTCTCGGCTCAGTTGCTCGCAGGCGCGAGCGGCGAGCGCCATTGCCGTCAAGGTCGGATTCTTCTCGGCCCCGGTGGTGAAGCACGCTGCATCACAGACCAGTACATTGGGGCAGTCGAACAACCGGTTCCATGTGTCGACCACACCGTACTCCGGAGATCGATGCATGCGCGCAGTGCCGCCGTAGTGGACCGATGAGCCCGGCGCCACCTGATCTGGCGGCACCGGCAGCACCCTGCTCGGCACATCAGCCGCCGCCATCAGCTCGATCAGTCTGCCCTGAGCCGAGCGTAGCGTGCGCAGACTCGCGTCGTCGAAGCGAACGTCGATGTCGAGCTTGCTGGCACCGTTCTCGTCGGACGAACCTCGCAGGGGCGTCACGCGCCCCGTTGGTGTCGGGACCATGGTACCGAACACCTGGACCCCGAACTGCCTGCTCTTGAGCCCGGTGAACCCGAGCAGTTTCTCGCGCGTCGAAGGAGCACCAAACGTCCAAGCGGTGGCGAGCAACGGCTCCGACTCTGCGTAGGCTCGACGCGTCAGGTAGATCGAAGGTGAAAGGCGTGACAGCGGCTTGGCAGTCTCGAGCACCCACCACTCGCGGGGATGGTCGTGCAGATAGCGGCCGAGCAGATCACGCCCATTGCCGAGTCCGTTGGGGAAATCTGCACTCACGGAATCGAACAGAATACGTGTCGAGTGCAGTGACCCCGCCGCTAGCACGATGGCGTCCGCCTCGAGCTGGTGTTCGCGCCCATCACTGCCATCACGAAACGTCACGCCTACCGCGCGCCGCCGCTCGGGAGACCAATCGACACGTAGTACGTGCGCCCCCCGCCGCAGGTCGAAGTGGCGTGAGCTCATGAGTGGCTGCAGGATATTCGTGTAGCTGTTGAACGCCGTGCCGCGCTTGGCCACGAGGTGCGGGGGACCGTCCGCAATGGGCAGGGTGGTTAGACCCTGTCCCAAGCGGGCCATACACGCGGCGATTCGTTTCCAGTCCGCGGGCAAATCCCGGATGTCCGCCGTATAGCCACCTGGAAGATTGGGCACGTCAGCTCCCGATCCCACCACGTCCATCAACCGTTCGACCCGATCGTAGTAGGGCTCTAGATCGGCGTAGGAAAGCGGCCACTCGTACTTCTCGTGAAGGCGCGCACCCTCGTTGAAGTCTTCCGGCGCAAAGCGTGGAACGGCGCCCGTCCAGCGATTCGAGAGCCCCCCCAGCGAGTGGCTGAAGTACCATTTCGTGCCCGGATCGCCGGAGGATCGGTGCGCCTGACAGTCGCTGCCGAAGCCACCTTGTGGCTTCTTGCGATACAGGTTCCGACCGAACGCGCGGATCAGCATGCCTTGCGGTGGATCCTGCCCCGATTCTAGCACGGTCACGGCAACCCCTTGTTGCACCAGCTGCCATGCCGCCATCGCACCGCATGGTCCGCTACCGATCACCAGGACTCGAGGTTCCACCATACGGACTACCCCACTAGCAGTTCTCGCGGCGAGAGCCCACTAGCAAGCGCGATCCGGTTCATGGACCTCGATCGGCCGACGTACCGGTGACGCGCCGCTCAGTCGAGCCGAGAGGTGCAGGGGAAACGCCCTTCGTCCCAGGCCGGAGCGGGCACACCACTCTTGAAACCTAGGTTATCGAAATGGCGCCGCGTTTGGTGCTGAAACTGCTCGCGGTAGTAGTCGTACTCCTCGATGAGATCGACGCCCGAGTGGTACAAAACGTCACCGAACGTAACTGTTACCTCGCCCGTGGGGACGCCGCTGCTCGGAAGGTCGACGCAACCATAGGCGAGGCCATCCAAGAAGAGATACGCGCGTTCGCTGGACACGTAGGCCTCGAACCGCGTAGGCCGATCGACCCCGATGTGCTCGCCAAGCTCCGGATGGGGTGCGAGCCCGACGACTGCGTCGCTATCGTCATAGTAGCGATGCAGGTCAGCCCTCGGACACTGGTCGTTCACGTCCCAGGCACGGTGGTCGCATACCTCGAGCTCGTATACCGGCTGCCAGTTCCCGAAGGTCTGGACGATGATGGTGTTGCCATTGACCATCGTATGCTGCACCGGTGGGGGCTGATCGGAAATCAGGAATTGCGGGTACCGGCGGCTGGTCGTGATGGCGTCGACCTCCATCGTCACATACAGAAACGAGTCAGCTGTGATCTCGCCACGCGTGCTGGGCGTCATGCGAAACTTCCCATTCGTATCACCCGCCCAATCGGAATAGGTCACCCACAGCTCACCCAACATGCTTCCCACGGCATAGCGAGGCGTCTCGACTGCAATGAACGAGATGTCCACTTCGTCGGAGGCCATTCGGTATTGTTGAAAACAATTGCCGCTGGGGGTGCCGCACTCGACGTCTTCGAGCGTTCCGAGGGATTCGTCCTCTCCGAAGCCCATGAACCAATCGAGATCCGGCTTGGGGCCCGGGCTGACTCTTACGAACGAACGCGCAACCGGAATGGGGCGACTATCCGCCTCGTGTTGACCATTGATGTAAACCTCTCCGATGTCGGACAAGTCGCGTACCTCATCCAGAGTCAACCATGCGGGGTAGTCGAACTTTCCGTTCTCGGCCGTGTACGAGTCGCGCGACTCCGGAGCCAGTAGTCCCGGAACGTTGCTCGGACAGCCGCCGGCCAGCGCTTCGACGACCAGCGTGGTTTCTTCTGTCAGCCCCGACCAATGCACGTCGTACATGGGCGTGTCGCTACCCTGGAATCTGGCCCGTTCGAAGCGAGTCATGCCCGCCACCAGCTCATCGTGATCGCGGCCGCAAGTCACCGCATAGAACACACGCATCAGGGGCACGCTGCTGTCTTCGGCATCCGCTAGCACGCGGAAGGCCGGTTCTGCGCCTTCGCGCATGTCTGCTTCCGGCCCCTCGCTGAAGTAGTAACGACCCTCTCCGTCTTCACTCGTGAACACCTGCAGCGTGCTGTCCGAAGTGTCCGGTGCGTAGAACACGATACCGTCATCGCGCGCCCCGTTTGCCAACAGCTCGTCGCGGGTCTCGGACGAAGTGACGTATTGCTTGACACGCGTGGCTCCGTAGACGCCTCCGAAACAATCGTTGTCGGAATCAGCCTCGCCCTCGCCTAAGGCGTACACCGGCACCCGACCTTCCCCGGGCGTCGCGAACACGTAGCCGAGCCGTGCATCGTCGAGCGTGCGCGTGAACCCGGCGACTTTTTGGTTGTCGACCCGCGTATTGGTCGGGTTGCCTTCTATCGTTTCGTCGTCGATTTCGGTGGGCGGAGTTTGACGGTCACCAGCGCAGCGGTAGATCGCATTCTGGATCGACAGATAACCATCGTCTTCGACCGTAATGTCCTCGTCATCGGGTAGGACGTAAACTCGATAATCTCTGGCGCCGTCGATCGGATCGAAGCTGATGAACACGCTATCGTGCGTCGCCACCGCGTTTACATTCACCAGCGCCGGCAATTCCGGAAGCTCGGTATCCGGGGCTTCCGGGTCGGGATCGCCGGGGACCATCGGTAGCACCGGAGAGGTGGTCGACGAAGATCCGCTCGAGGCGCCACCCGAATCCCCGGAGCTGGTCGAGTTCGCGTCGCCAGCGCCGCTACTTCCACCAGTGCCGCTGCTACTGCTGCCACCGCTACCTCCGCTGCCGTTCGCGCCCCCACTCTCTGCCGTGGCATCTTCAGCGTCTGTGCCCCCACAGCCAATCTGAAGCAGCAAGACGAGCACTGCATCCCAACGCGCTTGACTATTCGGTAGTCTCATCAATGGTCTCACCCGTTTCACTTTGCGACTAACGGCAAAGCATAGTGCGCTGATAACCCTGCTTCAAGGCGTGCCGATCACACACATTCCCGCACAGCCAGTGCCGGATTTGTCAACGCAACGAGTTGCGTTGGCGCTGGGCCCCTCGAGTCGCAAATCTGTCAACCATTCTGGACGCGCATTCCTCCTCGAAACCGTGATAGAGCGGGAATGAATGCGGCGAAGCTACGCCGCGCACCCATGCAACACAAGATACTCGGCTCGACGACCCTCGAGGTCTCCGCGATCGGCTTCGGATGCTCACGCATTGGTGGGATATCGGCTACCGGCCGCGGGCGAGGTGAGACAGTCCGAGTGCTGCATCAGGCTCAAGAACGTGGGATCAACTTCTTCGACACCGCGGATGCCTACGCCCAGGGCGATAGCGAGCGCCTGCTAGGGGAGGCCTTCCGCGGGCGCCGGGACAAAGTGATCCTGGCGACCAAGGGCGGTTACCTGTTTCACGACACCGAATCCGCCGCGGGCAGTCTTGGACGTGTCGTCGGCTTGGCGCGCAGGGTGAAGCAAAAGGTCGAGTCCCGCTTGCTGGGTCGGAAGCGCCAGTTCGCTGGACAGAACTTCGCGCCAGAGTATCTGGTCTCGGCGGTAGAACGGAGCCTGCGCAGGCTGAACACAGATTATATCGACCTCTACCAGCTGCACGCGCCCCGCACCGAACAGAGCCGCGATAGCGAAGTGTTCGAGACACTGGCAAGGCTTCGCACGGCCGGGAAGGTCAGATACTTCGGGGTTGGCCTAGAAGCACTCGACGACGTGGAGCACTGGTTCGGTCATGCCGCCGTGGGTTCGATCCAGATCCCGTTCGGGCTCTTGGACCTGGAGGCCCGGAACCGCGTGTTGCCGCTGGCAGCGGCGAAGAACGTCGGACTCATCGCGCGGGGTGTCTACGGGGGAGGACTACTCAAACCAGAACTGTCACCCGAAAGCCTCCGCCGTATGACCCCCAAATGGGAGCGCATCGCCGCCTTTCATCGCATCGCCTCGAGCGCGGCCCGGCCCATCGATGAAATCGCACTCCATTATGTGCTCCAGATGCCAGAGATCTCGTGCGTTCTGCTTGGAATGCGAACGCCGGCCCACCTGGAAGAGAACCTTCGGTGCGTGACGCGACCCGCGCTCGACGTAGAGCTGGTACGCGCGATCGAGCGGGTCGACAGCGAAATTCCGCTGAAACCCGAAGCCTAACTACAAGCCTAGCTTGCGGTGCACTCGTCGAACGCTCCGTCACCTGACCGCTTGCTCGGAGCGTTGGTCACAAGTAAAGTCCGATGCTGCTGTCATGGTAGTTCGCATCGGTTTGGTGCTCGAGCAGGCGCTGGGGCACGTCGCATACGGGATGGGGATCAAGCAGGCGTTGGCTCAGCGCAGTGACATCGAGTGCGAATGGCTCGAGATCCCTTTCGAATTGGGGGATTTCAAGCGACTGTCCAAGGTGGGCGAAAACTGGACCTTCCGCGGCAGCGTGAGAGCGCGGAATGCCATCGCGAAAGCGCACCGGCGTCGCCCACTCGACGCGCTCTTCATTCACACACAGACCGTCGGCTTGTTTGCGGGCTCTTACATGCGCAAGGTCCCGACGTTGATGTCTTTGGACGCGACGCCGATGAACTACGACCAACTCGCGAATTGGTACGGCGACCGGGTGCACAGCGCGACCATCGAACGGCTGAAACTCCAGGCGCACCGGATGGTCATGAAGCACGCGCAGCAGTTCACCGTGTGGTCACAGTGGGCGAAGAACTCCCTGGTCGCAGACTACCTCGTCGACCCTCGCAAGATCACCATCCTGCATCCAGGCACGAACCTTGCCAACTTCCCTGATCCCGAACAGCGGGGCCCGCGCAGACCAGGACCGTTCCGGCTACTCTTCGTGGGAGGCGACTTCAAACGCAAGGGGGGCGACCTACTGCTCGACGTGTACAGGACCCACCTCAGGGACAGTTGCGAACTGCATCTCGTCACGGGAGCAGAGCTGCCAGCGGAGCCCGGGGTGCACGTTTACCGGGGTGTCAAACCCCATTCAGAGCAACTCCTGCGCTTGTACGCCGATGCAGACGCGTTCGTGTTGCCGACACGAGGCGATTGTCTCGCGGTAGTACTGGGCGAAGCGATGGCGTCAGGTCTGCCGATCATCACGACGCGCGTCGGCGCTCACGCCGAGGCCGTCGAGGAGGGGAAGAGCGGCTTCGTGCTCGACGTGGACGATGCGCGAGGGTTGTCGGAGCGTCTGAAGCAGCTGAGCCGCGACCCGGAAGGGGCGCGAAGCATGGGGCGCCACTCCAGGGAAATCGGTGAGGAACGCTTCAACATGAGCCGAAACGCGAACCGAATCGCGGACATGCTCATCGAACTCGCCCGGCGACCCTGAGCTAAGGCGCGCCCACAGCCGACCGCTGGGATAGGTGCCTAAGGGACGACCACGCGCCAGAACCCGGAAACGTAGTTGCTCGAGTAGAGGATGCGATGATCCGGGTCGTACGCAATGCTCACGCCACCTTGCCCCATCGAGGCAGGGCTCTCGAGCGACTTCCAGTTCGAGGGATCCGTGTCCTTGGTAGACCAATACCAGCCGCCGGCCGGCGGTGTTCCACTTGCGCCCCTTGAAATGAACATGGTGTCACCAAAGCCGGTAATCTTCGCACCACCGTTTGAGTTGGCTCCGCACGGCTTGCCGTTCGGGACCGCCCCCCAGCTGATACCGTCCGCGCTGTGCAAAATGGTGTTCAACGCACAGGAGTAGAACGACCCGTCCGAGGCGGTGTAAACGTCGCCGTCCGCATTACCTGTGTACACGGATGTCCAAGTCGCGCCTGCATTCGTGGTACGCCAGATGCCGCCGAACTGGTTCCCAAAGAACCAGGTCGTCGCGTTGATCATGGTTTGACCGTCGCCCTCGCTCCACTGTTGGGCGCTGTTGGTCAGGGTCCACGTTTCGCCTCCATCCTTCGACTCGGCCAGGCATGCGTACTCTGCCCCGTCCTTGACGCAAGGGCCATGGGGGCTCGCCAGGAGGTGCAGGTGGTCGGTAGGATCGATTGTGATCTTCTCGACGAAGCCACCGGCGAGTGCCTCTCGAACGTCTGGCGTCAGCATCGGCTCCCAATTCACGCCGCCATCAGTGGACTTGAAAACGTCCCCCATGCCGTATCCGGCGGTCGTGTAGATGACTTGCGAATCGACGGGATCGACTACGAGCGACCAACTGCGCCCCTTGTCGATTTCCTCACCATACCTTCCGGTGTTGATATGCACCCAAGACGCGCCGCAGTCGGTACTCTTGTACATACCCAGTGAGGAAGTCCCGAGATAGACGGTCGCAGTGTCATTCGGGTCAATCGCCACCGCATTGGTGCCGTAAGTGGCCAGTACGCCGGAAGCAGTGGTTCTCCCGGGCGCGGGGCACTCATCGTTCCACTTCGGCACACACCAATTGGGATAGCCGGCCTCACGGGGCGTGATTTCTTCCCAGACACCCGCGCTGTCGACGCCCGGACACGGTCGCACGACGTGTGGCGTTTGATTGGGCTTATCGGGCTCATCAGGCGCCGCACCGCCGCCGGACGACGACGATCCGGTGACGCCTGCGGCGGCGGTGGAGGTGATGTCACTGCTCGTGCTGTTCTGATTGCCCCCACTGGTGGTCGGCCCACCAGCGGTGGATGCAATGCTCGACTCCATGCTCGCAGCGTCTGAGGCATCGACTACGTTCGACTTGCTGGAGGCATTGCAAGCCATGAAAACTGGAGCGAAGAAAACCAAGAACGAGCGCATTGGATTGAACCTCTGAACTAGGGTGGACGACCAACTCGCGAGCAGGAAGCGCCCTCTGGGAGGCAGGAAACACTCCGTCCCCTCGTGAGCTTACGGACGGCCTCCGAACGTGTGAGTGCACTTAACTTGGTTTTCGGTTATCTTTTGGAACGAACTTCCAAAGATGGCCATTCACCACCGTAGGAATGAACCCCTCAGCTCCCTACACGCGGCGGGGATGCTCGACATATTCCAGCGGCTCGGTGTGGTCGCAGCCATCTGGCACGGACACCGATGGCGGGTGCTTCACCATCATCCGAGTGTGACCTGGTTCGAAGTCGCGCATGGCATGGAAGGCGAGCGCAACCAGCGCACCGCGCGCATGCTGGCTGCTTCGCAGAGGAGTAGGCGGGGGCAGCTCGCACGGCATCGTGGCCTGGCGGATTTGTTCGTTCCGATCGTTTCCAGTGGACGCGCACACGCTGTGCTAACGGTCGGGCCTTTCATGACAACACATCCGACGGCATCCGAGATGCTGGATCGCTGGGCGTGGATCACCGGCAAGCGCGGCCACCTTACAGATCCTGAATTTTCCCGCTATGTTTCAGCGACGCTCGCAACGCTAGTGCTCGACCCGGGCAGCGTGAACGCGCTTCGCCGGAGCTCAGAAATCATCGCTCTGGCCCTCGGCGAAGGCGCAACCGTCAAAGAATTGGCGGAGCTGGATCAGCTGCGCGTCGAGCTGGAACGTCCGCGCCGCGCCGAGTGGATGGACCGAGCCGTCAATTCCGTGATCCACACGTGGACCGACCACCCCACCTTCGAGGATCCCCGAAGTCTTGGACTCTCGCGACTACCTGACCACGCTCTTGTCGGACTGTGCAGGAACCTCGGAGCGAATCTCGATCCGCTCCTAGAGCGCGTGCAACTTCATCTGTTCCAACGCGCTAGCGCCGCTATGACCGACCGGGTGGGAAGCGCCATCGTGGGCAAAGCCGGTGAGCGCGGCGTGATCGTACTGTCCGCAGCGACTGGTTCCGCGGCGAGCAAACGTAGCCACTTGCTCGATCTGGCGAGCCGCTTGGCCCGGCGGGCAAGAGACTTTGGGTTCCAGCTGCACGCGGGGCTCGGACCGGTGGGGGGCAGCATGAGCTTGAACGAACGCTACCAGCTCGCGATGGGAGCAGCGCAGCAGGCACTTTCGCGTGGTGTTGGGCTGATCGAGGCCGAGCGCGAGCACAGCACGACAGCACCGACGCTGCGCCAGCTACGGACCGAACTTGCCGCGAGCGATCCTGCGGATTACCAATCGCGATTTGAGGTTTATCTCGAAGCGCTTCGCTCCCGCCTCGAGGGCCGCCTCGATCTAACAAGGGCGCATCTGCTAGCGGCTTTCGAACGGCTCGCCGACGCGGAGTCAACCCATGGTGCGCTGGACTCACGCAGCTTGCAAGACTTGGACCTCGAGCTGGATCGCGCAACCCGGGACGCTCGCAGTTCCGAGGAGCTGTTCGACGCCTACCGCAGAGCCGTGAGCGATATTGCGTCATCGGTGGAGCGCCCGACGCAAGCACGACGTGATCGCACACTGCGGCGAGCCATCGCGTTCATACGCCAGCACTATGCTGAGGCGCTGAATCTGCGTCAGGTAGCAAGAATTGCCGGATTCGCGCCGTCGCATTTCTCCGTGTTGTTCAAAGCCCGCGAGCAGATGACTTTCGAGAGCTATCTACGCCGATGCCGGATCGAGCGAGCGAAGCAACTGTTAGTGAGTACTGGACTCAGGATGGAACAGGTTGCAAAAATGTCTGGATTCGCACAGCGCTACTACTTTTCCCGTGTCTTCAAGCAGGTTGTCGGGACGACACCAGGTGAGTATCGCAAGATCGCTGCTGCTTCTGAAAGCATTCGACCACGTTGACATCGCGGCTCGTCGAGCGTCGCCGCAATCGCTGGGCTCTGGCGATGCGTAAAAGCCCGCTAACTGCGTGCCTGGCGCCGAGCGCTTCCGTGTGAGCTGGAGCGCTCTTAGCTCGACCTGGGAAGCTTGCGGCGCCTGGAGGCCGCGCCCTTCAGAAACGCGAGCTGCTCGCGGTTGAGACCTCCGGTTGCCCAGAGCACCCCGACGTAGACAACCAGGGTGAGCGGCGCGACCCAGAGGAAGCTGTGCCTCGCCAAGAGCCAGCCCAGGCCCGCCATCGCGACCCCGCCGAGGAGAGCCTTGCCCACGGGTCCCACCATCCCAGCGACCAACACGCCCCTCGGCAACAGAATGAGGCCTGCGACCAGCATCAGCACCTCGCTTGCCACACGAGCCCAGCAAATGCCCAGGCCGCCGTTACCGTGGCTCGCCTGGAACAGGCGCACCAAGATGGGATCGAGGACCAAGGACACGACCACGCACAGCCCCTGTACCGCCGACCACGCGCGCGCGCGGCCTGCTGCCAAGACAGCAATGCCCAACGGCATGCTTACGTATACGAGGAATACGAACGCGGCCATGACACGCAGATTGTCGACGATGGGAGCGTAGCCTTCCTCCCCCAGTACCAGCACCCCTGCTTCCGGGAACAGGCCACAGCACATCGCGATCGGCACCATCAAGACAACGGCGGTCTGAACCGTCGCACGGGTCGTCTCCAGGAACGAGCGCGCGTCCTCAACGAACAGGCGGCACAGTACAGGGTACAACGCCGTCACGAGTGCCGACGCAGGAAAGACGACGAGCCCGATGAGCTTGTTCGCCGCGGCGTGCCAACCAACGACTTCGGGGGGGGAGAGTTTCGAAAGAAATGCCGCGTCGACCGTAGTCTGCAGTGCCAGGGCCCCGCTGAAGAACAGGAACGGGTAGCCTTTCTTCAGCAGGAGCTGCACCGTGTCCAGGGTCGCTTCGAGTGCGCCAACACCCACCGGGCGCAGAAAGCGCGACACGACGATGAGGGAGGTGGCCTGCACCACCAACGCCACCGTCAACACGGCGAGCAGCCGTCCGCCCAACAGCACTATCGGGATGGTCAGCGCCGCGGTGAGCAGCGGTGTCCCCACATTCGTCAGTGCATCGACGTCGGTGCGTTCGAAGCCACGAATTACCTCCAGGCAGGCAGCGGCGAGGTTCATCATGAGCAGGCCGCTGAACACGAGTGCGAGCGCATACTGAAACCGCGTGTCGTAGCCAAAGGCCCAACAACCGAGCGCTAACGTCGCATAGACCGCGACGCCCAGCGCGGCGCGCCAAGCCAGCGCGGTTCCCAGGTACTTCCCAGCATTGTCGCGATCGACCGCGACCAACGCCGGCAGGGCGCCGGACTGACCAAAAATGACGAACAACATCCCGAACGTCGTGTAGGTCGTTGCGAGATAGACGTAACTGTAGTCAGCAGGGCCTAGATAACGCGCGATGACCGCGTTTGTCAGCACTGCAATCGGCGTCGCTAGTACTTTCGCTCCGACCAAAAGCATCGTGTTGCGAAGAACTAGGCGATTGGTCGCGCTTTGCTGCGCTGTCTGGCTCGTATCCACTGCCATTCTGCGATGGTTACGCCCTCGGGCCAACGAAAGCAACCGCACCCGCGGGACTCATCGACCGAACCAACGACCGAGCCCTCTGAGGAGGGCAAGCTGGGTTCTACGAACACGCAGCGGAGGTGCCGTCATTTGATGACTTCGTCGATGACCTCTCCACAATTGGTGAACTCTAGATCCGTTTCTACCCTGAAGTGCGATGCGAGGGTGCGGCGCTCCGCGTGGAACAGGTCGAGAGCGTAGGTGTTCCCAGCTCTATGCCGCGTATTTCGGTAGTGAAGTGGTAGTTGTCCGCGTTGTCCTCGTCACCGAACCCCACGCCGCCCAACGGGAAGAACTCGCTCGAGTGGAAGTCCACACCTCTCCGTTCGGTTCAACGGACAGCTGCAGTGCGTAGGCCTCGTTGACTTCGTCAACATTTCGATACCATTTCGAAGGGTGGGCGTCACGGAAAGCCCAACACGCGAGCGAAGCGATGACCGTCGACGGCTGCGATCCAACTCTTGTCGGCGAGCTGGTGTGGGTCGGCGTGGTGCATGCCGGCAGCATTCCAGCCCTGTCCGCTGGCCTTGAGGACGAACTCCGGGGCTTCACGCTCCCGATACCTGGTCGTTGAAAGTTCTAGGATCTCGAATGCTCTGAGCGCGCGGCCATAGTTCGGATAGTCATCCTGAGCGAACCGATACAGGCGACCCTCGGTTTCGATGACTCGACCACCTGGACGTGCACGATGGGCATCTCCGGAAACGATGGGGCTCGCTGGATGCTTGTGCCACGGCCCGGTCAAGTGCTCGGCCCAGAACAGGGTCAGTTCATCGTTCTGCAAGCTGGTCGCGCTGAACAACCACCAGTGCCCTGCATGGTAGATCAACGAAGGATCTAGATGCGTTCCTCGGAGCAACGTGGTTTCGAACCGCCAAGAATGCGGGAACTGTACGGCCGCGTACAACCTGAGCGAGTGGCTTTCGCCGGCCTCGGGCAGCATGTAAACCTTGCCATCGTGTTCGAACACGTACGGATACGACAAGTGGAACGGTTCGTCCAATACGATGCGATCGTATTGCCAGGAGCGGCCGTCGGGGCTGAATGCGAGCCCGATATCTCCTTGCTCATTGCGCTCGTTCAACACCTCGAAGAACAGCCACCACTTCTGATCTTTCTGGATCATGAACGGGTCCGCTACGAACGCCGCGGATACGTCGCTCACGTCGTCTCGCGTGAGGGTGGGCTGGGGGACCCCGGTCGCCGGCGACAGCGACAGTGGGCTAGGGCCGGTATAGATGGCGATCGCAAATTCGGCAGTGCTGTGAATCGGAATCCAGTGTCGAACCCGGTCCTTGAACAGAAAGGCCGCCACGCCAGCGCCCAAGGCAAGCAAGAGCGGTCCCAAAATTCGTGCGCGGATCTTCATCGAGTTCTCGGAGCATAGCCGGGGGAATCTCGAATGGTCTACCCCGGGGAAGGCCGAGGGCGCACGGGCGCTGCGGGGTGCCAAGCACGACGGAAATCGCGTGCATTCTGCGGACGGCAGCGCGGCACGCCCCAGCGTGGTGCGATTCCGCGTTGGACGGGTCTGCCCCTCGACCGGGTTCCTAGAGCGTTTCTCGGGTTGCGACCGTCGCGATCAGAAAGCCACTCAGGCTAGAGAAGACCTGAACGCACGCATCACCGAGTTCATCGGATGTCGCAGGCTCTTATCGGCGTGCTGACGAGAACACGCCGACCGCGTGGCGACGAGAACACGCCGACCTCCAACGCGAGGCGCGTGCGACAGTCGAGCACAGCCGCTTCGAGCACAGCCGCTTCGAGCACACCGGCTTCGAGCAAGCGGCGCTTCGCACGACTTTCGTCCCGGGTACCAATTCTGCGCGTGCTGTAGTATGAGCTAGCTTGGATGAGTACCGCGCCCACACCCAGTGCACCCAACGGGCTCCCCGCGACCGCTCGGATGGCATTCGTGGCCGTAGGCCTCTGCTACATAGGCCTCCGGATCGCCGCCTGGTCCCAGACCGCGATTCTCGAAGACTACGATTCGATCGGTTTTCTGGACGAAGCCGCTGCGTGGCGTTCGTTCGATGCTACTCGTATCGCGACGCTGAGCCCCGACAGCACCCCGCTGTATCCGCTGCTTTCGGCGTTGCTGTCGTTCGCCCTTCCCTCGCTCGAGGTCGCCACTCGCAGTGTCTCGTTTCTCGCGAGCTTGGGGCTGTTCGCCGTATTCCTGAAGCTGGGCCGAGAGCTATTGGGCTGGCAAGCGACTCTGGTCGCCGCCGCCCTGATGGCAGTCAACCCGAACCTGATCGCGCTTTCGTTCGCGGTGTTGACCGAGCCACTGCACATCGCGCTCGTATACTTCGGGCTGTGGATTTATTGGCGGGGTAAGGACAGCACTCGCCTGACACCGGCACTCGCTTGCGGCGTCGTGTTCGCGCTCGCGTTTCTAGACCGGACCGAGAGCATCGTGTTTCTGGTACTGATCCCAGTGCTGAAGCTCGTGCAGTGGCGCCTCGACGAACGACCGCGGGCGGAACTGAAACGCATTACGGTCTGGTGTTCTCTGTATTGCGCCGTTTTCATGCTCGCGATTTCGCCGCAGGTGATTTCCGTGAGCCAGAAGCTTGGCCATCCCGCCATCAATGGGCGGCAGCTGTGGTTCGCCATCATCAACAACCCCGACGGACGCTCGGAGAACGAAAAGATCTTCGGTCTCGACTACGCCCCCAACACGACGAATCTGGTTTACTTGCAAAGTCATCCTCAGCTCGCCACCAAGCTCGCCGCTGAGTCCAAGGCCAGTCTAGGGGGGACAGTCAAAGTAGCGGTCGACAATGTTTGGATGCTTGCACGCTGGCGGCTGCGCGATCTCGTCGGCTGGCTCGTGCTGGCAGCATTCGTCTGGGGATACGCTCGTCTGTGGTCGCGCGAACGGCGCCACGTGTTGGTCTTTCTGACACTGGTCGGCGGCGCGATACTGGCCGGCCCGCTCGCATACAACGTGATCATGCGCCATGTTGCGATTGCGATTCCGCTAGTGTTGCTGCTCGCTGGCTGCGGCATCCTGGACCTAGGTCAGCGCGCCTCCCGCTGGCTACCTCGAGTTAGCCCCAACTTGGCTGTCGCGGGCTCCGCCAGTCTCCTCGTCAGCATCACGCTCTGGCGCCAAGCTGGGCAAATCGCATCCGTACTTCAGCCTACACGCGCCAACGGCGATTACGATTTCGACGCACTGCAGAAGCCCTTGGCGTTGACTCAGGCGATAGCGAAGACTCTCGGCCGGCCGCCCATGGTTTGCGCGACTCGTTCTTATTTGTCGGAGTTCACCGGAGCGAATTTCGTTCCATTGCCGTTCACACGCTACGATCGCTTGCCACGCTATCTCGCGGACAACCGAGTGGATCTCTTGTTTTTGGAGCTTGGCCTAGTGAACAAAGCTCCCTTCGAACCGTTCCCCTTCGTGCAAGAACTGCTGAACGACCCGACCGCAAAAGGCGGTGAGATGCTCGAGCTGATCTATCGTGGCCCCGGTGTGAACGGAGCAGACTACTTGCTGTACCGAGTGCAGCCCAACCGCAACGGCGCCGCTGATGTAGCGCAGTGACTCATTGCGCGTTTTCTGACGAGTTAGCATGAATCACACCGACCCATCGCGCGATACTCCGGAACCAGTCGATCTGAGCATTGTCATCCCGGCTTACAACGAAGAAGGCAACGTGGCCGCGATCTGCAGTGCGTTGCGAAGTGTGCTCGAACCGATGGGGTTGTCCTGGGAAATCATCCTGTCGGATGACGGAAGCCGGGACGGCACGTGGGAAGCCATCAAGCAGTCGCACGCCGCGGATCCGCGCGTCGTAGGTGTGCGGCTCTCGCGCAACTTCGGGCATCAGTACGCGCTGCTCGCCGGGCTGCATCGCGCCCGGGGGACCGCCGTGATCACGATGGACGGTGACCTACAGCACCCGCCCGATCTGATACCCGAGCTATTCAAAGAGTGGCGGGGTGGTGCCAAGATCGTCCACACGGTGCGCTTGGACACGATCAAGGTGGGCTGGTTCAAACGCATGTCGTCGCGGCTGTTCTACCGTGTCTATTCGCTGCTGAGCGGCGTCGAGATCAAGGCGGGCATGGCAGACTTTCGGCTGATGGACCGCAGGGTGGTAGACGACCTCCTCAGCTTTCGTGAAGAGGGCCTGTTCCTGAGAGGGCTCGTCCAGTGGATAGGATACCCGTCCAGCGTCGTGTCATTCCACGTGCGCGAGCGTCACAGCGGTCAGACCAAGTATACGTTGCGAAAGATGCTGCGCTTCGCCTGGGCAGGCATCTCCTCGTTTTCGATAGAGCCGCTCAGGCTCGGGCTCACGCTGGGGCTTCTCACGAGCGCACTGGCGTTCGCGGGCATGCTCCACGCGCTGTACTCGTACTTCTTCGGTGACGTGGTGGCGGGCTGGGCTTCTGCCGTCTCGATCAATGCGTTCTTGTTTGGTGTGCTCTTCATCCTGGTCGGGATCATCGGCGACTACCTGGGCCGCATCTTGCAAGAGGTCAAAAGTCGCCCGCGCTATCTGGTGAGCGAAGAGACGGACTCGCAGGCAGACCGAACTCGAGATCGTAGGGCTTATTGAGCGGGCGAGGATCGCTCAACTCGCGTTCCCGTAACGCCAGGAGCGAATTCGGTTCATCATGCGATTCTGGCGGGCAACTTCATAGAGCAAGCGACGCACGCGCGGAGTGCGACCCAACATTCGATACACCTCCATGCACGCGGCAAGCCGATCCGTCCAAGACGCGTCCAGCCGCACAGCGATGCGATAGTTGAACATCGCCAAAAAAGCGAGACCCCGTTGCCAGATCGGTTCCTTTTGATGTGGGGGGACCAAGGCGCAAATCGTCTCGAGGAGTTCGAGAGAATCCTCACACCAGTTGCGGATCGCAGCGGACGAGGTCAGCTCGTTGTCATGCATTCTGAACGAAGCTTTCACTTCGGGAATATCGATGCGACCGTGTGCAGCTGCAATTCTAAACTCGGTTCGGACATCGTCCCAGAGATTGTGTTTGGAGCTCAGCCCGATTTCCTGCAAGGGCTTCGTCCGAAACAGCGTGCTACACAAGTAAGGGGCCGTACGGCCATCGATCCACGCCAGCACGAACTCGGCAAAATCGAGGCCATCGACGTAGTTCGGTGAGATGTCGATGAGGCGTCCTCCACCATCGATGACCCGCGTGCCCGTACGAATCAAACCGGCGTCTGGGTTTTCGCCCACGCGTGCCATGCAGCTGACGACGAAATCGGTATCGATCAGATCATCGTCGTTCAGTAGCTGGAAATACTCGCCGCGAGCTTGCCTGATGCAAAAATCCCAGTTGGCAGGGCCTCCCACGTTCTCTTTGTGCCTGTGATAGCGGATCCGTGGGTCATTGAACGACGCCACCACGGCCTCGGTGCCGTCAGCCGAGGCGTTGTCGGACACCAAGATGTCGAGCTTCGGGTACGTTTGCGCGCAGACGCTGCTGAGGGCTTGCGGAAGGTAAGCTTCGGCTCGGTTGTAGGTGGGGATCGCGATGGTGACGAGGGGCTGTTGCTCGGCGCGAGTCATGGCAAACGACCTTCGGCGGGCGGAGCTACCGCCTGCTAGATCGCAGGCCGCTTCGCGTAGCGCTCGGGCAATCCAAGCAGAACGAACCGCCGCACGAACTCGCTGGTCGAGGCCTTGTCCGCGGCACTCCCGCGCACGAGCGCGTCGAACTGGAGGCGCTCGAGCCGGAGACCATAGGCGTGGTACTCGAGCATCCCCCAGTTTTCGAAGGCGTACCAAGTGGACGGGAACTCGAACATCAACCGCACCTGGGCGCCCTTCGGCTCGACCCTGTAGACGGGGTTCAGGCCAAGCGGTCCCTCACCGTGGGGAGGCTGCTTGAACGCGCCGTGGTCCACGAACAGCTTGGACGACTTGCTGATCACGAGCGACAGCCATTTGTCGTCGTTGAAGGCAGCGGGAGCTTGGAACGTTGCTAGAGCAGGGCCGCGGCCCTCCAGATAGCGGGACAACAGGTCCTTCTCGGAAACCATGCGGTACGGAGTATCGCCGATCAACTCCGCGTAACCTGCGGGGCTACGCTCGAACTCGGTGTCTCTGGGTTCGAGCAGGCCATTGCCGATGCGATCGATGACGACCGTGTCATCTACGGCGCAACGCTTCAGCTCGTCCAAGCATGCCTTCTGGTCCGAAAGCAAATGAAACGCATCCGTACACATGGACACCGAAAATGCGTCATCCTTGAACGGCAGCGGCTTCAAAGCATCGGCGCAGACGTACGACGAGGAGTCCGGTGCCACGAAACGGCGTCCAATCCAGAGCTGGAAGAAGTTACGATCGACACCGATCGAGTAGATCGGGTTCTCGCGAACGGACAGGTAGTGCATGATGTGCCCGAGCCCACAGGCGAGGTCCAAGAGTGGACGCTCGGCTGCAGGGATGGCACTCGCCAGCCCGAGCGAGGCGAGATAGCGGGGCTGCCCGAAGCGCAGAAAGAAGTACGGGTACATTTCGCGCATCGCGTAGCGGCTCTTGAGATAGAAAAGCTCCATCCATTGTTGAGCCGTCTGCTGCTCGAGCGGCGCTTCCAACCATTCACGCACTTGCTTGCGCCGGCTGTTCATGAGCGCATTGCCCACCGGGCCGCGCGTGAAGGGGGTGCGCAGACGCCGCCGCTTTTCGAGGCCGAGCGGCACGGAAGGGGGAAACGCCAAGAGCCGCACGAGCGCGTCGAGCGGATCGGAGCTCTTGACGATCGCTAGCAGTTCGCCCACGCTCGGGCCCTCTACCTCGACGTAGTCGCTACAGTGATCTTGCGCGTCGATCCGACCGTCGCGGATGATCGCAATACCGTCGACCACCGGATACTCGTGGACCCCGCAAGACAGCACGCCGAAGTCGGAACCCGCCAGCGGCTGAAGGCTCGACGGCGTGTATTGAAATCCGCGCTGGCAGAATGGGCATCGTAGAGTATCGAGGAATCGTTGCTGCATGGGCCTGCTCTTTGGGTGTCTGTTCGAAGCCGGTGGTGGATCGACCAGAAAACGAAGCATACTACCGCTGGACGTCTTTCCTGCCAATCACCATCGAGAGCGAGTTTTGGAGAGACCGGGCCCATGGGGACCGCCAAAAGGATCCCGCGACCGCATCGTCGTACAAGGTTTCTAGGACAGCCGTCTGCTGACGCAGATCGAACCGTTCGAGCACTCGGGATCGCGCGCTTTTACCGAACCGGTCGGCGAGATCTCGATTTGTCACGAGTTCGAGCAGATGCCGTGCGAGCAGTTCCGAATCACTCTCGGGCGCCAGAAAGCCGTTCTCTCCATGGGTTACGGCCTCCGGAATACCAGCGTGCACGGTGCTGACGACCGGGCAGCCTGACGCCAGGGCTTCGAGCACCGTAATGGGAAGCCCCTCGGTCTCCCCGCTGGCAGCAGTAACGCTGGGAGCGCAGAAAATACTAGCGCGAGCGATCCATGCTCGCACCTCGGCCGGCGGCAGAGCGCCGACGAACCTGTACGCCGTCAGCGAGTTCGCCGCCTGGGCGCGGAGCTCTTCCAGCAGTGGGCCGGTGCCGACCACCACGAGCTCGACTTTCGGGTGGTTGCGCTGAACCTCTGCCATGGCGCGCACGAGATATGCCACCCCCTTCTTCGGCACGAGCCTGCCAACGAACAGCACGATGGGCTCACGCCCGCGCTCGGGGCTCGGTCGGAAGATCTCCGTATCGACCCCAATGTAGTGAACGACGATCTTTTCGCGAGAAAAGCCCCGAGCAATCGCCTTTTCCTTGATATGCTGAGATACTGCTAGAAACTTCGTTGCTCGCTGGTTCAGCTGAGGACGCCGCCGGATGTAGTCGGCGTAATGGGGCGAAAGGCTCAGCAAATCCGCATCCGAACTCGTGACGTCGTAGTCGTGCAGCGTGACGACGAGCGGCAAGCGAAAAGCCCGACACAGGCGCAGCACGTGCGTGGCGTCGAAGCCAAAGTGCGCATGCACGAGACTGGGCTGCACGCGCATCAGTATCCTCGTTACGTGCGGCGAAACCCCCGAACGGCGATACGCCACGTTGCCGAGCTTCCCCAAGAGACCACGACCGTGGAAGAGCAGCGTGCGCTCCTCGGGCAGCGGGAGGCCATCGATTTTGGTCGTGCCGGCGTAGTAAGGCCGATAACGCTTCAGCCGCTCCGCTTGATTGACGATGAACGTCTCGGACCTAGGGAGTAACATGTCCCTGTAGATGAGGACCCGCGGCAGCATGACCTTGCTCTACACTGACGCGCTGGCGTCTGCAAAGGGCTGCGCAGGCGTCTGTAAGAGTCTGTAGTAACGCTCTGCAACGGGTATGTAAGAAACGGGTACTCAAAAGATGGAGGCGAGACCGTCCCCAAAGGCGACTTCCTCCGGCCCAAACGCCCCTTGCTTTCGAGCGCTGAAGCGCGTAACCATGCCCCGATGGCGGCTCTAGACGCCGAGGTGCACTCGCAGCGCTCCACGAATCGATTGGTGTTGCGCAACACTTTGCTGTTGGTGGGTGCCAAGATCCTCGCTACACCGATTTCCGTCATCACCAACGCGGTAGTCGCGCGCTACTTGGGACCGGCAGATTACAGTTACATGTATCTGGCCTCGACCTACACGACCTTTGGCCTACTGTTCGTCGTGTTCGGGCAATCTGGCGCCTTACCTGCGCTCGTCGCCCTGGACCGGACGCGCGCAGGCGAATACCTCGGCACCGCGAGCGCCTGGCGCACGGGGGCCGGGATCGCCGTGTACGCCGTGCTGGCACTGGGCTGCTGGGTATTCGGCTACGACGTCGAGTTCCAGTACGCGCTCGCACTAGTGTTCGGCGGTGCCCTGATCACGACCATCGCGGCCGGTGCACTCGAGGCCATCCGCGGCTTCGATCGCACCGACGTCGACGCGATCAACAACGTTGCCATTCCCCTCTTCACCGCAGCGATCACGATTCCGGTGGTCCTCTTGGGGGGCCGGTTGCTGGCCGTTCTCAGCGTAAGCCTGGTGATCTCCATCGCCTCACTGTTGTTCGTCGGGCGCTACTTGCGGCCTGTTGGAATCGGAGCGCTTTCGGTCAGCGGTACAGCTGCACGCAAACTCTTGGTGCAAGGTGCGCCGTTCCTGCTTTTCAGTGGAGCACTGGCGCTGCAGACGACCGTCGATGCCGCTTTCTTGTCGCGCTACTCACCCAAGGACGTCGTTGGCTGGCACGCCGCGGCGAACAAGTTGATCGGGCTCGTCGTCTTCCCAGCTGCAGCGCTGATCACCGCGCTCTACCCAGTCTTGTGTCGGCTCTACGCGGACAACAAGACCTCGTTCTTCGAAACGACTCGGTCCACGCTCACAGCATCGGTCGTCCTGATGGTACCCGTTGCTTTGTGTTGCGGACTCTTTCCCGAGGTGGGGGTCATGGTACTGGGAGAGGAGGGCTACGGCCCCATCATCGACAATCTGCGCGTGATGGCGGTGTTCGTATTCCTCGTATACGTCAGTATGCCTCTCGGCATCGCGATCCTGGCGGCAGGGCGCGCGCGCGCCTGGTCGCTCACCCAAGCGCTCTGCGTAGTAATCAGCGTAATTCTGGACCCGATCTTGATACCGATGTTCGAGCGTTCCCGGGGAAATGGTGGCATCGGTATCTGCTGGGCCCGCGTGATCAGCGAAGCGTTCATGGTTCTCGTGGGGGTCTGGTTGCTGCCCAAAGGCACGCTGAGCTGGCGGATATTCCGCCCCACGGCGAGCGCCCTAGCCGCGGGGGGGGCGATGGCCGCCCTGGCGTGGCTACTGCGTGACCTCTCGGTGTTCGTGGTGGCCCCCGCGACGATCGTCGTCTACGTGGTGACGCTGTGGGTTACTGGCGGCTTGAATCGCGAACAGATTCAATTTCTGAAGAGTGTCGCGTCGAGAAAACGCGACGCCGAGCAAGCTAACTAGATCGCGGCGCAAAAAGCAGCGAGACCGTGATCGTACAGCGGCGATGACGGCGCGTCGAGCCCCTCCGGCGGCCCGCTGGGTGCGTGCTGTGCTGAGCTCAAGTGAAGGCTCGACAGCTAGCGGAGATCTGGG